>CAZOQK010000098.1:898-1477 GCA_964581735.1 uncultured Halobacteriales archaeon | reverse complement strand
GATGCACATCGGCCACGCCCGGACCTACACCGTGCCCGACGTGTACGCACGCTACCGGCGACTGCAGGGCGACAACGTTCTGTTTCCCATCGCCTGGCACGTCACCGGTACCCCCATTGTCGGCGCCGTCGAGCGTCTGAAAAAAGGCGAGGAAGCACAACTCGACACCCTCCAGGAGGCGTTCAACGTTCCCCGGGACGAACTGAACGGCTTGGAGACGCCGATGGGGTACGCCCGCTATTTCATCGAGGAGGGCGACTGTAGTTACAAGGCCGGAATGGAAGGGCTTGGCCTCTCTATCGACTGGCGACGGGAGTTCACGACGAACGACGACCGCTACTCGCAGTTTATTACCTGGCAGTACGAGAGCCTAAAAAACAGGGGCCTCTTAGAGAAGGGCCTGCACCCGGTTAAATACTGCACCGAGGAACAGAATCCCGTCACGACCCACGACCTGCTCGAGGGTGAGGAAGCGGAGTACCAGGAGTACACGCTGATTCGGTTCCAACATGGCGACACGACGGTGCCGATGGCGACGCTCCGACCGGAAACGGTCCGTGGCGTCACCAACGCCTACGT
>CAZOQK010000098.1:0-888 GCA_964581735.1 uncultured Halobacteriales archaeon | reverse complement strand
ACGTCGACCCCGACGCGACGTACGTCCGGGCCACCGTCGACGGCGTCTCCGCGAGCGACGCGAGCGGAGGCTCGGGGGACGAGGAGAGCGAGTCCTCCAGCGAGGAGTGGCTCGTCTCCGAGGCCGCCACCGAGAAGTTCCGTCTACAGGAGCGCGACGTTGAGGTCATCGAGACGGTCGCAGGCAGCGAGTTCGTGGGCGAAACCGTCGAGAACCCCATCACCGGCGACGAGGTGCTCGTCCTGCCGGCGTCCTTCGTCGACGCCGACAACGCCACCGGCGTCGTGATGTCCGTCCCGGCACACTCCCCGGACGACTACGTCGCACTCGAAGAGGCAAAAGCCGACGACGAGCGGATGAAGTCATACGGCATCGACCCCGCTGCGGTCGAGGCAATCGAGCCGGTGCCCATCCTCGAAATCGAGGGGTACGGCGAGATTCCGGCCCGCGACGCCGTCGACGCAGCAGGCATCGAATCGAGCGACGACCCCGAACTGCACGACGTGACTGCGGACCTCTACCAGGACGAGTTCCACAGCGGCAAACTACTGGATAGCTACGATGAGTTCGCGGGCGAAATCGTCGAGGACGTGCGCGAGCGGTTCCGCGACCACCACCGCGAGACGGGCGCGTTCGACACGATGTACGAGTTCAGCGAGGAGGTTATCTGTCGCTGTGGCGGCGACGTGGAGGTCGCAAGACAGGACACCTGGTTCCTCGATTACGGCAACGAAAAGTGGCAGGCAAAAGCCAGCGAAGCGGTCGCCAGCCTCGAAGCCATCCCCGAGAACACCCGCGAGCAGTACACCCACACCATCGACTGGCTGGACGCCTGGCCCTGCATCCGCAACTACGGGCTGGGCACCCGCCTGCCGTGGGACGACGAGT
>CAZOQK010000097.1:0-8703 GCA_964581735.1 uncultured Halobacteriales archaeon | reverse complement strand
TTCTTGAAGGACTCGCTGACTTGACTGAGAATGCAGGTCATCATAGCGTTCGTGTGACTTGAGGTACGAGGTGAGTTCGTTGTGACCGGGGATGTGGCCAATCTCAGACCATACGCGGTCGCAAACCCACCGTCCGACGTTCCAGAGTTTCGAGGCTGAGAACCCGAGCGAATCAAGGTCGTCAGACACCTGTTGCTGGTTCCGTATGGAAGCAGTGTAGGTGCGTGTGACGACCTGTTTCGCCACACGTAACATATGTAGTCAAAATCAGTTGAAGGTATGGATTCGAACGTGGAATATCCTGCCGGGCGTTTGGACGGTGGATTGTTCAGGGTTGTCGGATTCATCCCCGACATTTAGGGCGGGGCTTTCTCCTTGCACTTCCGTAAGCACCGCAGCAAAGCAAGGAGCGCAACGAGCGCACCGAGTCCCGGGAGAGCCGAACGGAGTGGGGCTCTCGGTCTGGTCGAACGGTGAACGCAGTGAACCGTGAGACAGACGCTCGGGGCTTTCTTGCTGGTTTCAGTGGCGCTCGCACTCGCTCCGTGTTGGGTAAATACTGTGGACAGGACCGTGGCGCCAGAACGGTGTGCCGATATGCCTTTGCGCCACGCGTCCGTGTATCTAGCCGTGACCGATTACGACGCCATTGTCTACGACCTCGACGGGACGCTGGTGCGTCTCGATGTCGACTGGAGCCGTGTAACCGAGGAGACGGCGGCGATTCTCTCCGCCCGCGGCGTCGACACCGACGGCATGTCTCTCTGGAACGTACTGGAGACGGCCGAGGACCGCGGCCTGCGCCCGACGGTCGAGAAGCGGATCCGTGAGCACGAACGCGACGGTGCCCGCTCGGCGACGCGGCTCGCGCCCGCCGACAGCCTCCCCGCGGACGTGCCGGTTGCGGTCTGTTCGCTTAATTGTGAAGCGGCCTGTCGCATCGCACTGGAACTGCACGGACTCGACAGCCACGTCTCGGCTATCGTCGGCCGGGACACCGTCGAGACACACAAGCCCGACCCTGAACCACTCCTGGCGGCGATTCAAGCCCTCGACGCCCAGCCGAGCTGGACGCTGTTCGTCGGGGATACCGAGCGCGACGAACTGACTGCAGACAGGGCGGGCGTTCCCTTCGAGTGGGCGGACGCACACAGCGAGTAATTATGTCTGGCGGCGGCGCGCATAGAGAAAGACGCCGACGGCGACGAGAAACCAGACGAGCGCACCGACGCGGATAGCAAAACTCGCCCGCGCGGTCCAGGTCGTCAGCGTCGTCGTCAACGAGAGCGCGGCGACGATGGGCGCGCCGACGACGATGGTGACGACGAAGGTGACCTGCATCACCCACCCGTAATCGACGCCATCCGGGTCCGTTCGCTCGACATCAGGTGACACGCCAGCCGGTAGTGGCCGGCGTGTAAAGCCCCTGCCGATTCCCGACAGCCTGTACGTTTATACCAGAGCCAGCAGGAGATGGGGTATGGCATGTCGGGTCGGTCACGACGAAGCCGTCGGACGCCCCTTCACACGGGGAGGACCACGGGAGAGGTGGGGCTGAGATGGCCGTCGCCGCGACCGGTGCCGTGTTCTGGGTGCTCGTCGCGCTCGCGACGGTCACAGGGTTGTTGACGGCGTGGGCACTCGGCGCAAACAGCAACTCGCCGCCCTTTGCCCCCGCCATCGGCGCGAACGCGATTTCGACGATGAAAGCCGCCTTCCTCATCGGGATTCTCGCCGCACTGGGGGCGCTCACCCAGGGTGGCAGCATCTCCGAGACGGTGGGGTCGGGACTGGTCGCCAACACACAGATTACATCGCTGGGCGCGACGGCCGGCCTGCTGACCGCCACGGGATTCATGGCCTTTGGCGTCTATTCGGGGTATCCCGTTCCGGCGGCCTTCGCGACAACCGGCGCGATGGTCGGGGTTGGCCTCTCGCTCGGTGGAGACCCTGTCTTTGGCACCTACCAGCGCATCGTCTTGTTCTGGGCGCTCGTGCCGCCGGTCTCGGGCGGGTTGGCCTACCTTACCGCGACGGTTCTCCGGCGCGACGACATCCCCGAGACGGTCGGTGTCCCGCTGCTTGCGGCCGCCGTTGGCGGCATCGTCGCGAACATCCAGCTGAGCATCATCCCCTCGCCCGCCGGCCAGTCACAGGGCACCATCGCCGGACTCTCGCGGCTGTTCGTCGACTCGGCGACGCTGACGACCGTCAGCACGGCCTTGGTGACACTCGCCGTCGCCGCGATGAGCTTCCAGTTCATTCGGCGGCGCACACAGGAGTCGGTCGACAGAGGCATCAAGACGTTTCTCATCATCCTGGGCAGCGTCGTCGCCTTCTCCAGCGGCGGGAGTCAGGTCGGGCTGGCGACTGGCCCGCTTGAGAACCTCTATTCGGTGGAACTGGGCGTCCCCGGATTCGTCCTGCTAGCGCTCGGTGCTGCTGGGATTCTCGGTGGCGCGTGGATGGGCGCCCCGCGACTGCTCCAGGCCACGTCCCGCGAGTACGCACAACTGGGCGTCCGGCGCTCGATTGCGGCGCTTGTCCCCGGGTTCATCATCGCGCAGGCGGCCATCACGCTCGGCATCCCCATTTCATTCAATAACATCATCATCAGCGGCGTCATCGGCGGGGGCCTGGCCGGCGGGTCGGCGGGCGTCTCGCGACGGAAAATCAGCGTCACGCTGGCGTTCTGGCTCATCACGCTCGTCTCCTCGGCGGCCATCGGCTTTGGCCTGTATCGGCTCTTCGCGACGGTCCTCGGGGTCTGATTACCGGACGACGGTGACGGACATCGGCGCCCCGCCGACCACGTCGGTCGCGACGGTGCCGAGCAAGCGGCGGGTGAGTCCGCGGCGGTCGCCGCCGTGGCCGCCCATGACAATGTGGTCGGTGTCCGCGTCCTCGGCGAAGTCGATGATAGTGTCGGCGGGGTCACCGGTCTCGATGGCGGTGTCGACCTTATCGCCCGCCTCGGCGGCGTGCTGTTTCGCGCGCTCGACGAGGGTGTCGGCGTGTTCACGGGCACTCTCCTGTCGGTCTTCGCCGGGCTCGATGATGCCGCCTTCGCTCATCGAACTGTCCAGCTGCGCCACGACGTTGAGGACAGTTACCGAGCAGTCGAACGTCTCCAGTGCGTGAACGAGCGCGTCGTCGGCCAGTGGCGAGCCATCCAGCGGGACGAGCACGTGCGACGGTGTCATATCCGTACAGTCTGCGTCCGACCCTGAAGTAAGCTGGCTTCAGCGACTCCATAATAAATGCTGTGCCGAGTTTCCGGCCCGTAAGTCGCCGCTGCCGTTTGAATAGCTAAACTACCGTACTGGCTGGCAATGGGATCATCGGAACCGACCGCACCCGGCCTGCGCTGGCTCGCGGTCGCTGTCGTCGCAGTGGCTGCCCTCGCTGGCGTAGCGATGGCGTCGACACCGGCCGCGGCACAGGACAGCCCCCCGCGAACGGGGACGAACGTCACCGTCCTGTCGAACGTCACGAACGCCTCGACGCCGGACCCGGCGAGTGACCGACTCGGCTGGGAGAACGGCGTCTGGTACAACGAGACCCTCGCAGTGAACCAGTCCGACGGCATCTCCGAGGCGGAACTGGCGGCCGTCGTCTCGCGGACCATGGCCCGCGTCGAGCGAGTGCGCGGAATCGAGTTCGACCGGACCCCACCGGTCCGTCTCATCAGTCGGGCACAGCAACAGCGTGAGAGCGACGAACTCGTCGACCTGAACGCGACACAGCGCCGGCTCCTGAACCAGCAGTACGAGGCGCTGTTCCTCATCAACGAGTCGATGAACGCTGTGGAGTCGCGTCGCGCACTGCTCGGTGGCGTTCGGGGATACTATTCGCCCGAGCACCGCAACGTCACGATGGTCTCCCCGCCCGGCGACGCGGTGCGCATCCGCGAGGGGACGCTGGCCCAGGAACTGTTCCACGCCCAGCAGGACAACCAGTTTCGGCTCCCGACGACCGTCTCGACTATCGAGGAGCGAAACGTCCGGAACGTCGTCGTCGAGGGTGACGCGAACTACGTCGAGTACCTTTACCGACAGCGGTGTGCCGGTACCTGGAGTGGGACCTGCTACGTGCCCGAGAACAACCGCCAACAGAACGGGGGTCGGGACCTCGGAGCACTCAACATCGGGATGTCCCAAATCTTCCTCCAGCCGTACAACAGCGGTGTCGATTTCGTCCGCCAGCGGTACCGTACGGGCGGGTGGAGCGCGGTCGATGTGCTGTATGAAGACTACCCCGACAGCACCGAACAGGCCATTCACCCCGAGAAGTACCCCGAGGACGAACCGACCGACCTGACGGTCCCGGACCGGAGTTCAGATACCTGGGCACCTCTGATGACGGACGGCGAGCAGGCGTACAGTTCCGTGGGCGAACCCGGGTTGTTCGTCTCGCTGTGGCATCCGGGCTTCGAGACGCGTGGCAATACGCAGATCATCCCGCTACGGGCCCACTACAACCTCAACGAAAGCGGCGGCATCGAGCGCCCCGTTTCCTACCGATACAACCACAGCGCGACGGCCGGGTGGGACAGCGACAGGCTGGTCCCATACCGGACGACCGACGGGACGAACCGGACCGGGTACGTCTACGAACTCGCCTGGGATTCGCCGGCCGACGCTGCGGAGTTCACCGTCGCCTACCGTGAGCTCGTCGCCCACCACGGCGGCGAGGCACTCGACGGGTACGTGGATACGTACCGGTTCTCCGAGGAGAGCGGGTTCGGTGACGTGATCTACATCGACCGTACCGACGACCGCCTCACAATCGTCAACGCACCTGACGTGGTGGGTCTCCGGGGAATTGACCCCGATGCCGCTCCGGTCGCTGACAACGGCTCCGTCGCCGATAACGCGACCCGGACTCCGTCGACGACCGATGACGGGACGACCGAGGCGGGCGAATCCGGTCCCGGCTTCGGTGTCGTCGCGACACTTGTCGCGCTCGCGGCCGCGCTCGTCGCGGGCCGGCGTCTGTCGTGACCGGCCTGACCGTGACAATTAATTGCAGGCGCCCTCTTTGTGGTACCAAATGCTCGCTGAGGCAGGTGTGCGCGCCCGGTCGGCTCTCGGCCGAGCCAAAGAGATGCTGTGGGAGGCATTTACCGAGGAACACTCGACTGAGGAAGTAGCGGGGAGTTTCAGCGTCGGCGTCTTCATCACGATGCTCCCGACGCTCGGGACTGGCTTCATCGCCTTCGTCGTGCTCGCGGCCTCCGTCGACCGGCTGAGCAAACTCGCGCTGGTCGCCTCCGCCGTCGTTTTCAACCCCGTGGTCAAGTGGGGCGTCTACGCGCTGTCGCTCAGCCTCGGCTTCTTCCTGCTGGGGCCGGTCAATGGCGTCTCGGTCACCAACCCCTCGCTGAACGCCGCCCCTGAAGTCGTCCTCCGGCTCGTCGTCGGCAACGTCATCCTCGCCATCGTCGCCGCCGTTCCGAGTTACTTCATCGCCTACCAGGTCGTCGACCGCTACCGCCGCAACGAGACCGGCCTTCGCGAAGCCGTCGCTGCCCGGCTGGGCTGGAACGCCGATTGACCGAGCCGAACGGATTTTACCGGCCGCGTGCGACGATACTCGTATGACTACCGTTCAGGACCTCCAGTCGATGGCCGGCTCGGAGCACATTACGATGCTGACCGCCTACGACGCCCTGACGGCGACTATCGCCGACGAGGCCGGCATCGACGTGCTTCTGGTGGGCGACAGCATGGGCAACGCCATCCTGGGGTACGACGACACCCTCCCGGTGACCGTCGAGGATGTCGCCTCACGGACCAGCGCGGTCGCCCGCGGTGCCGAAGATGCGCTGGTCGTCGCGGACATGCCGTTTCTCTCCTTTGGCACCGACCGCGGCGAGTCGGTCACAAACGCCGGGCGAATGCTCAAAGAGGAGGGCGCAAACGCCGTCAAAATCGAGAGCGGCCCCCACACCGTCGACCTAACGGAGCATCTCTCGAACCTCGGCATCCCGGTGATGGCCCATGTCGGCCTCACGCCACAGAGTGTAAACCAGACGGGCTACACACAGCAGGGCAACGACGCCGAGCAGGCCGCGGAAATCGTTGAGATGGCCCGCGCCCACGAGGACGCCGGAGCCTTCGCCTGTGTGCTCGAACACATCCCGGCGAACCTCGCCTCGCACATCACGGAGGAACTCACGATTCCGACCATCGGCATCGGCGCTGGGCCCGATTGTGACGGGCAGGTGCTCGTCGTGACCGACGCGACGGGGATGAGCGACTGGACCCCGCCCTTCGCGGAGGCGTTTGGCAACGTCCGCGAGGAGATGGCCGACGCCATCGCCGACTACGCCGAGGCCGTCGAAGACGGACAGTTCCCGACAGAGGAACACAGCCACGTTTCCGAGGAGCTGGAGGATATTTATTAGTGATTGCGATACAACTAGTCGGCAATACGACTGATTTCAGGATTACACTGAATCAGTAGTCTGCTCAGTAAGCCTTCGGAGTGAGAGGTCTGCGGTACGACAAACACTCGCACGAACGGAGTGAGCGCGATCAACTGAACCGAGGCCAAAGGCCGATGACCAGCCTTTTTATCGTAGATTTTTGCCGTGAGCGGGTTGCGAGCTGTCGGCCCGCAACCGCATGCCGTGGCGGCGAAGCCACCATGCGGTTCCCGCAGCGAACGCAGTGAGCGAGGAAACCCGACCAATAAAAAGGAACTCTACATGAAGCGGTCGACGTTCTCAAGGCCGAGTTCGTCTTCCAGTTCGTCAACCTCCTCTTCCACCTCCGAAATCTCCGCTTCGAGGCGCTGGTACTCCTCGCTGTCTTGCAGTTCTTTGTCGCGCATTTCAACTTCGAGGACGTTGCGTTTGAGTTTCTTGGCGCCGAGTTCCTGGCGGCGGTCGCTGTACTCGGCGATGCGGAGGACGCGGTCGACGACCTCGTGAAGTTGCCCGTCCTCGATGGGTTTGACGATGTAGTCGTCACACTTCATCTCCAGGATGTCGAAGTCGGGGTCAATGGCGGTGACCATCACCACTTTGCAGTCGAGGCCGCGCGAGCAAATCCCTTCGAGTACCTCGTCACCGGAAATCTCGGGCATCCGGCGGTCGAGGAGGACGACATCGTGACTGTCGTCGACGGTCGCCAGCGCTTCGCGGCCGCCAGTCGCCACGTCGACATCGTACTCCGCGTCGAGGCGCAGGCGGTACGTGTCTGTGACGGCCTCCTCGTCGTCCACGACGAGAACACGCGCTTGGTCGCTCGGAGGGGACACACTCGTTCTTTCGGGGCGAGACAATTAGTTGTACCTCTCTGGAGTCGCCGCCAGTACTGTGCGCCGAGAGACGACTCGACGGCCGTGTTGAACGCCGCTGGGCGCTCGAGCATCGCGAGATGTGTGGCGTCGTCGAGAGCACACAGCTCCGCAGTGGGGAGTTCCGCGGCCAGATACTCGTGGTACGCCGGCGGCGTCAATTGGTCGTGTTCGCCAACGAGCGCAAGCACCGGCACGTCGATAGTGGCCACCCGGCCCCGGACATCGAAGCCGTGACAGGACAGGAAATCCCGCTCGGTGACCAACTGTCCGACCCCGCGCATCGTCGCTATCGACCGCGCACGGGTCCCCGCATCGGCGTCGGCATTGAGCGTCTCCGCGCCTGCCAGCGTGCCGATGTCCTTGGACTCGCCGTGGCCGCTCAACTCAAGCGCGGCTGCGGGGTGGCTCGGCCCACCCGGTGCACACTGTGGCGCCCAGACACGGTGTGTGCGACCGCTCCCGTGGACGTACAGCATTGTCGGGCCGTCACCGCTGGCCCGAGTGAACCGATACGCCGTCTCCCGGCCGTCGTGGGTGACCGTTTCCACACACGAGCGTGGGACAAAGGGACACTCCGTGCCAGCGATTGGTCCACATAGAACACAGTATCTGGTGTGAACCGCAAACAAGCACTTTTGGCTAATACCGGCCAGGGAAGCCGCTAACTACACAAAGATTTTTATACTTATCGCGATTACTTGTAGTTAGTATGAAACCGATGCAGCAGTTCGAAGCGCAGGATATCGACGTGAGTCGATTCGAGTACGACGACAGTGTCGTGCTTGCTGCAGACTTCGGCTACGTCGAGTCGTCGTCTGTCGATGTCGTGGGCAACACCGTCATCGTCGTCGTCGACGACGACCAGTTCGACATCGAACTAGACGACACCGCACGAGCGTTTATGAAAAACGGCGTCCTCACTATCGAGGTGAACGTATGAGACTCACTGTCAAACCTCTGAAGCAGAAAGACGCGGGCCGCGGACTCGCCGCCGTCGACCGGCAGGCGATGTCGGAGATGGACCTCGAGAACGGCGATTACATCGTCATCGAGGGTGAGGAGGGCCGCGCTGTCGCGCGCGTCTGGCCCGGCTACCCCGAGGACGACGGCCGCGGCGTCGTCCGTATCGACGGCCAGCTCCGCCAGGAGACCGGCACCGGCATCGACGACTCTGTCAATGTCGAGGCCGCTGATGTCCAGCCGGCAAAGACCATCACCGTCGCACTCCCGCAGAACCTCCGCGTCCGGGGCAACGTCGCGCCGATGATTCGCCAGAACCTGAGCGGACAGGCCGTCACGCAGGGCCAGACCGTGCCCATCTCCTTCGGGCTCGGACCGCTCTCCTCGATGTCCGGCCAGAAGATTCCGCTGAAAATCGCCAGCACTGAGCCAAGC
>CAZOQK010000096.1:284-8788 GCA_964581735.1 uncultured Halobacteriales archaeon | reverse complement strand
GTGGAGATGGCCGCGCTCACGAGCGTCGAGGGCGTCGGTCCGAAGACCGTCGGGACGCTCTACGAGGCACTCGGCATCGAGACGCTCGACGACCTCGAAGCCGCCGCCGAAGCCGGGGAGATTCAGGAAATCAAGGGCTTCGGTGCCAAGACCGAGCAGAACATCCTGGAGGGCATCGACTTCGCCCGCGAGGCCTACGACCGCTCGCTGCTGGGTGAGGCCATCCCCCGCGGCGAGGCTGTGCGTGACTACCTGCGTGGGATCGATGCCGTCGCCAGGTGTGACCTCGCGGGGTCGATTCGCCGCTGGAAGGAGACGGTCGGTGACGTGGACGTACTGGCCGCCAGCGACGACCCCGAGGCCGTCGTCGGGGCCTTCATCGACTGGCCCGACGCCGATTCGGTCATCGAGGCCGGAACTGGGAAGGCGAGTGTCCGGGCCGATGGGGTCCGCATCGATTTGCGCATCGTCGCGCCCAGGGAATTTGGCAGCGCCCTGCAGTATTTCACGGGCAGTTGGGACCACAACGTCGCCCTTCGCAACCGCGCTATCGACCGTGACCTGAAGATGAACGAGTACGGTGTCTTCGATATCAGCGGGGTCGACGAGTCCGATGCCGATCAGCGGGCGGGCGAGCACATCGCGGGCGAGACCGAGGAGAGCATGTACCACGCTCTCGATTTGGCGTGGATGCCGCCGGAACTCCGGGAGAACCGGGGCGAACTCCCGGCCGCCGCCGAGGGGACACTGCCCGACCTGGTGACCGAAAGCGACGTGCGTGGCGATTTGCACGTCCACACAGCGTGGTCTGACGGGGCCGAATCCATCGCTTCGATGGCCGCGGGCGCGGCCGACTTCGGCCACGAGTACGTCACTATCACCGACCACGCGACCGGGCCAGGAATGGTTGGCGGCGTTGGCCTCTCGGACGCGGAGTTGCGCGAGCAGATTCCCGAAATCCGGGCCGCCGACGACGAGGCCGACATCGCCGTCTTCGCCGGCGTCGAGGCCAACATCGCAGAGGACGGGTCGGTCTCGGTGGCCGACGACGTGCTGGCCGACCTAGACTTCGTAGTCGCTTCGCCACACGCCGCGCTGGACGGGGACGGCACTGACCGCCTCGTCGCGGCCGCGAAACACCCCCACGTCGACGCCATCGGTCATCCGACCGGGCGACTACTCAACGACCGCCCCGGCCTGACCGTCGATGTCGAACGGCTCGCGAGCGCCGCCGCCGACCACGACACGGCACTGGAAATCAACGCCGACCCGCGCCGGCTGGATCTTACCGGCCGGGCCGTCCAGACTGCCATCGACACGGGGGCGACCATCGTCGTCGACACCGACGCCCACCGAACGTCGAGTTACGGACACGTTCGCTACGGCGTCCACACCGCCCGCCGCGGGTGGGCACGGGCGGCCGATATCCTCAATACCGGTGACACCGACAGCATCCGGGCGTTTATCGACTGAGCACCGGCTGTGGCCGTGTCGTGTTCGGCCCCGAGGGAACCCGACGTTGTGGGAAAATACACCACGAAATATGTGTTCTCATTCCAACATTATAAGTGGGCTGAACATGGTACCTACAGGATAGAGAGATGACTCCCCCCACACAGCGGTCGGCCGGTCGTGCAGGTCCGGCCGTGGTCGCACTCGTCGTCCTGCTCTCGGTGGCGGGCGGCACTGTCGGCGGTGTGACCGTTGCGGACCCGGGCGGCGAACAGTCACTTGATGTCGTGCAGGCGTCGAGTCACACCGGTCTGACCGTCGACCCCAGCACGACCTCCTTCGGCACGGTCGCGCCGGGCGGGCGCGAGACAGCGACGGTGACGGTCGCGAACACTGCCAGCGAGCCGGTTGAGGTCAGCAGTATCGAATTCACGGGCGACACGGACGCCTTCTCGCTCCAGCGGCCGGAGGCAATCGAACAGGCCCAGCAGCTCGACCGACCAATTCCCGTCCCGGCAGGGAGTTCGGAGCAGGGGACACTCGTGTTCGAACCCGACGCGCCGGGGAGCTACAGCGCGACGCTGACCGTCCGGGCCCCTGACGGGGAGGCGCTGGTCTCGGCCACCGCCACGGGAACGGCTGCCGCCGGGGAGATCAAGGCCTCCACGCAGTCGCTGACGTTCACGGGAACGACCGTCGGTTCGACCGCAACCCGGAGCGTCACGGTGTCGAACAACGGTACCGGCGCGCTCTCGGTAGCCAGCGCCATCGAGGGGTCGGACAGCTACTCGGTTCGTGACGGCAGGAGTCTCGCCCTCCAGCCCGGCGAGTCGGGGCGGGTGACCGTCGCCTTCTCGCCGGACTCGACGGCCAGCGAGACGGCACTACTTGAACTGCGCAGCGGCGACCCCGACCAGCCGGTCCTCCCGGTTACGCTGTCGGATGCCAACACGCAGACTGCCATCTCGACGACCCAGCGGGGCACCGACCGGAAGGTCAACATCTCGGTTCGCAACGTCAACGCCGGCGAGACGGTCGACGTGCCCGTACCGTCATCGGCCGACGAGACCGAGTCGGTCGACATCGACTCGATTAGCGTCACGCCCTCCCGTGACACCAACCTCTCACTGAACGTCACGGACAGCGAGGACCCCTTGGAGACGACTCCCGATACCGAACTCGGCGACAATGCCACCGGGCTGCGCTATCTCAACGTCACTCACTCCGTCCCGAACGCGGATATCGAGGAAGTGAAGTACACCTTCCGGATGCGCAAGGACCGCGTCGCGAACATCACCGCGCCGCCGAACGAGACGGCCGCGGCCAACCCGGACGCGGTGACGATGTACCGCTACAACGAAACGGCCGGCTGGACCGAACAGAACACGACGCGGGCCCGGACGACAGACACCCACTACCACTACGTGACGACCGGCGACGGCTTTTCGGAGTGGACCACCGCGGCCAAACGGCCGGACATCCGCGTGGCCGACGCGACGGCGAGTGTCGACGCTGCCCGCGTGGGTGAGACCGTCGACATTCAGGTCTCGCTGCAGAACAACGGCGGTGCCGACGGCGTGTTCGTCACCGAACTGCTGTTGAACGGCACCGTCGTCGACGACCGGCGCGCGACCGTTCCTGACGGCGGGACTGTCGGCGTTACCTTCGAACGGCCCTTCGACCAACCGGGCAACTACGAGGTCCGGGTCAACGACGTCTCCGTCGGCATCATCGACGTGAGCGACGAGGGTGTCCAGCAGCGGACCGCAACGCCGAACCAGCCCGATGGGAGCGGTGACGCCAACGGCGGTGACGACGACACCAGCAGCACCGACGGCGCCGGCGATTCCGGCCCCTCGATGCCGGTACTGTTCGGTGCCGGGGCAGTCGTGCTCGTTGGTGTACTTGGCGGCCTGCTGTATGCACGCGGTGGCGAGGAGCCAGCAGCCGAGACGGGCAGTTCCAACCCCGGCGACGACAGCGTTATTCAGACCGAAGGCTTCGGCGACGAGGGGACCGAGGACGCGCCAGCGGATGACGGCGGACCACCCGGCGGGACCGACGCTACCGCCGGCGAGGGCGACACGAACCCCGACGGCACCGACGACACCTGATTACTCCGCCCGGTCGAGTTCTATGGTGACGATAGTCCCCGTCGGGTCACAGCGGGTGAACCGGAGCCGTCCGTCCGAACGTTTGACAATCCAGTAGGCCAACCAGAGGCCGACGCCGCTCCCGTGTTCGAGCCCGGTTTCGGTCCCCTTTTCGAGCACCTCGATTTCGTGACTCGGGATACCCGGCCCGTCGTCCGCGACCCGAATCTCGACTGTGTCGTCGCTGACTTCGGCCCACACCTCGACCGTCGGGGCCTCGCTTTCGTTGTGCTCGAAGGCGTTCTCGACGATACTGTCGATGGCGTACTGGAGTGCGCTGATTGCGACCACTTCGACGCCCTCCGGCACGTCCACCCGCACCGTGACATCCGGGTAGTCAGTCGTGATTCGCTCGACGCTGTGCTGGACGACCTGCGAGCAGTCGATTGATTTCTTGCCCCCGTCAGCACTATCGATGGCGTCGTTGATGTGGCGGGCCTTCTTGCTGGAGGAGAGGAGCCGTTCGACCGTCTCCCGAATCGTCTCTAGGGTTTCCTCGCGGCGCTCCTTCTCCTCGAGAACCGGCATCATCTCGGCGTGGCCCTGGATGACGGTCATCTCGTTTTTGAGGTTGTGCCGCAGGACGCGGTTGACGACGCTGAGTTGCTGTTCGCGCTCGCGGAGTTCGTCCTCGCGCTGTTCGAGGCCGCTTGCGAGTTCGTTGAACCCGTCGCTCATCTGGCGCCACTCCTCGGCGCTTTCGAGTTCGACTGTGTGGTTGTAGTTGCCCCGTTCGAGTTCGGTAAACCCGTCGAGCAACCGGCGGGTCTGTCGCAGATTCGTCCGGTACTCCCAGACACCCAGCGAGACGAACGCAAGCAACACGATGAAGAGCCCGCCCGCCTGCACGGCCCGCAGCGTCGAGAGCCGCCCGGTCAACTCTTCGCGGTCACGCGAGACTGTCACCTCCCAGCCCGTCGTCTCGATGGTCGCCGTCCCCGTCAGCGTCCGGTCGAACGACCGCTCGGCGCCGTCCAGCGTTACTTCGCCCCCGGTCGCGTTCTCGCCAGTTATCGACACCGTCTGTCGGCGCGTCTCCAGCGGTTCCTTGGCGATGAAAAAGCCCGACACGTCGATTTCGATGGCCCCGACCAGGATGCCTTTCAGTTCCTGGTTTTCGTCCCCGGTCGCCTCGGTCACCTTCGAACTGATGGTGACGATGGTCAAGTTGTCGCCCGACCGCTCCGGGTCCGAGATGACGGTCCCGCTCAGGGGCTGGGTGACCTCCTTGATGTACGCCCGGTCGCTGACGTTGGTGCCGACGGCCTGCTTAGCCTGCGACTCGTTTACCTCACCTTCGAAGGCAAGAATGGTGCCGTTGGGTGCCACGAACTGTGCGGCATAGAAGTTCGAGCCATCGAGAAAGGACTGGAGGTTGGACTCGGCCCGGGGGACGTTCGACACTGCCGGACGGGCGGCGAACCACCGGACGTAGTCGATGCGGGTGAGAATCGACTCGTCGATTTGCTTGGCGGTGAGTGCGGTCGTGTTCTCGATGTCACGCTGTTCCTGGTCGATAATCTGGCGTTTGAACTGCTCGGTGCTGACAAAGAGGACACTGCCCAGGACGAGCATCGTCACGAGAAGCGCGAGCGCGTACTTCGTCCTGAGACGCATACCACTTGTGTACCAGCAAGTGACAAAAGATTCCCGGTAGCCCGGCTGTTTTTGTCGCTGGCACCCCCACCGCTTGTATGAACGCCCGCGGGACCGAGCCACCACGGCAGTTCCTGCTGGATACCATGCTCGGGAAACTGGCAACGTACCTGCGGATGTGTGGGTACGACGCCGCTTACACCCTGGACGACGGCATCGAAGACGACGACGTGATTCTCGCGCGGCTCCGTGAGACCGACCGGACGCTGGTGACCCGCAACACCGGGCTCGCCGACCACGCGCCGGACGCGATTCTCATTGAGTCCCGCGATGTCGAGGCGCAACTCCGGGAGCTGGCCGCCGTCGGGCTTGACCTGTCGCTGCCCGCCGAACCCACGCGCTGTGGCGTCTGTAACGGCCCCGTCGAGCGTGTGGGCCGCGACGAGCCGACTCCAGCGTACGCGCCTGACCCTGCCGATACCGAGGTCTGGCGGTGTCTCGACTGCGGCCAGCACTTCTGGCAGGGCAGCCACTGGGACGACGTGGCGGCGACGCTGTCGGAGTTAGGCCCCACCAGCTAATTTTCCGGGCGCCCACCCCCCCGAAGGATGCCAGCCCACTCGCTGTCCGAAGCGGAGCTGGTGTCGCTGTTTACGGAAAGACAAGGAGAAAGCCTCGCGCTTCAGCGCGGGGAGGAACTCAAAGCCTGACTGCCGATGGCTACTGAGCGACCGGACTCCGCAACGCCATTGTACCCGGGTAGCCGTAGGGTGAAACAATGACGCTTTCAGCGGAGGCACGGGAGCGACTCGAAAATGTCGTCGAGTTGCAACCCACGAAAAACGCCGCCCTCCAGGAGCGGTGGGGGATGGACAGCGGCAGTGCGGTCCACTCGTATCTCGAATCCGAACTCAAGGAGTACTACTACCGCAACGAGAACAGCCTCATCTGTGCCACGCCCGAGGCAGAGGCCGTCGTCGCCGGCGAGGAGACCGATTCTTCGGAACGGGTCGTCGACGTGACCGACATCGAAGCCGCGACGCTCGACGTTCTCCCAAGCCCCAACGACGAACCACAGAGCGTCGTCGCAACCCTGCACGCCCTGCAGGACGCGGGTAAGGAGGCCGATGTCGACGAGACGCGCTCGACGCTGCACGGACTGGTCGACAAGGGGGCCGTCGAGCGGGTCCGCAAGACGGTGCCGACCTTCCGCCTGGCGCTGGACCGCGAGAACATCGTTGCCCGTTAACTGCTGTCCGCGCCGCCGGGGCGCTGTTGCTCGCGTTGCTCGGCCAGCAACCGCTGTATCGCCGCTCCCGGCCCACCCTCTATCGGCCACCCCCGCTGGCGCCACGTCGGTGGCTCGGGCTCGAACTCGGGGCAGGCGTGGGCACACTCGCTCTGTGTCGGGAAACACTCCTTCGCCCGGCAGTAGGGCCGAGCGACCCCCTCCGTCGGCGCGAGTTCGAAGTGTCGACAGTCCGGCCGCATCGAGTCGGCGTAGGCGCGCCACCCGCGCTCGTAGGCTCGCTCGGCGATTTCGAGCCGTTTATTCGCCTTCCACCGGGGGTCGGCGTACTCGAACCGAGCCGCCGAGGCGTCCCGGCCGCTGCCGTCGGGCCGCTCGGTGATGCGCGTCCCGGGGTCGGCGACGGCGAGCGTCCGGGGTTGCCACGTCGCTTCAACGGCGCCCGCACCGCGGGTCTCGGGGTCGGCGGTCAGAATGCCCGCCTCGACCGGAATCCCCTCAAACAACGCGGGCCTGCCCTGCTCGCCGGTGTTCGCGACAGCGACCCACACTTCGTCGGCCAGCGACAGGGCAACGTCACGCTCCAGTTGTGGTGCCAGGTTCCGCGCGGCGCTGGCGGTCAGGTCGGGTTTGTTCTCGATGGCGATTATGCGCTCGACCCAATCCGGATAGACCCACCGTCGGCGAATGTGGATGCGGTTTCCTTCGGTTCTGGTCTCGATGATATCCCGGTCGGCGGCGCGGTGAATCGCCTCGCGGACGTACCGCCAGGGGTAGCCAGGGTCGGGCAGGGTGTCGCGGTACCACGCCCACTCGCTCGGGGCGTTGTGGACGACGTGGAGCAGGTCCGAATCGAGCGCCCGCTCGCCGAAGTTCGCCCGCGCCGCGAGCCCGTCGGGGTCACACTCGACGACGAGCGTGTCCCAGCGCCGTCGCTTGATACCGAGCTGGCGCGCGACGAGGATGGGGCGCTCACGCTCGCCGTCGGGTGGCCAGTGGCGCTCGGCCCACGCACAGACCGAGAGTTCGAAGGCGAACTCCGAGTTCACACTGCCAAGCCAGCGGCCCGCGGACAAGAAGCTACCGGGTGGCTTTTATCCGCGAAACACCATCCCCCGACTATGAGCGAGCAGGACGCCACGGAGGTTGACGACACGCCCGAGGCCGAGACGACTCCGGCCGAAAACGGCGAGTCGCCGCCCGACGAGGCACTCGACGATATCGCCGAAGAACCCGAGACCGACCCCGACGAAACCCTCGAAGAGATTACCGGCGAGGAGTCCGAGAGCGACGAGGCCGAGGGCGCCGACGGCCCGAGCGATGAACTCGTCGAACGGGTCGCCGACTCCGAACCCGGGGACATCGCCCACGAACTCCACACGCTCCGGGCCCAACTCAACGAGCGCGAAGCGGAGATCGAGGACCTCCAGTCCCGGCTGAAGCGCAAGCAGGCAGACTTCCAGAACTACAAGAAGCGCCAGAAAAAGCGCCTAAAAGAGCAAAAGGAACGCGCCACCGAGGACTTAGTCGAGCGCCTGCTCGACGTGCGCGACAACCTCCGGCGCGCGCTTGATCAGGACGAGAACACCGACATCCGCAGCGGCGTCGAATCCACGCTCCGGCAGTTCGACGAGCAGTTCGAACGCGAGAACGTGACGCCGGTCGAACCCAACCCCGGCGAGGATGTCGACCCGCAGCGCCACGAGGCGCTGGCGACCATTGCCTCTGACCAGCCCGAAGGGACCGTCGCCGAAGTCCACCGCCCCGGCTATGAGATGGCCGGGAAGGTCATCCGCCCCGCACAGGTCGCCATCAGCGACGGGTCCGGCGCGGAGTAAACCCCGTCAGCGTCCCCTCTGAGAGCGGTCGGGTTATACCGTGCGGTCACACTCGCTGAGGAAACGAGAATCGGCCGAGTCCGGCGGTCTACGTACATCGAACACCCGGCGTATCTAGCAACTTTTAACCGACTCAGACAGGTAGAGTACGCCAACATGGCAAGCAACAAGATTCTGGGCATCGACCTCGGGACCACGAACAGCGCGTTCGCGGTC
>CAZOQK010000096.1:0-274 GCA_964581735.1 uncultured Halobacteriales archaeon | reverse complement strand
TTCGCGGTCATGGAGGGCGGTGACCCCGAAATCATCGTCAACGGTGAAGGTGACCGTACCACGCCCTCCGTCGTCGCCTTCAACGACGGCGAGAAACTGGTCGGCAAGCCCGCAAAAAACCAGGCCGTCCAGAACCCCGACCACACTGTACAGTCCATCAAACGGCATATGGGTGAGGACGACTACACTGCCGGCCTCGAGGGTGAGGAGTACACACCCGAGCAGGTCTCGGCGATGACACTGCAAAAAATCAAGCGTGATGCCGAGGACTACC
>CAZOQK010000095.1:0-8880 GCA_964581735.1 uncultured Halobacteriales archaeon | reverse complement strand
TCTACGACATCCCGCTCATCGAGTTCCTGCTCATCGTCATCATCATGTTCGGCGCAATGCTGTCGGCGCTGATGATCCGGACCATCGACGGCGGGCACAAGATGAACACCTACCTGCATTTCGTCCTGCTGTCCTGGATCGGCGCGCTCACCGGAATCGGGACGAAGCTGTTAGTCAGCACCTTCCTCGCCATCTAACCCGGGCGCTTTTTACTCGGGCCGTTCTCCGCACGCGTAATGACCAACAGCGACCGCACGGCGTTTCTGGCCGGCGACCGGCCCGAAGACATACTCATTTACCTCAACGAGACGGCCGTTTCGAACCCCGACGCACTCAAAGCCCACGGCGAGCGTGTCGACGGTGGCATCGTGCTCGTCCTCCCGGGTGATGAGGCACGCAGCGTCTTCCAGCAGGCCGCGGGCATCGACCCGATGGCCTTCGCAAAGCAGGCGATGGGGACCGAGGGAACGATAGCCGCCGACTGTACCGGCGGTACCTGCCCGGAGGGCGAGGGGCCGGACCACGAGGCACGCTTTGTCTTTGCTTTCGCGGAGGAACAGAACGATGAGGTCGGCGACATCTACGCCGAGGGCGACGTGATTCACGGCTACGTCTCCTGTGCCTGCGGGGCGGCCTACTCCGATAAGTGGGTGATCGGACAGCGCTAATCGCGTGACTGGACGAGGTAGATATCGTAGGGCACGCGGGTTGCGACGTTCGACCCGATGGAACTGACCGGCGCCGCAATGGAGCCGACGTTTTCACTGCCGAGGAAGACGGCGTCGGCCTCGATTTCCATCGCGATGTCCCGGAGTCGCGTCGCGATGTTGCCAGCGCTGACGTGCGACCGAACGATGGCATGGCGAAACTCCGCGCCGGGTGCGATGTCATCGATTTCCTCACGGAGCGTCGTCTTGATTCGGTCGGCATCGAACCCCTCGTTGCTTGCAATCCAGCCGCGCCTGTGCGCGTACTCGCCGTCTTTCGGGATGATAGTCGCCACGACGATGCCGGCGTCGACCCCCTTGCCGAGTACCGCGGCCCGTTCCAGTGCTGCCTTTGCGAGTTCGGTGCCGTCGTAGGGAACAAAGAACTTCATTCGTATACCCCCACGTAGACGCTTGGAAGCAAAAACAGTTCAGTGCCCACGGTTCTCGGCTGGCTGGAACCGTCAGCGGCGGCCGGTCACACGTGACTGGGTGTGGGCGGGAAAGAGCGCATCGACGCGGTCGGAGCCGTGTTTCGCTTCGAGAAGCG
This sequence comes from uncultured Halobacteriales archaeon, assembly GCA_964581735.1. Taxonomy (GTDB): domain Archaea; phylum Halobacteriota; class Halobacteria; order Halobacteriales; family Haloarculaceae; genus Salinibaculum. The sequence goes on along the minus strand of CAZOQK010000095.1, from coordinate 7,623 downwards.
CCCGGAGTTCCGCCTCGTAGTCGCCTTTCTGCATTTCCTCGCTCGGCCCCGTCTCGACGCGGAGGTGGGCGGTCGCAAGCGCGTCGATCGCACCGCGACCGATGCCGCTGAGTGGGGCCAGATGCGAGACGCCGTGGCGGTCCTCGATACTCTGTGCGAGCGGCCGGTCGACGGTCGGCACCCGGTCGTCACGGCGCGTGCCGTCGGCGATAGCGTCGAACTCGGTCGCTGCAGCCCGTTCGAGCGCGTGCTCGTGGACCTGCTGGATACCGTTTCTCGGGTAGTCATCGGCGACCATCGTCTCCACTGCTGTCTCCGCGACCGTCCTGTTGAGGCCGAGTCGTTCGGCGGGGAAACCGACTGCCTTCGCGGCCGCGCGTGCGTGCTCGTGAGCGTCCGTGATGCCGAACGTGCCACAGAGCAGTGTCACGTCAGCAACGCCGTCAAGAAGGAGCGCGGCGAGTGTCGAATCTTTCCCACCGCTGTACAACAGTCCGATGTCCACGCTTACCGCCGGCGGATGTCGAAGCTCTTCGAATCAGGGGTCAGTTCCTTGAGCAACTCTTTCATCTTTTCCTCGTCGATCTTCCCCTGGATGCGGCCGCTCTGGGCAAGCGCGACGATTTGTTGTTCGATTTTGTCGCCGTGTTCCGGTTTGGACATCTTGACGGTATTGAGCCGCTTGCGGGCACCGTCGGTGAGGTTCTGCCGGAGGATGGCTTTTTTCTGTGCTTCGGCTTGCTGGCGCTGGGCCTCCATTGCCTCCTCGTCCCCGCCGCCCTGCTGTTCTTTGAGTTGCTCTCGTTTCTGCTCGCGGAGCTTTTCGAGGTCTTCCTCGCTGGGTTCGCCGCTCATATCCACGTATTATCTACTCGTGGGCAAAACGATTTCGGAGAGTGGGAGGTCTCGACCGCAGGGAGAGACCTCCTAAACGCGAGCGGCGAAGCCGCGAGCAGGGCGAGGGATGCTCGTGTCAGCCAGCATCCGGAAGACGAGCAGGGAGAAACGACCCGCGAACAACGTGACGGGTGCCGGTCATGTGTGGCCGCCACGGTGTCGCTGTCAATCCGACTGTCACGTGACCAATCTCGAAACCGCGCGGGGGCGACACCTCATGTATGGCCCCGAGCGACGGCGCTGGGTCGGCCTATATCCTCGAGTTCTGAGGTATGAGCGGTGCGGTGACTGTGCGGTTGCAGTAAATGGCTACAATAGCACCCGCGAACGCTCTACTGAGCGTCAGCGGCGTTTTTCACTATGTTCACGAGAGCGAAGCTCTCGTGCAGCCCGGCAGAAGTCTTCGATTTCTGCGGATGTTTTTTCGTCGAGAGGTGCAGCGCGCGCTCGGAGAGCGCGCCCGACACCCGAGATAAAAAAAGTAGTCACGCGTACCGCTGGAGTGCAGGGTCGTCAAGACCCTCAAGAACCTCACCGGCGGTTTCGTCGAGGAGGCTGCGCCCATCGGCGGCGATGACGCGGCCCTCGCCGTCTGCGGTTTCGACGTAGCCGGCGTCTTCGAGTTGCTGGAGGGCGGTGCGGATGATGTTGCCCGAGCCCTCGGCCTGGCGGCGGGGGCGGACCTGATAGCGGTTCGAGCCCTGCTTTGCGCTGCCGTACTCTGTCTGGAGGGAGCCGACGCCGACCGGTTCGTTCGTGGCGACTTTCCGGAGGAGGCTGGCCGCGCGCCGGACCCAAAAGTCGTCCTGTTCGGGCGGGAGCTCGCGGTCCGCGCCGGTCTTGGTGTATTCGAGCCACCCGGGCTCCTCGATAGCGTCTTCATCGGCGAGCTTCTCGGCGACCGCCTCAATGAGGTCCTCAGCAGGCGCATCGTAAAGTGTCGTCATTGGCCCTCTGTACCTCTTGCCGTCATTTAAGCGCGTCGTCTTCCACCCGCACTCAGTTGCGGCCCTGCGTGCCGATGACAGTGGCCGCGCCGCCGCCGACGAACGTCGGGAGCCAGTAGGTCGCTCCCCGGTGGACGAGGACGGCCGCCGTCGCGGCCGAGGCCGACACCCCGGCAGTCGGAATCAGCAGAGCGATGAAGGCGGTTTCGAGACCGCCGAGCCCGCCCGGCAGCGGCGTGGCTCCGGCAATAGAGCCGACGGGAACGACGAAGAGGGTCGCGGCGAAGGGGACCGAATGACCGAGCGAGTACAGCGAGAGCCACAGCGAGGTGGAGAGGGCAATCCAGCCCAGTGCCGAAAATCCCAGTGCAGTGACAAGCGTCCGGCGGTCACTGGCGACGCGGCCAACGGCGATGAAGAAGCCGTCGATGCGCCGTTCGACATCTGCTCTGTCGGGCGCCGAGCGGCCCGGGACAACGCGGGCAAGCAGCGCCAGAAGCGGCGTGACGACGGCGATCAGGGCCGATTCGAGCCGGTCCTGATTGCGCCAGCCCAGCGCAGCGATCGTGAGGATGACGGTGACGAGTGCGACCGCGCCACCCGCGGCAACGACGACGTTTCGGGTCAGTTGAGCGGCGTTGGCGAGGATGTAAGCGAAGCCGACGACCGCGCAAGTAATCGAGGGGACAAAATGGAGTGTGTCGACGCTGGCGATAGCCGCGAGGCCGGACTCGTACTCGCTGTCGGCGACTGTGGAGATGAGCATCGCACTCACCGGTTCGCCCCCGGCCTGTCCGAAGGGGGTAATGTTGTTCGAGAAGATGGCCCCGCTGAACACGAAGATGGCCCTCGGCGCCGAAACCGGCGTGCCGATGGCGCGCAGGACCGACCAGAGCGCAAGGCCCCACGCCGAGAGCCAGACGACGGCGGCAAGCACCACGATGGGGAGTACCGACCGGTCGGCCCGGGTCAGCGCATCGAGGACGTCCCCGATGCCGATGGCCCAAACAAGGAGGGCAAGCACCACGATGGCGGCGAGAAAGCCGACGAGCGTCGAGCGACGGTCGCCGTTCATGCCCGAACTGTCGGCCGAAAGCGCTTTCAACCCGCCGGTCGGGCCGATGATCGACGTTTTTACGATGCCGGTCGAAGTGGTGGTATGGACGAACGGGCTGCGCTTGCGTCACTGTACGGCCGCCTCCCGCACGCGGGCGACGACGCCGCCGTCGTCGACGGACTACTCGTGACGACGGACATGCTCCACGACCGGACGGACTTTCCTGATGGCACGACCCGCTACACCGCCGGCTGGCGGGCCATCGGCGCCTCACTCTCCGATGTCGCGGCGATGGGTGGTGACCCGGTCGCCGCGGTCGCCGTCTACGGTGCCCCGGAGTTCGACTGGACCGAGATTGCCGCGTTCGTCGACGGTGCCGTCGACATCTGCGAGGCCGTCGGCGGCGAGTACGTCGGCGGCGACCTCGACGGGAACGACGAGTTCACGGTCGCTTCGACCGTCGTCGGGCGGGCCGACGACCCGGTTCACCGCGGTGGTGCCAGCCCCGGCGAGGCCGTCTGCGTGACTGGCACCCTCGGTCGGAGCGGCGCCGCTCTCGAACTGTTCAGTGCTGGCGAGACCGAGCGAGCGAACGAGCTTTTTCGGTTCGGACCCCGCATCACGGCCGGGCAGACGCTGGCGGGCGCGGCGACAGCGATGCTGGATTCGAGCGATGGGCTGGCCCGGTCGCTGCACCAACTCGCCGAGGCGAGCGACTGTGGCCTCGCCATTGAGTCACCGCTCCCGATAGATAGCGTGGTCGACGAGGTGGCGAGCGACAACATGGAGCGACGGGAACTGGGGGTGTTCTTCGGTGAGGATTTCGAACTGGTCTGTACCGTCCCCGGGGACCGACTGGCGACGGTCCGGGCCGAACTGTCGGTTTCACTTACACGAATCGGGACGGTCACGGAGTCGGGGCTGACGCTCGACGGGGAGCCGTTGCCCGACCGCGGGTACACCCACGGGGGGTAATCAGGCGCCGACGATTTCGACTGGAATCGGGGTAAAACACAGCGCCCCGAGAACGAGCGTGAGAACACCGACGGCGACCCGTTGCCGATCGAGTTCGTCGTCGATGACTGGCGTCGCCGGGCCGGCATACGCGAGCCCGGCGGTGAAGATGCCCCACATCGCCCAGATACCGACCGAATCCAGCCCGCCCCGGACGAAGTAGAGATACCCGGCGAGTGCAAAGAGCGCGCCCGGCACCGCGGCGGCAAGGGTCTCCTGCTTGTGGCCGGCGATGGCCCGGACGATGTGGCCCCCGTCCAGCTGCCCGACCGGGAGGAGGTTCAGGACGGTGACGAGCATGCCGACCCAGCCAGCGAACACCACTGGGTGGACAAGGCCGGCCGCGAGTCTCTCGCCGGTGCCACTCACCTGTGCGAGCAGCCACAGCAGCGGCGGATTGTTGAAGACAACGCGAGCCCCCTCCCCGCTGCTCGCGGCGGCCTCTTGGGCGGGCAGCGGGTCCAACTGGAGCCCGACGAGCGTGACGATGACGGTGGCGACCAGCCCGGCGAGCGGTCCGGCCGCGCCGATGTCGAACAGCGCCTTCCGGTCGGGCATGCGCTCGCGCATTCGGATGACGGCGCCCATCGACCCGACGAACAGCGGGAGCGGGATAAAGTACGGCCAGGAGGCGTCCACGTCGTGGTGGCGGCTCATGACGTAGTGGCCCATTTCGTGGACGCCGAGCACGCCGATGATGCCCGCCGAGAACGGCCACGCTTCGAGCGCGCTGAGTGGCTCGGAAAAGACGGGGAGCTGATACCAGTAGAAGGCCCCGGCAAAGAGTGTCGAGAAGACCGTGAGCACGAACAGAACGATGTTGCGCCAGGGAATCCCGTTGTCGGTCGTCCGTGGCTCGGCCACGAGGACGAACGCGTCCGGCGGCACTTGGCCGTCGTACTCACGCTGGAGGCGGACCTCGTACCCACGCTCGCGAAACAGCGGCCAGGCTTCCCGTTCGAGTGTCTTCACGCCGACCCGGGGTCGGCCGACGTACAGCAGCGTCTCGCCGTCCGTTCTCGTCTCTACGACATCGAAAACGCGAGCGAGCTTACTTGTGGTCGGCCTGACTGCCGACTCGTCGTACTCGCCCATTGGAGTGTTCTAAGGGTCGCGTGTCTATAAAAAATCCGGCTGAAGAGCGGGCGCGACGGGTCACACCGGCAGGGACGCGGTGGTGGCAGTCTCTCAGTCGGCGTCCGTGACTGTCTCAGGCGGGTTCGACGCGCCAGGTGGTCGCGCTCGTGTACGACCACTTTTCGATTTCGAGTTCGCGGGCGGAATCTTTCAGTTTCACCATCAGCGCACCGATTTCCTTCGGGGAGAGACCGACTTCGTCGGCGATGAACTTGCTCTTGAAGTACATCTCGCCGTCGGCCGCCTTCCGTGCCAGGAAGCTCTTGAGACGCTCTTCTTTCGACCGGTCGTCGGCGGAGGGTTGTGTCGTGGCGCTCATATCTGCCTTATTCCTTCCTAATGCCCATATCTGCATATAAAGGCGGGAACCTTTGGATTCGTTCGACATGTTTCAGCTGATTCCAACGTGAAAGGTCGTTTTACAAACGGTCAAAAGAGCCCGAGATATTTTATAGCCTATTTTGAGGGCGTGATACCGTCAGTTCAGCTAATGATATTTTCGAGCTCATAAAGATGGATATATCTGCCTGTGGGGCGGAAAATAAGGAATATATTGCCGATGATGTCTGACGCTGTGTGGGTTTCGTTGCAGGAGGCGGTGAGTGGTCACGGCTTGGCAACCCTTAAGACTGCATCGTGGCTACGGCAAGCCAATGAGAGTCGTCGTCTCCATCGGTGGGAGCGTGCTCGTCCCCGAACTCGATGCCGACCGGGTCGCCGCGTACGCGTCCGTCCTCAAATCGCTCGTCGCGGACGGCCACGACCTCGCGGTGGTCGTCGGCGGTGGCCCGGCGGCCCGCGAGTACATCGCGGCCGGCCGGGATCTTGGCGCGAACGAGATCGAACTCGACCGGCTCGGCATCGCGGTGACGCGGCTCAACGCTCGCCTGCTCGTCGCCGCCCTCGGCGAGTACGCGGCACCGACACCGCCCGAAGGCCACGAAACCGCGCGCGAAGCACTCCGTCGCGGCGACGTGCCGGTGATGGGCGGAACCGAAGCCGGACACACCACCGACGCCGTCGGCACCGCACTCGCCGAGTACACCGACGCCGACCTGCTCGTCTACGCCACCAGCGTCCCCGGTGTCTACGACGCCGACCCCGACGAGGACCCCAACGCGGCGATGTACGACGAGATGACCGCCACAGAGTTGGTGTCGCTGGTGAGCGACCTCGAAGTCGATGCCGGGAGCAACGCCCCGGTGGACCTCCTGGCGGCGAAACTGCTGGAGCGAGCGGGGCTAACTGCCGCCGTCGTCGGCGGTGACGACCCCGAGGCCGTCCGGCAGGCTGTCCACGGCGACCACGACGGGACCACCATCCGTGCCGAACCATGAGCGGAACTGACTCTCCCTACGACGCGGACCCGTATGCCGTCCTCGATGGCACACAGCGCGGCTTCTGGGCCGACGCCGTCGCCGATGCAGTAGAGGCATGTGACCCCGACGACCCGCTTGTCGTCAAGGGCGGCGTCTCGCCGTCGGGCGTACCCCACATCGGCCATTTCAACGAGATTCTCCGGGGCTACTTCGTCGCCGAGGCGCTCCGTGACCATGGGCACAAGGTCCGGCAGGTCTTCACCGCCGACGACAAGGACGCGCTCCGGGCGATTCCGCGCACGCTCGCGGACTTGGAGGGCAACATCGTCGGCCTTGGCGAGGTCGATGCGGGCGCACTCGGGCGAAATCTCGGTAAGCCCTACACCTCGATTCCGGACCCCTTCGGCTGCTGTGAGTCCTATGGCACACACTTTACGAACCTCCTCGAACGCCAGGCCGAGGCTGTTGGCGTGCCCGTCGACTTCGTCTCGAACACCGACCTCTACGCTGACGGTGACCTCGACCCCGTGGTCAGTCACGTCCTCGAACACGCGGACGAGGCCCGCGGGGTACTCTCGAAATACCAGAACAAAGTCGACGACGAGTACGTCCCCTTTGTCCCCCAGTGTGAGGACTGTGGAATTCTCACCGAGGGCGTCACCGAGGTGGACCTCGATGCCGGCACCGTCTCCTACGTCTGTGAAGACCGCGAGGCCGGTGACGACATCATCAAGGGCTGTGGCCACGAGGGCACCGCGACCTTCCGCGAGGGGAAACTCCCCTGGCGCTTCGAGTGGCCCGGACAGTGGCAGATTCTGGGTGTGGACTTCGAACCGTTCGGGAAGGACCACGCCGAGGGGTCCTGGCCCAGTGGCGTCGACATCGCCCGGAACGTCCTCGATGTCAAGCCGCCGGTGCCGATGGTCTATGAGTGGTTCACACTCGATGGGGACGCGCTTTCGTCCTCGTCGGGCAACATCGTCACCGTCGACGAAGTGCTCGACCTGCTCGAACCCGAGGTGTTCCGATACTTCTTCGCGAAAGCCCCGCTCAAACAGCGCGATTTCAGCATCGAGACGCTCGACCAGCTCGTCGACGAGTTCGACCGCTTCGAGCGGATCTACTTCGGTGACATCGAGGCCAACAAGCAGGAACAGGAGCGTGCCGACCGGGCCTACCCAATGGTCGTCGACGAGCCACGCGGACAGCGCGTGCGGGTTCCCTACACCTTCGCCGCCGTGCTCGGGATGAC
>CAZOQK010000094.1:0-8983 GCA_964581735.1 uncultured Halobacteriales archaeon | reverse complement strand
GTCTGTATATGGAGACGCGCAAGGTCCAGGTGACCGGCGGTTCCACGTACACAGTATCACTTCCCAAGGAGTGGGCGACCGACAACGACGTGAGCGCGGGCAGCGTCGTCGAGTTCCACTCCGAAGCCGACCTCCTCCTGCTCTCGCCACAGCGCGAGGAGGACCGTATCGCGGGGAGCCTGGACATCAGCGGTGTCGACGAAGAACACGAACTCACGCGTGCGGTGATGACGATGTACGTCAGCGGGTTCGATGTCATCAGGCTCGAAACCGGCCGCATCACCGCGACCCAGCGCCGTGTCATCCGCGAAGCGACGCAGGGACTCGTCGGGCTGGAAGTCATCGAGGAAACGTCCGACCGGGTCGTCCTCCAGGATTTGCTCGATTCCTCGGAGCTTTCGGTTCACAACGCAATCACGCGCATGCGGCTGGTGAGTCTCACGATGCTCGAAGACGCAATCGAGGCGCTCGTGTCAAACGACGACGAACTCGCCCACGATGTCAAGGAACGGGACGACGATGTCGACCGCCTCTGGTATATGGTCTCCCGAGTCTTCCGCACCGTCCTTCGGAACCCGACCGCCGCGAACGAAATCGGCTTTCCGCGCGAGACGTGTTTCGACTTCCAGTCGAGTGCCCGCCAGTTAGAGCGCATCGCCGACCACGCCACCAAAATCGCCGACCTCGCGCTTGAGGTCAGCGACATCCCCACCGCCGCCGCGGACCCGCTCCGGGCCCTCCAGGAAGACGCCTGCAAGGTGCCCGAGACGGCGATGGACGCGCTGTTGGCCGACGACCCCGAGGAGGCGACCGAACTCGCGAACGACGCCCGGAGTGGGATTCGTGATGTCAGCGAGCGCGTGCGCGGTGTCGACGAGGAAATCCGCGAACTCGACCCGCAACTCGCACAGGTGCTCGGCCTGGTCGTCGACTCGCTGTCCCGGACCGCCGACTACGGCGGCAACATCGCGGAAAGCGCCCTCCAGAAAGCCGCGCCGAGTCCCTGATTACTCCGCGGAGTCGGTCCGTTGTGTTCCGGCTGTGTCCTCGACGTAGTGGCGCTCGATGACCGCCGCCGCGCCGCGTGCCGTCTTCCGGTAGACGCGGTCACCATCGGGTGTCCGGACCGCGTAGGCGTACGTCGCGCTGTCCGGTTTGTACCACCGGTCCCGGTGGGCGGTGAGCAGCTCCGGCAACTCCGTAGCCCCGCCGTCCGTATCCTTCCTGTCTGGCCCCTCCATTTCTGCCGGCTCACCGTCCTCCTCGTCGCCGGCGGTATCGCCCGTCGGTTCGATGAGCATCCCCGAGTCGGGGATGTCGGTGACCCGCGGCGTCCCCGCCGCGATGTCCTCGCGCTGGTTCGCGACCCGTGCCTCACGCATCAACACGGATTGTGTGTCGATTGTCTGTTCGCCCTCGGTGGGCCGGCGCTGTGTGTAGCTGCCGTCCGACTCCATCTCCCAGACGCGGCGGTTGTCCGCGAGCATGACATCGATAACAAAGCGCAACTGCTCGCGGATAGCGGGGTCCTCAACGGGCGTCACGGCCTCGACGCGGTTGTCGAGGTTGCGCGTCATCCAGTCGGCCGAGCCGATGTAGTACTCGGGGTCGCCTGCATTCCGGAAATAAAAGAGACGTGAGTGTTCGAGAAAGCGGCCGACGATGCTGTAGACATCGACGGTCTCGCTGATACCCTCCAGCCCGGGCCGGAGCCGGCAGATGTCCCGAACGAACAGGTCGATGTCGACGCCCGCCCGTGAGGCTTTATAGAGTTCGTGGACGATGTCGGGGTCTTCCAGCCCATTGACTTTCGCAACGATTCGGGCCTCCCCGCCCGCGCGGGCGTGCTCGGCCTCGCGCCTGATGACGCGCGTGAACCGTTCGCGCATCGTCACCGGCGCGATGAGCAGTTTCCGGAACTGCTCGTCCAGTGCCGGGCCGGTGAAGAAGTTGAACACCTTCAGGAGATCCCGGCCGATGTCGGGGTCGCTCGTCAGCAGCCCCAGGTCGACGTAGCCTTTCGCTGTCCCGGAGTGGTAGTTGCCGGTCCCGACGTGGGAGTAGGTCCTGACGCCGTTGGCTTCCTCCCGGACGACCAGTGCCGTCTTGGTGTGGGTCTTCAGCCCGACAGTCCCGTAGGCGACGTGGATGCCGTGCTCTTCGAGCGTCCGCACCCACTCTAAGTTGTTCTGCTCGTCGAAGCGGGCCTTGAGTTCGACCATCACCGCGACCTGTTTCCCGTTGTCGGCGGCGTCGATGAGCGACTGGATGACCTGTGAGTCACTCGCAGTTCGGTAGATTGCCGCCTTGATCGCGAGGACATCCGGGTCGTTGGCGGCCTCGTCGAGAAAGCGCTGGACCGTCTCGGTAAAGGAGTGGTAGGGATGGTGCAACAGGATGTCGCCGCGGTTTATCTCCTCAAAGACGCTGGGGTCGCCCTCGCTGTTGCGCCCGAGGCCGTTGTCGTAGGGCCGTCCCGGGTCCAGCCGGGGGTGGTGGGCCGGCGTCCACTCCTCGACTTTCAGGTCGGGCCGGTCGAGGTCGGTCAACACCTCGAAATCCTCGAAATCGAGCGGCGGCCGGAGTTCGAACACCTCCCGCTCGTCCAAGTCGAGCTGTTCGACCAGCGTCTCCCGGATGTGGTCGGGGGCGTTTTCCTCCAGTTCCAGGCGAACAACCGAGCCAAAGCGGCGCTGTTCGAGCACCTCCTCTATCATGTCGATGAGGTCCTCGGCGACCTCCTCGTTGCGCCGAACCTCGGCGTTTCGGGTCAGCCGGAACAGCGCCGTCCCGACGATGTCGACACTCGGGAACAGCAGGTCGAGGTTCGCGCGCACGATATCCTCAATGCGGACGTACCGCGTGTCGTCGCCCCCGGCGTCGACCGGGACCAGCCGGGGTCGGTTGGGTGGAATCTTCACCCGCGTAAAGGTTGGGTCGTCTTCGTCGTGGGTGCGGGTCAGCACGCCCAATGAGAGGCTGAGATTCGAGATGAACGGGAACGGATGCGCGGGGTCAAAAGAAAGCGGCGTCAGCGTCGGGAGGACGTTCTCCTCGAAGTACGTCCGCATCCGCCGGCGTTCGCCCTCGGGCAAGTCCTCATAGGACGTAACGTAAATCCCGGCCTCGGCGAGTGCCGGCTTGACCGTCTCGTGATAGCACTCGGCCTGGCGCTCGAACATCGGCTCGGCCTCGGCCAGAATCTCCGCCCACTGCTCGCGTGGCGTGCGCCCGTCGACAGTCTCCTCGGTGACGCCCGCGCTGATCTGCTGTTTCAGACCGCCCACCCGCTTCATGATGAACTCGTCCATGTTGCGGGTGAAGATAGCCAGAAAACGCACGCGCTCAAGCAACGGGGTGCGGTCGTCGAGCGCCTCGTGGAGCACCCGCTGCTGGAAGGCCAGTTCGCTCAGTTCGCGGTTGAGATACAGCGACGAGTCGGTCAGGTCTGGGTCCTCCGGCATCGTCACTCTGCCAGGCGCTCCGTGGGCTGGGGGTTCACGATGGAATCGCTACTGCGCTCCCGGTAGGTTTCCCCGGGATCGACGGTGACGAACTCCCCGGCGTACCAGTCATAGGCAGTCAGGTGGCCGCCGTAGACACATCCCGTGTCCAACCCCACCGCATACGGCGTCATGAAGGCTTCCGAGAGGACGGTGTGGCCGAAGAGGACCTGGGGCTCCTCGGCGCGCGTCTCGAACCAGAAGGGACGCTCGTACCCGCTGCCGGCCAGCGAGCGCATATTCAAGATGTCATTCGGGTCGTGGTCGGCGACCGGTTCGCGGTGGTCGAGGCCGCCGTGGACGACCAGTGCGTCGCCAAAGGAGATAGCAAGTGGCAGTGTCTCGATGAACGCCAGGTCCGACTCGTCGAGTGTCGGGTCGGATTTCGAGCCGTCGAGCAGCCCCTGTTCGTTGTTGCCCCGGACCGAACGGACGTTCTCGCGCTCGCGGACTACCGAGAGTGCGCCCTTGCTGTCCGGTCCCTTCCGGACGATGTCGCCGACACAGACGACAAGGTCGTCCGCGGAGACGGCCAGTTCCTCATCCAGCAACCGCTGGAACGCCTCGCGGCAGCCGTGAACGTCGCCGACGACGTAGATGTCGCCCCACTGCCTCGGGTCGATACGCTGGTGGTGCGGTGTTACCGACTCCGAAAAGTCAAGAGACGAACCATCAGCCCGCTGTCCACGTCGTATCATCTATCGTTACTTCCGGGCCACGACTGTATACGGTTTATATGATATTTCGGGTCCATTATTTAGTAGTACATAGACTCGATGAGATCTACTGTGTAAGACAGACACAACCACTGTCCACTTAGCGAGTCTTTTGCGGACAGGAAAAACAGTGTATGATGGCGTGCTCATTCGAATCCATCCGGATAGCTCACCTGTGCCAACGGCTCTGTCACGCACGTCCTGACGGCCCATCCGTCAGCCAACCCTGCTTTTCCACGCCGATCACGCGGCCGGAGTGTGTGAAGGGGTGGATTTAAACGCGTGGTTCCTGTACACTGTACTGACGTGCGGTAGCACTAGTCAGGCCGGTACTGGCCGCCAGTTCCATGGGTTAGAGTCGCACGTCAGGACGACATCACTGGTCGTCCATTTTCGAACACTGCAAGCGGCGTGACTAGCCAAAAGGAATTACCCGTCGACGAGAACGGCGTTGACCTGTCCGTCCTGGCCGGGGCGGGAGGTGACGCGTGCTTTCCCTTTGCTGGTGTCGAGAATAGCGCCTTTGGTGATGATGTTTCGGCGTGCGTAGTTGGGGTTCGAGGGGTTTTCGGCGACGTTTTCGATCTCTGCGGCGACCGTTTCCCCGTCGATGGCGATGCTTGCCGTGTCGGTCGTGATGGCACGGGTCTTGTCCGTGTTCCCGCGGGTGTCGACGGCCTTGAACTTCGGCTCGCCGACCTGTGTCTCGGTGAACTCCGACCCGAGCTGGTGTTTCTTTTTTTTGCTGGCTGGGCGTCGCCGGCCACCGGTTCGCTTGCGCATGGACGGTCCCTGGTACTTCATACGGGTCTGAAGTATCAGCGGCCACTTGAACCTCCCGATGCACACCGGCGTGTGACGACAGATTTAGGATGTGTCCGAACCCCGTTCCGACGATGAGTCTTCGTCGCGCCGTCGCCGCTCCTTTCCGCCAGCGCGGCGTCGACCGCATGAACGAAAGCGAGTTTGTCGTCGCGCTGTCGCTGGACCGCGACTGGTTCTCGCCCGACCAGTCCAAGCGGCTGGTCGACGTGGCGACCGGCGAGGGACTGCTCGACCGCGACGGCGACGATATCGTTGCTCGCTTCGACATCGGGACCGTCGACGTGCCCGAGGATTTCGTCCCCGATGAGTCGGTTATCCAGGAACGGTCGGTGTTCGAGCAGGTGCTCGATGCGGTCGTCGACACCGGCGTGGAAAAACAGGACGCCGTGGCCGACATCAACAGGTTACAGGCGGAACTGGGCGTGACTATCGAGGCGGCGGCGGTGCTCTACGCTCGGCGCAATGGCGTAGATGTGGGAAGTCTCGCGGCCAGCGCACGGGGTGAACTCTGATGGTCAAGGACACCGTCTCGGACCCAACACGCGTCGCACAGTTGCTCGCCTCGGAACTCACGGGGCTGGAGACAGCGCCGCTCGATCGGGTCGGTGTCGCCGATGCTGACGACTCGGCCAAGCCCGCACCCGACGGCACGCTCGCATACCGCATCGCGGTCGACGGGACCCCGGTGGCCCGGGTGGAGTTGTTCCCCGGGACGGTCACCATCGTCTTCGAGTCACTGTCGATGCCCGCAGTGAACGACGACCGCCTGACAGCCGACCGGACCGGAAAGGAGACGACACTCTCGCTGTCCTCGGGGGTCGCGGTCAAGCGAGCAGTCGACGTGGTGCGTGACACGCTCGATGCCACAGTCGCCAACGGGGAGGACTAGCGCCAGCCGACCTGTTCGTTCAGAAACCTCAGGAGTTCCTCAGAGAGGTTGTCGCGGTCGACGTAGCCGTCGGCTTCGGGTGCGCGTTCGAAGCGCTCGCCCAGCACCTGGACGGCCGTCATCCCGGCCGCACTCGCGCCCCGCACGTCGGCGTCAGGGTGGTCGCCGACGTACACCGCAGCGGCGGGCGCGACCCCGAGTGCGTCGAGGATGCCTTCGAACGCTCGACCGTCAGGCTTGCCGGCGGGGAGTGAGCCGGTGACGACCACGCCGTCGAAGAGGTCCGTCCAGCCAAGCGTCTCCAGTTTGGAGTGCTGGGCGCGGACCGGGCCATCGGTGAGCAGGCCGACCCGGTACTGCGCCCGCAGTTCCTCGATAAGTTCGGTGACGCCGGCGACGGGAACCAGCGCGTCGTTGACGACCGTGCGGTAGGCGCGGGCGGTGGCGTCGGGGTTGCCCTCGGCGAGCAGTCCCTCGAAAATCGGGGCGCGGGTGTCTGTCGCCCGGTGTTTGCCGTGTTCGTCGAGATACTCCGCCCGGTCGATGTCGCGAACGCCCGCGGCGGCCGTTGCCTCGTCCAGCAGTGTCTGCCGGTCGCGGTCGGGGACTGCCAGCGTGTAATCGAGGTCGAAGACGACCGCAGCCAATGCCATTACTCATACTACGATACCGACCGATTAGAGCCTGTCCGTTTCCACCCGGTCACGTTGCTGGATGGATACATTATCCAAGTGTTAACTATGGTAAGACACAACACGGACTCCCATCTATGAGGGGGTGATGCAGACAGAGCGACTGTTGCCGCAGGACCTTGCCGAGGACGAGTCGGCCAAGGGACTGCGCAAGCAACGTGATTTTTACAAACATCTGTTCGAGACGGTGGTGGAGACCCTGCCGGACCCGGTGGGCGTCGTCGATGCCGACGGCATCGTGACTGGCTGGAATCAGGGTCTGGGTGACCTGACCGGCATTCCGGGCGAGGAAGCGTACGGACGGCAGGCGTACGATGTCGTCGGAACTGAGGGACAGGACGAAGTCCTCTCGGAGAAGGTGGCCCGGCTGGGCGAGAAAATCGTCGAGGACGACCCCCGCGTCGGTGAGACCGCAGCGGGTGAGCTGTGGGCAGTCCAGGCGAAGGGCGTCCCGCTGACACACCCCGAAGACGGGTCCACCGTCGGGGCCTTCCAGGTCAACACCGTCGTGACGGATATCGTCAAGCGAAACCGGGAACTCTCGGATGTCAAGGACCGCATCACCGACGAGGTGGCGACAGCGACCGAGCGGCTGCACACGTCGCTGACCGAGACCGCCGAGAACACCGAGGCAATCAAGCAGGCCACGACCGAGCAGGCCCACGACATCGACGATATCCGCGCGGAGCTCGCGGAGGTGTCCCGCGAGGCCGAAGAGGTCGCCCAGCGCGCGCAGCTTATCGACGAGCACTGCCGGGACATGCAGAAGGCGGTCAGCCAGTCCGAGGAGGTCGTCGCCGCAGTCACCGAGTCCATCGAGGAGGCCGCAGACGTGGGGGCGAACGTCGAAGAACTGGCGTCGGAACTTGAAAAACAGGCCGCCGAGATCACGCAGGTCACCGAAACCATCGACGATATCGCCGAACAGACCAACATGCTCGCGCTCAACGCCAACATCGAGGCCGCACGCGCAGGGATGAACGGCAGCGGCGGCACCGGCAACCACGGCTTCGAGGTCGTCGCCGACGAAGTCAAGGCCCTCGCCACGCAGTCACAGGACGAGGTCGACAAGGTCCGCAAGCGCGTCCAGGCGATACAGGGCAACATCGAGGAGACGGTCAAGGGTATCTCCCGACTCCAGGCCGAACTCGATGACGCCGTCGCCGACGCCCAGTCCCTCGAAAATACCCAGAGCGACATCACCGGCCACGTCCGGAAAGTAACAGAGGAGATGACCGCCGTCGCAAACTCCGTCGAGACCCAGTCGGCGAAGATTCAGACCCTCCAGAGCGATGTCGAGACGTTTGCCGAACGGACCGCGACGGTGTCGGACAACATCACCGAAATCGCCGCGGCAACGTCCCAACAGACCGAGACGGTCGCCGACCTGGACAACACCGTCCAGGCGCTCGCGGCGGACCTCGAAGACCAGGAACTCTGAGCCGGGCGGGACCGCCGCATCTTTATTTCCTCGTCGCACCCGCTACGAGTAATGACGTTTTTCGACCGCCTGCGTGAGCGTATCGACGCCGCCGACAGCGTCGTTTCGGTGGGGTTGGACCCCGACCCGGACAGACTGCCCGCTGCCGTCGCTGACGCCGACCTGCCGCGGTGGGCGTTCAACCGCCGTATCATCGATGCCACCCACGAGCACGCCGCCTGTTACAAACCCAACGCCGCCTTCTACGAGGACAGCAACGGCTGGAAAGCACTCCGGGAGACCATTGCCTACGCACACGGTAAGGACGTACCGGTGCTGCTCGATGCCAAACGCGGCGACATCGGCAACACCGCACGGCAGTACGCGAGGATTCTTGACGACGACAACGGCCCCGCGGCCGACGCGATCACGGTCAATCCGTACCTGGGCCGGGACTCGCTGGACCCGTTCCTGTGCAACCCCGAGACGGGCGTGTTCGTGCTCTGTCGCACCTCGAACACCGGCGGTGCCGACTTGCAGGACCTCGAACTTGCCTCGGGGGAACCGCTGTACGAACGCGTCGCGGCGCTTGCGGACCTGTGGAACGAACACGGCAACGTCGGCCTCGTCGTGGGCGCGACGGCCCCGGAGGAACTCGAAACCGTCCGTGACATCGTCCCCGAGATGCCGTTTCTCGTGCCCGGCGTCGGTGCACAGGGCGGTGACGCCGAAGCGGCAGTCGAGTACGGCCTGGCCGAGATGGCGGCGGGGACGACGCCGATCGGCCTCGTTAACTCCTCGCGAGGCATCATCTTCGCCGGGGAGGACGCCGCCATCCGCGGGAACAAGGAGGCGTACTTCGACGCTGCAGGTGTGGCCGCACAACGCCTGACAGAGCGGCTAAACCAGTTCCGGTAATTAACTCTTTCGCAGGGTTA
>CAZOQK010000093.1:5761-9026 GCA_964581735.1 uncultured Halobacteriales archaeon | reverse complement strand
CCGTATCGGTGTTCCAGTCCTGCCGGTCCGCACGCCACACCTTCGCCGCGGTGGTGTCCGCGCCCTCGATTTCGATGATGTCGCCGGGCGAGAGCTTGAGATGCAACAGCGTATCGGGGTCGAGACGGGCGATGCCCCGTCCGGAGTCGTTGGGGTAGGCTTTCGCCACCTCCAGTTGAACTTCATTCATAGTAGGCTGGGATGTGTTGACACTCATGGATTGCTGGAGATATGCTTTTTGCTACCGGCGGTCGGTCCGGGGGACCGGAACCCGCCGGCATCAGTGCGATCCGGTTCTCCGCTGCGGAAGGTTTGATTACTCTTCACACAGTATCTCTCGGTATGGCCTTTCTCGTCCCATTCGACGGGTCGCCCGTTGCCGAAGCAGCACTGTCCCGCGCGGTCGAACACGGCACGGCGTTGGGTAAGGAGGTCGTCGCGGTCAGTTTCGTCCCGACCGGGTCGACCTACGCAGAACGCCGCAAGTGGATTCAGCCCGACGACGAGTTTGCCGCCGAGGCGGCCAGCGCGGAACTCCGGCGGAAAATCGAAGAAGCAACCGACGACGCTGAACGCAGCTTCGAGGAATCCGGCGCACAGCCCCCCGACGACGGTATCATCGACCGGCTCCAGCAGGTCGCACAGGATGTCGGTGCCACTGTCATGTTCGTCGGTACCGACGCCGCGAGCGCCGACGACCGACTGAAAACGCCGTTCGGTGCCGTCGCTGCCGACGGCGCCTACGACATCCACCTCGTCCGGTCGCACTGACCGACACCCACACGCTCTGGCCGCCCGTTCCCTTCCGTCCGCTCACTGGATAGCTGCGGACCGACAGCGTGGTTATGCAAATAATGTTTCATGTGTTTACTTATTTATTTCCGAACTGGAGATAAAGATAACAAGATATGTTTCATACAAAAAACCTACGTATGGCCCTGTTGATTCGGAGTAGTGGTATCCATACTGGCGCACTTCCCGCGGTACGTCTGGGCGGTCCTGTTCGTGCTCGCGGGCGTCGCCGCGGCCGGACTGTTTGCCCCGCCATCCGTAACTGAGCCGCTCGGCTTCTTGATCGTCAACCACATCATCGTTACGGGCGTCACCGAGTTCGGCGCGGAGTTGGCATCGGCGGGCTAGTCCTCGCTTACCGGCAGAGTGACCGTGACGACCCCGAGTGGCACTACGATTCCTGACTCCCGACCGACCGTTAGTGTATTGTCGGGCCCGCGCCTGCGCTTGTGTATGCGAACGCTCGCGCTCGACGGCCGGATGGGTGCCAGCGGCGACATGCTCCTCGCTGCCCTTCTCGCCGCCGGTGCTGACCGCGCCACACTCGCACCCGTCGAAGACGCTCTCGGTGTCGAGTACAACGTCGGCGAGACGGCGAAAAACGGGATTCAGGCGACGACTGTCGACGTTTTGCTGACTAACGGCGACGGCCAGAGTCACGACACTGCTGCCCACGATGAGGGCCACACACACGACCATTCCCACGGGGACCACGACCGTTCTACCGGCGACCACGCCGACCACATGCATGCCGAGGGACACGGCCCGAGCAGAACCTATACCGAGGTTGTCGACATCGTCGAGTCGATGGGCCTCCCCGAGGCCGTCGAGGCCGACGCGCTTGCCATCTTCGAGATTCTCGGCGAAGCCGAAGCGGGGGTCCACGGCACCGACCTCGCGGACACGCACTTTCACGAAGTCGGCGCCGACGACGCTATCGCCGACATCGCCGGCGTTTGCCTCCTCCGGGCTGACCTCGGCGCCGACCGGGTGGTGACAACGCCAGTGGCCACCGGCGGCGGGGAGGTCGAAATGTCTCACGGCACATACCCGATTCCCACGCCGGCAGTCGTCGGAATCGCCGAACGCGCCGACTGGCAACTCCGTGGCGGCCCGGTCGATGCCGAGCTCCTGACGCCGACCGGCGCGGCGATTCTCGCTCACGTCGCGGAGGGGGTCGACGCGCTCCCGGCGATGACCGTCGCCGCCTCGGGCTACGGCGCCGGCGGCTACACCTTCGACGCACACCCGAACGTACTCCGGGCGCTTGTCGGCGAGACGACTGGGGGCCTCTCTCGTGACCCGATTACGGTTCTGGAGACGAATCTGGACGACGCTGCGCCCGAAGTGCTTGGCGGACTGCAGGAGACACTCGCCGAGGCCGGCGCGCTCGATACCTCGATAGTGCCGCTGATGATGAAGAAATCCCGCCCGGGCCACCTCGTGAGAGTCGTCGCCAAACCCGAGGACGCACGCCGGGTCGCCCGCCGACTCGCCGAGGAGACAGGGACCCTCGGCATCCGCGAACACGGCGCAGGCCACCGGTTTGTTGCTGACCGCGAACGGACCACGGCGGCCCTTTCCCACGAAGGTATCGACTACGAGGTAGGCGTGAAAGTCGCCAGCGCCGGCGACGAGGCATACGATGTCAGTGCTGAGTACGACGACGCGCTGGCGGTCGCTCGCGAGACGGCCCTGCCGGTCAGGGAGGTTATGCGACGGGCTGAGGCCCTGGTGCGGGACGCGTAGCGCCCCGGGCTGGAACTCCGTGACGACGCTTGGCATGCAGTCATCGCCGGGTTCGTGACACGGGAAGTGGTCGGGCACGTAGTCGACGTTGTGGTCCTCGTAGTTCGCGGGCGGCGTGCCTTCATAGCCTTCCTCGCCGACGGCGGAGCCGAACTCGCCGCCGTACTCCCCGCTGATGGCCACGGAGTCGTTGTCCGCGGCCCCGCCGAGCAGCGTTACCGAATCGAGTACGTCGGTGCAGCCCCACGCCGACAGCGCCCTGGCCGCCTCCAAGATGACCCATGCACCGAGCGAGAAAGTCCGCGAGTCTCGGGCCGTTTCGCTCCGCGATGTCCGTCGCGGGCCACCAGTCGGTCGTGCTCGTGCCGGAGTCGTAGCTGAAACCGACGACCGGCGCGTCGTAGCCGTTGTTCGAAAGGGACATCCACACCGTGGCGGAGTGGTCCAGTGTCTCGTCCGTTGCCGTGAGCCAGCCATAGACGGTAATCAGGACCTCGTCGCGGCCCTCGGGAATCGCTCCGACGGTGCTGTAGTCGTAGGCCGTGTGGCCGTCGGTGAGCCGGTCGCCGTACCACCAGTGGCTGTCGAAATGCCCGCGGGTAGTCACTCGCGCCGGTGATGTCGCTGTCGTCACCGGAAAACGCCGCCACACTCACCGTGGCAGCGCCGAGGCCGCCGACGCCGGTCGCGGCCGTCGTCGCCGCTCGCAGGAACTGTCGTCTGT
>CAZOQK010000093.1:0-5751 GCA_964581735.1 uncultured Halobacteriales archaeon | reverse complement strand
GCCCCGGGGCAGTCGCCTTGTACTACCTGTACACCCCCACCGTGCTGTGTCGTTGTCCCACATGAACAGGCGTGGCATGTGAGCCCAACCCAATAGTGGTTTGTGAATCGAGCGTGTATGTCTTTTCGTTTATTCCTCCCGGTGTTCGTCGAGCGCTTCGCCGATGGTGAGGTCACCGCGGGCGACCCGACGTGCGAGTGCCTCATCGATAGCGCGTTCGCCGTCGCTCTGTTCACGCGAACGGTTCTTGATGCGCTGGAGTTCACCCGGCGTCGGCTCGATGTCCCGCGAGTCGACGCGCTCGCCCTCGCGGCGTGCGATGTTCGCCGCCGCGAGCACGTCCCCCATTCCCCGGGTGCCGGTGCCGAGATACGGCGTCGTCCCGGTCTCGTCGACGAGTTCGACCGGCAGAGAGTCGAGGTCGTCGATGATGCGTGCCCCCACCAAGCGGGCCCCGTCGCCGATGCGAACGAGCGGGTCCGGGATCCCCTCCAGTTCCTCGCGGACCACGTCGGCAGCCCCCTCGGCCGGAACCTGGAAGGTTGCGACGACAGTATCGCCGACGAGGACGGCGATACCGGGTCTGTCACCGGGATCGATGCCGACGACCGTCTGACCTGATCCGCCACGGAGCAGTCCGATGGCCTCCTCGACGGCCGCCCGTGGGTCGCCCGGGTCCGCGGTGACGACGGTTACGTCCCCGGGAGAGTCGACGCGCTCACCGGCAGCTACCACGGCGACGCTGGTCTTTGGCGGCAGGTCGTCGCCGGGCTCGACGGTGGTGAAGTCGACGCCGCGCTCGCGGAGCTCCGTGACGATGTCATGGTAGACTTCAAAGTCCTCGGTGGCGACGACTATCACGACCCGTTCTTGGCTGTGGGTACACTTAGCAGTTGGTCGGTTTTATTCATTCGGAGCCGCGAGGAATGGCTATGTCGCCCTCTGCTGACGGCGGGTCCGCAGTCGCTCACGCGGACACGACCCCGACCGACTCCCCGACGTTCGACGAGCGGCCGGACGATTTCTTCTCGGTCGTCGCGGGGCTGTACGCCGCCGCGCTGGTCGCGCCGCTCGCTGTCGCCGTTGCTGTACGGGTGCACGGCGACGTTGCCACGCTGTACTCGCTGTTTCTCGCCGTCGCGCTCGGTGTGACAGTCGCCGGTGGGCTCGCCACCCACCGTCAGCAGGGCCTGGCAGTCCGACTCGGCGCCGACCGGCGTCGCTGGGTCCCGGCACTCGTCGGGCCGGCCGTGGTCACCCTGGCCGGCGGCGCTCTCGCCGTCACCGGGGCGAGCACACGCGTCGACCTCCTCTTGGGGCTCGTTGCCGGCCTCGGCGGGTGCATCCTCGGTGGCTCTCTCGGCGTCATGGCTGGCTCCCGGTATGCCAGAGCGGCCACGGCGCGGGCAGGGAACGCGACGGGGTGGCGTGCGGGCTGGTCGGACCGACGCAAGGAACCGCTGCAGGGCCTGGCCGTCGCGGCAGCCATTGGGGGCGTGGTGGCCCTGGCTGCCGGCATCGCACTCGATATCACTCTCGTGCGTATTGCGGGTCAGCTGCTCGTCCCCGTTGCGGCGGGTGTCTACAACGTGGGACAGCCCCGTCGATTCAGCGCGACGACAGCGGGACTGGAGGAACGACTGCCCGTCGCCCGCCGGCTCCACGAGTGGGACCGGTTTGAGGGGTACGTCGTCGCCGAGGACGCCATCGTGCTCCACCGCCGCGCACCCTGGCGACTCCCGATTGTCTATGCCCGCGACGAACTCGATAATAAAGATGCCGTCGTCGCGGCGCTGGGCGAGGCGCTGCCGCGACTCCCGGACCCGCGGGCCTGAGACGAGCGTTTTTATGCGGACGGTCGCCAAGCAGGACGTGTGACCGACCCGATACCGACTGGCTGTGACGCTATCGACGACCTGCTGGGTGGTGGCTTCGAACGCGGTGCTGCGACCCAGGTCTACGGCCCGCCCGCGTCGGGCAAGACCAACGTCGTCCTCTCGGGGGCAATGGAGGCGGCTGCTGCGGGCCAGTCGGTGCTGTACATCGACACCGAGGGGCTCTCACTTGACCGGATGGAGCAACTGGCAAGCGCTCACGCCGGTCCCGACCAGACCGTCGACGACCTCGCTTCCCGGCTCATCATCACCGACGCACTCTCCTTTTCGGACCAGCAGGAGGCCGTCCAGGACGCGACGGAGTTTGCCACCGAAGTCGATTTCATCATCCTCGACAGCGCGACCGGATTCTACCGGCTCGAACGAACCGAACAGGCCGAGGGCGAGGCGCTGCGTGGCGTTGCCCGGCAGATTACGCATCTGCTCTCGCTTGCTCGCAAACACGACCTCGCGGTGGCGTTCACCAATCAGGTGTTCACCGACCCGGATTCGGACCAGTCCCGCGCGCTTGGCGGGCACACGCTCAACCACTGGTCGGCCATCATCCTCCGCCTGGACCGGTTCCGTGGCGGCAACCGCCGGGCGACGCTAGAAAAACACCACGCCCGCGAGGCGGGCGCGACCGGCCAGTTCGCGATTACCGGCGATGGCCTCGCGACATCCGAGCGGTAGGCACTCCTCACTCCGGCCTGTCGGGCGCTGAACATTCCCCGCGGCCCCAACTTATTTATAATATCCTTCTTACATGTACCGTATGCGAAAGGCAAAAGTCATACTGGTCGCAGTAATGATTCTCCTCGCCGGCTGTAGCGGCGGCGACGGGACGGCCACGCCGACGGACACCGAGGACGCAGGCACGGACGACGGCGGGATGGACGGCACGATGACGCCCGGCGATGGCGGGACGGCTACGCCGACGGACACCGGGGACGCAGGCACGGACGATGGCGGCATGGACGGCACGATGACGCCCGGCGATGGTGGGACGGAGAGTACGCCCTCTGATGACAGTATGACCAATGGTCAACCGCCATCAGATTTCAACCTGACGAGAACTATCAACTCGTCGTCACAAAACAGCTTCAGTGGCAACGTGGAGCTCGATATGACCATCATCAATGGCTCCGAGCAGGCGGATTTCATCTCGCGTAACGACACGCAGAGTCTGTTAACCAGGCTCTCCGGTCCCGACGCTGGGACGCAAGCATACTACGTGTCAGACAACGGCGCAGCGTACCGCAACGCTACAAGTGGTGAGACTAGATACGGTCCGTCCGACGGGGCCCTTGCCGCTGAGGCGAGCTTCACCAGTCTCTTCGCATTTGTCGGATTTAGTTACATCGGTATCATGGACTGGGAATTTGCGCGCACTGCGACGGTCAACGGCGAGGAAGCGTTCGTATACGAGGCCGACTCGGTGAACCGGACGAGACTCGAGGAAGATGACATCCAATCTGAGAGCGAGATTCAGTCCGCAAGCGGTGAGATGACGGTCACGAGGAATGGGGTTCAATCAGCGACGGTTCGTATCAACAGCCCACAGGGAGAGGTCGGCGTTGACCTCACGATAACCAGAGGGGGTATTACCGTAGAAAAGCCGGACTGGGTCGATGACTCACAGTTCGGTAGTTGACTGCCGGTCTATCGAGCCACTTCGACGACGAGGTCTGAACACCCGCCGACTCAGTACAGCAGGTCGTCGTCGCTCTTGACCATGTACAGCGTCCGGGCGGCGATGTTGACCGCGTGGTCGCCGACGCGTTCGAGCTCACGAATCGTCAGCAAGAGCCGGTACACGTCTTGTATCAGACGCTCGATTTCTTCCTCATCGTCGACACCCTCGCGCTTGATGAGTTCCCGGGCGACCGTCTCGGAGGCTCGTTCACAGTGGGCGTCGACCTCGTCGTCGTACTCGGCGACGGCATAGCAGGCCTCGGGATTCTCCGCGGCGTAGGCATCCATCGCGTCTTCTACCATCCTGATGACCTCCGTCCCGATGTCCTGAATGTCGACATCGGGGAACACGTCGCGCTCGGCTTCGAGTGTGTAGTCGCCGAGGTTCGCCGCGAGGTCCGCGATGCGTTCGAGGTCGGTGATGATTTTGAACGAAGCGGCGATAAACCGCAGGTCGCCGGCGATTGGCTGCTGGAGCGCCAGCAGGTCGACACACTCCTGTTCGAGTTCGAGATACATCTCATTGATCTCGTGGTCTCCCTCGATGACCTCCCAGGCCATCCCCTCGTCCTTGTCGTTGAGCGCGCTCAACCCGGTGCGCAACTGTTCGAAGACCACCTCGCTCATATAGAGGACATCCTCCCGCAGTTCCTCGAGTTGCTGCTGGTACCCCTCCCGCGGCATGCGTCGAGGTGTGCCGCCCCGGTATAAGTACGTTTTGTTGAGCGTGTCAGAGAACGCTTCTGACACGTTTTCTATCCAATTTCTGTTACTTCCCGTGTGTAAGACACGTGGCACATGCTGTTGCATAATTACGTGGCACGGTCATCTCGTGTGGCGTCCGCCGCCAGTATGTGAGGTGGGTCAGCCGCTCTTCTGTGCCCATTCAACTGCCTCTTCTACGTCGCTGAAGCTATCAATTTCAACGCCAGGTGCCTCGACATTGGATTTGACAGCCAATGCTGAGATACCTTCCCCAACGTACGCAGCCCGTCCAATATCGACTGCTTGCGCAAACTCTGACCAAACCTCGTTAATGTACCCTTGTCTTTCAGGTCCCAAACTCGGTGTCCCCTCGAACCGGACGACTATAGCCGTTATCTCGTCTTTGCCAGACACGTCGAGATACAACTGGTGACCATCTTCCATCTCTTCTTCATACAACGTCTCGAAGTCCGTGACGTGCCACACTACGACGTTATCGCTGACCTCGTATTCAAGCGCCGACAAGTCTGGTTCTGTTGACATGTAGTATCGTACGTATTTGTGACTAAAGAATCCTTGCGTGGCTTCGGGCCGAATCAGAAAAAATCGGCCGGTTTTTGTGCTGGATTCGCTTCCTGTATTATCGACACCTGTGCAGATATAATCCTATCTGGAGTTTCTGCAACAGTCTTTCAGGCCACACCCAGTGGATTGAACACGATTCTATGACACACTGACGTTGTGTTGTCTACAGCCATCTCTACTTGACAATTTCTGTCAATGTGCGCTCTGAAACCACTCAATATAGGAGGTCGTCGTCGCCTTCGGACATGTAGTACGTCCGGGCAGCGACGTTGACGGCGTGGTCGCCGATGCGTTCGAGGTCACGAACCGTCAGGAGCAATCGGTTCGTGTCAGCGATCAGCTCATTGAGTTCGGGTGAACTCGGATTCCGCACCAGCAGCGTCCGCACCAGGTGGTCAGTGACGTGTTCACAGCGGGCGTCGACCTCGTCGTCGCGCTCGGCCACTGCCACACAGCGGTCAGGGTCGCCGCGGGCGTAGGCGACGAGTGCGTCGTCGAGCAACTCGCCGACGAGTTCGCCGATGTCGACGAGGTCGGCGCGCGGGACGAGGTCAGTCTCGGTCTCGACGCTGTACCGACCGAGATTCGTCGCGAGGTCGCCGATGCGTTCGAGGTCGGTCAGAATCTTGAACGACGCCGCGACGAACCGCAGGTCGCCGGCCACGGGTTGTTCGAGCGCGAGGAGGTCGATACAGGCCGCTTCCAGGTCGAGATACTGGGCGTTGACTTCGTCGTCGTTGTCGACGACGTAGCGGGCGAGGCCAGGGTCCTGCCGTTTGAGGGCCGTCATCGCGTCGCGGTGGCGGGCGACGACCGTCTCGCCCATGCCGAGCACGGAATCCCGCAGGTCGTCGAGTGACGCCTGGAAGGATTCGCGGGCCATCACCCGAAC
>CAZOQK010000092.1:0-9136 GCA_964581735.1 uncultured Halobacteriales archaeon | reverse complement strand
AGCATGGGTTCGCCGCCGTTCTAATCGGGTTGTCCGCTAACCCGATTACGAGACGAGCGAAGCACTCGAAGAATCCGGCCTCGTGGTCAAGGTCTGAGACGGTCGTTTCCCTTTCTCACCGCCGAGTCGCCGCAAGGTTTCAAATGCGTCCGCCCGCAGGACGGCGTATGGGCGTAGCCGAGGCATCGGCGGTGTGTGACGAAGTTATCGACGCGGTCGCGTCGGCCGTCGTCGCCGGCCGGCCGGTGCTCGAAACCGTTTTGACTGGCGTCCTCTCGCGGGGGCACGTCCTCTTGGAGGACGTTCCGGGGACGGGGAAGACGCTGACCGCACAGAGTTTTGCGATGGCACTGGGGCTGTCGTTCAAACGCATCCAGTTCACGCCGGACCTCCTGCCCGGCGACATCACCGGCTCACACATCTATCGGGAGGACGAGGGCACCTTCGAGTTCACCGAGGGGCCAGTGTTCTCCAACGTCGTGTTGGCCGACGAAATCAACCGCGCGCCGCCGAAGACCCAAGCCGCCCTGCTTGAGGCGATGTCGGAGAGCCAAGTGTCAGCCGACGGGACGACCTACCAACTGCCGGAACCGTTCTTCGTCATCGCGACCCAGAACCCCGTCGAACAGGAGGGGACCTTTGCGCTCCCGGAAGCCCAGCGGGACCGCTTCATTCTGAAAACGGAACTCGGTTACCCCGACGAGGCGGGCGCCCGGGAGATGATCGACCGCCGGGCAGACCGAACGAGTCGGACGCCGGACCCCGAGACGGTCATCGACGGCGAGCTCGTCACCGAATTGCAGGCCGTCCCCGAGACAGTCCGTGTCGACGGGAAGTTGCGCGACTACGTCATCGAGTTGGGGCGGGCGACACGCGAGGACGACCGCGTCGACGTGGGTGTCTCACCGCGCGGCATCCAGCGCCTGTTCGAGGCGAGTCGCTCCCGTGCGGTCATCGAGGGCCGCGACTACGTCGCTCCCGACGACGTGCGTTCGGTCGTTCACCAGGCGTTCGAACACCGCCTCGTGCTCACCTCGGAGGCAACAGTTCGTGGGGTGACGAACGAGGAAATCGTCGCCGACGTACTCGACGGAATCGAGGTGCCGGCGGTCGCGACAGCCGACGACTGAGACGCCTCGTTGCAGCGATTTATCGGTCACCGAGCGAGCACGAACAGCAACAGCGTTCCGGCGACCGCGGTCACCGTCGCTGCGACAGCGCTCGTCGTTGCCGTTGGCGGAACGATATAAACGGCCCGGACGGTGCCGACGGCGACGACCGATGCGACGGCGGCCAACAGCACGGCACCGCCGGCGTGAACCAACTCTCCGCGTCGTGTCGACCCCTGTCGGCCGAGTTCCCGCCCGAGGGTGGCCGCGAACTCACCGAGGTCCCAGACGAGCAGACTCGCCGCCACGCCACCGACGACGAAGAGTATCGAGAGGTCGGCGATGGCCGCGGCGACGGCGGCGGTGAGCGTCCCAGCCGCCGCCAGTTGTGCGCCCGTCGTCTCCCCGAGCAGTCGTAGTCTGCCGGCGATACTGAGAGCCAACAGCGGGAGGACGGCGACCGCCAGCCCGATACAGACGACTCCGAGAACGACGGCAAAGGTACCGAGCGTCTCGAAGAGGTTCCGAAGGAGTCGGCGACCAGTGTCGCTGCTCGCGGCCCCAATCGCTCGCCTCGCCACGGTCGGATGGGCCATCCAGACGGCGACGACGAGCAGGCCACCGACCGACAGCGACGCGACCGGCAGGAAGTCCGGGCGGAACCGCTCGGAGGCTGCAGACCGGAGCAGGCGAACCCCGAGGGACGTCCCGATGCTGGCTACCGTCAGCACGACGAACAGCCACCGGAGCGCCGTCGAGGCACCGAGCCACGCGAACAGCGAACGGGCAACGGGGGGAAGCCGGGGGTACAGGCCGGCAGACAGGCCGGCAGCCACGAGCGCAAAGGCGACGCCGAGTGCCGAGAGGCCGGCGACGATGCCGACCCACGCGAGCAGCCGCCGCGTCGTTGCGACCGCGGCAGCGCGTTCCGCCTCAGTATCCTCGCCGGCCAACTCCGAAATCGGCAGTGCCCCGACGCCCGACCGGACGGCGACCGCCGCGACAGCAGCCCCGACGAAGGAAACAACGAGTTGCATCCGCGGCAGGCCGGTCGGGGCCGCCGCACCGCGGACGAACAGCACGTCGGTGACGAGGCCGAGAAGCCGAAACACCGGCTCGAACATCGGCGCGAGGAGGTCGGCCGACAGCACCGCCACCGGGACGGTTGCGGCGACGAGAACGCGGCCAGCAGCCGTTCTCGCGTCGGCGCCGGGCGAGACGCCCCAGAACGCAGCGAGACCGCCGACCCCTGCGAGCGACCCGGCGACGACCAGCGTAAACGGCGCGAACTCAAGGAACGGCAGCGGCGGCGTCGGCGGCCACCCGACCTGCATGACGACGGCGACGGCAGCGCCGCCGATAGAAGCGAGGCCGGCGACGACGGCGAGGACGCCCGCGAGAATCGTCGCGACGCGGCGTTCGGCCAGCGCCGTCGCTCGGAGAGTGCCAGCGAGACACAGACCGGCGAGAAAGCCCAGCGCCGCGGGCGCGGTGGCGCCGGCTATCGCCGCAAGGCCGAGCGTGACGACGGCCGCGACGGCCGCGGAGACGACCGTCGAACTCCGCGTCGGTCGCCAGTTCGACTCCGAGAGCCGCCGATCGTCGACGCTCACGTCGACCCCTCCAGCGCTGTCGACAGCGGGCGGTCGGTGTTCCAGTCGACGACCGTCGCCAGCGATTCTCTGAGCCGTTCGATTCGGAGGTGGCGCTCGATGCTCGCGGCTCTCCCGCCGGGCGTCTCGCCGCCGGTCACGTCCGGACTGACGACGACTACGTCGTGGCCGGCTGCGACGAGTTCCGTCGCGAGCCCGACCGGGTCGTCGTCGAGCAGTGGCGTCGTGAGCACCACGTCGGCAGCCCCGGGGAGGCGTTCACGGAGCGCGAGCGCGTCCTCCCGAGTTCCGCCGTCGGCGGCCGCCGGGATCGCCTCGCGCTCGGCCTGTCCGGCGGCGACGACCGCATCAAGGACCGCCCCCACCCGCGTTCGCGTGGCCGCGCCGTTACCCACCGGCACCCACGGCCGCCCCGAGCGGTCGCTCGGCAGCGTCAGCTCGATGTCGGCTTCGTCGATGCCCAGCGCCGTGAGACCGACGTGGTTGCCGGCGGCGACGAGGCGACCGAATGCCCGGTCGGCGGCGTACGCCGACAGTTCGGCTCCGGTCGGGTGACCGTGGTCGCGGGACTGCCGCGTCGGCACCCGCCCGTCGGCGACGACGACCGTCTTCGTCGCCCGCGTCTCACGGAAGCTGACCGTCGACAGTTCGCCGGTTTTCGCCAGTCCGCGCCAGTCGATGCGGCCGATGTCGTCGCCGGGCCGGTACTCCCGAACCGAGTGGAACTCCAGTCCCGACCCGCCGCTGTCCGTCGGTTGGGGTCCGACCCGTCGGAGCGACCCGTCCGTCTGGGGCACGTCGCTGACGCCGCGTCGACACCGCAAAATCGACGTGCCGTCGACGGCCGGTTCGCCGGTGGCCGACCCGGCGGCCGGGAGCGACCGGAGCCGAACCAGCGGCGAGTCGAACTCGTGGTCACCCTGCGAGGCGACGATTTCGTAGGAGATTTGCCCGGATTCCCCGGGACGCAGCGACAGGGAGCCGCGCGGCGACCCCTCGACGACGGGGACGTGGTCCGGCAGTCGGTCGACGACGCGTACGTCCGGCTGCGTTCGGTCGCTTTCGTTTCGAATCGTAAGCGTCACTATCGTCGTCTCGCCGGGAGCCGGAACCTCGGGGTCGAACGCCCGCTCGACGGTCAGCGACGACGGCGACGGCGACCGGGCCAGCGCGTCGGCCACGAGGTAGACGACCGGGACGGCCGCGGCGACGAACAGTACGGTTTCCCCGAGTATCGTGCCGACGGTGAGAAGCGCCACCGCCGCGAGGACGGCGGCGTCGAATCGCGAACTCGTTCGAACCCCCATCAGTTCCACCCCTCGTCGAGTCGGTTCTCGATGGCCGACAGCGACCGCTCGATTCGGTCGATCCTGGTCCGCGACGGCCGGAGCCACGCTCGGAGTCGCTGTCGGAACAGCAGCGCCGACTCCCGGTCTGAAACGTACGCAGCCGCAATCGCGTCGTCGGTCCACTCCTCCTCGCGGACCGTATCCTCGGCGGCCGCCTCGTCGCATCCCTCGATGTGAGCGACGGCCGAGACGGCGATGCGTCGAATCTCGCATCTGACAGCGTCGTAGTCGTCGCCGCTGGCGGCCGCGGCCGCCGACCGGACGACGCGCTCGTCGAACTCCTCGCCGACCATCGGGCCGGCAGTGGCGTGTTCCGGCGGCGCCTCTCGGAGCGTCGAGAAGTCGGTGGTCGGCTCCGACAGCGGGCCCTCGGGGAGGTCATCTTCGCCGGTTGGACCGGCCGTCCAGACGACCCACGCGGCACAAATCGCTCCGGCGACGGCGACCGCAAGCGCCCGCAGCGCCGCCTCCGACAGCGGCGTCGTCCGGACGAGAACGTCGATGTCGACAACCTGCTCGACGGCGCCAGGGGCAAACGCCAGCGTCCCTGCGAGCCCGACCGCCGCAATCCCGACCGCTCCGACGGCGGCGCGCAAAATCCGGCTCACTGTTCGCCCTCCTCGGTATCGCGCTTGCTCGACCGTATCTCTTCGAGGGCCGCCTCCACATCGGGCAGGCGGTCCTCCGGCGACCGGGCACCGTACTCGACGTCCCGGAAGGCGTCTCGAAGGGTGGCGACGGCGTCGGCGGGCAGGCCGTCCCTGGAAACCGCCCAGCGACCGATTTCGCCCGGCGTCGAGGTTCGCCACGAGCGAATCGACACGTAACGCCGGAACTCCTGCCACGCCGCTCGAATCGTCATCGCCTGTTCGTCCTCGGCCGTCGCGTCGGTCGGCGAATCCCCTCGTGCGGCGGCTATCGACCGCGCCGCGGAACGGCTGGCCCCCCGCAGCCACGCGAGGACGACCGCCGGATGCAGTTTCCGGGGCAGCGAGCGGGCGAACGCCACCGCCTGGCGTGCGGCGTCGACCGTTCCGGTACGTATGGCGACGAGGAGCGCGGCTGCCCCCTCGACGCCGTCGCCGAGGCGGTCGATACCGTACCGAATCGCGTCGGTCACCGTCGAAATCCCCTCATCGAGGATGCCGGCGAGGCCGACGAGTCCCGCGACGATTCTCTGGCCAGTTCCAACCACTGTCCGACGGGCGAGTCGCGCGAGTACCCGCGGCGTGAGGCCGTATCGGGCCGCCATGCCCAGCACACTGAGAACGACGGCCAAGAGCCCGCCGCCGGCGATAGCGAGATTCCGATACATTCCATCGACGGTCGTCGCCGTCGTCGGGCCGTCGGGTGAGGTGCTGGCGGTCACCGTCGTCGAACCGGCGAACGGGAGCGTGACCGCGAGCGTTCCATTCCGGTCCGTCGTGCCGACCGGCTCGCCGTCGACCGCGATGGTCGCGTTCGGAACTGGCTGGCCGTCGTACTCGAGGGCGACCGTCGCCGGCGAGGCCGGCAGGGCGAGGAGCCACGATGGCTCCACTGAGAGGTTCGGCGACCGGGTGTTCGGCGTCTGCGTGGGTGACGGCGTCGCCGTCCCCTCGGGCGTCGCCCGCGTGAGATTGACCGTCCGGTTGCCGCTGGCGTCGCCGCGTTCGACGACTATTTCAACTGTTTCGGCGTCGGGCAACGGCACCGTCGCCCGACCGCCGTCGTCCGTCCGAGCCACCTCGCTGCCGTCGAGACGGACCAGCCCGTTACGAACCGGTTCGCCGGAGACGTTGGCGACGATGTCGACCGCCCCGCCGGCGACCGGTTCGCCGAGCAGTTCGATGTCGATTTCGGTCGGCACGTCGAAGGAGACCGTCGTCCCTTCCTGAAACAACGTCGGCGCGCCCAGCGACGCCCGCCTGTGGGACCCGCCAACGTTGCCGAGTCGAGGTTGGCTGCTGTCGAGACGCACCTCGATGTTCAACGAGCGGTTGTACGGCACCTCACCGGTGACGTTTCCGTCGGCGTTGGTCTCGCCAATGGAGTCGCCGTTGAACAGCACCGGCGCCCCCGAGACGGGGTCGCCGCCGCGGGTGACCGTCGCAGTCACCTCCCGACCTGGAACCGGGTCAGGTGTCAGTGTGACGTTGACCGAGTCGGTCGACTCCGGCGTCGGTTCGGGCGTCTGCGTGGATTCGGGAGTAGACGTGTCGTCGTCGGGTGTCGGTGTCGAGGCATCGGAATCGGTTGGCGTCGGCGTCGAGGACGACTGCTCTCCGGGCTTCTTAAGCGGTTCGGAGTCGCGTCCGGCCTCGGCGCGGCCGCCAGCGGGCGTCGGGTCGAACGCCACCCAACCCACGTCCTCGAAGTATACTTCGACCCACGCGTGGGCGTTCTTCCCGCGGACGAGGTACTCGTCGTTTCCGACGGATTCGCCCGTCGCGTAGCCGGTGACGTATCGCGCCGGGATGTCCTGCGTGCGGAGCATCGCCGTCATCGTCGTCGCGAAGTACTGACAGTAGCCTGCGTCCATCTCGAAGACGAACTCGGTGGCCACGTCGTTGTCCCGGTCGTGGCTCGCGTTCAGCGAGTACTTCTTGTTCGATTCGAGCCACGCCTCGATGGCACTCGCCGTCTCGTAGGGCGTGTCGGCGTCGTCGGTTATCAGCGTGGTCCGCTCGTACAGTTTGATTGGCGTGTCGTCGGGTAGTTGCGTGTACCGCGATTCGATTTCGGCGGGGTAGTCGTCACCGGTGGCGGCCGCGGCCGCTTCCCGAGAGGGCGGCCCGTAGGTGAACGTCCGGTAGGTCTCGCCGGCCTCGACAGACTCCTCGACGGTGAAGCCGCGCTGTCCGCTGACGAACACCGCCTGTCTGTCGACCTGTGCGAACGCTGGCCGCCACACCGACGCGAGAGAGTTCATCGACCGCTGCGGCGTCACGGTGATTCCGTACTGCACCTCCGGTCGCCCCTCGGTGGTCCGAAGCGGTTCCTCGGGCGGCTGTCGGTCGCCGCGCTCTCGGTCCCACCCTGCGCCCGTGTAGCGCGGGTAGGCCCCCAACCGCCACCGCGACGGACGGGGACTGCGGACAACCAACTCCTCGTGGTTCGACAGTGACAGTTGGCCGCCGACGGTCGTCTGCTCGGGATAGCCGCCGGCGGAGGTGCCGCCGTAGCCGCTGGCACCTGATTCGCTTTCTGGCGGCGGTTGGTCGTCGCTGTTGTCGCTGCCATCGCTCGCTTCGCTTTCGCCTCCACCGACGCTTTCGTTCCCGGCGCTGTCGCCACTCGAAGCATTCTGCATGCCGAGACTTCCCCCTACGTCCGGTCCGCCCTCTCCCTCGACGCCGAGGTCCGGAACGGGCGTCTGGATACCGACCGCGGGGGCGAAGGCGCCACCGAGAACGATCCCGGCGAGACAACAGACGGCGACCCCCGCTCGCATCATCGTATCGTGTTCCCCCGACCCATTTTCACCGGGAGATTCGGGCCCATCTACATCAGTGTGTGGTTGATTCGACGCGCGAAACCGGCCGCTCCCGCCACGTTCAATAGCCGGCCCACAACCGACGAGATATGACACACTCCGTCTGGCTGAAAGCCGACGACGCCGTCGGCGACTGGGAGGCGCGTAAGCGCCGCATCACCGCCGGTCTCGAAGCCGGCGTTGACTGGGTGCTCGTCGACCAGCGCGACGTCGACCGCGTGCGAGAACTCGGCTCCGTCAACGTCGCCGTCTTCGCGGGCGACGACGTCCACGTCATGGACGCCGACCCCGACGCCGTCATCGTCGGCAAGGGCGGCGAGGGGGGTGGATGTCATAGAATTCTTCTCCCCCGTAATAATCGTGCTCCCCGAGTTGTCCCACAACCCGATTACGAGACGAGGGGGAGTTCTCAAGCACTGAGAGGTTCCGGATGCACTGCTGCATACAGGGCGCGAATACAGCATTTACACGGGATGTGAATCAACCCGGTCAGAGTACTCAGCGTGTGACAGGATAGAGCATTGCGTACGTTCAGCCAGAAGTGTCACCGAATTTTTCAACCAGACACAGGATACGGATATTCCGAAAAATGGATGACTACGCTGTAGTAATATCAAAAAGAAATGCCTCTGCCCTCCAAGTTCAGTCAAAAGAGCGACCAAACTGGCGAGACGAATCAGTTGCCCTTTCGTGGCATAGCAACGGCGGTGACTGGTGCATTGGGGGTAGCTATGATTTCTCCACTGGTGTTGGCTGTGACTATAGATGAGTTCATCAATGATATTAGCCTGCAAAGTTTCGTCGTCGGTCTCGTGTTGGCGATTATTGTTGATTATACACTCGGTCACCTCACTGATGATGGCAACCATTGGCCGGCGTTGCCAGTATGGATCAGTAAACCGATATATGGGGCTATCGTAGCGTTTGCATCCAGTATAGTCGCGGTTGTCATGCCGTTGATTCCCGCCCCATCATGGGCACCCATTGTGGCTATCGGAGGGATGCACGCGTTTGCGACTGCAAGTGTCGCAGCATTGATTTTGGGAAGTACTCACAGTGGTGTATGGGTGATACGTCAGGTCGAATAAAGCACTGGTCGGTAAGAGTCCCACGGAAGACTACGTGAATAATCGTTGTGCTGACTATACCCTCTGTATCGGTCACGCCCAGACTGTCAGGTAGCGAGACAATAGGGAGAATCGCCCGTCTCTCCTGACGCGAGTTGTCCCACATTCCGGTGAAGATTTATAACATATCCGTCCCGCTCTCTTCAGCGTGTCATTTCCCCGTGCCAAACCGGTCCAACAACTCTACGATGAGGTCGCCCACCACGACCTCGTCGTGGTCCCCGACGCGCCGCTTGCTAGTGCGCTGAATCGCCGACTCGACCGACCGCACGTCGGCCCGTTCGCGATCACGCCCCGGCGGCTGGCGGCCGGACGGCGGGAGGAGGCAGAGGACCGGACGGCGTTCCTCGAAATCGTCAAGAACAATAACATCGAGTGGAAGCGAGCGGCGTACGCTATCGGTAACATCCTCCAGTGCTGGGAGCATCAGGGGCGGATGGACGCAGTCCTGGAGTACGAGGCC
>CAZOQK010000091.1:0-9138 GCA_964581735.1 uncultured Halobacteriales archaeon | reverse complement strand
GGCTCGATGGACAACGTCGGCATCGTCAGCTACGACTGGGACTTTGACGACGACGACGGGACGACCGCGACCGGGCAGACGACGAGTCACACCTTCGATAGCCCAGGTACCTACACCGTCGAGCTGACCGTCACAGACGCCGCAGGCAATACTGGCACCGACGCGGTCGTCATAAATGTGAGATACTCGGGTCCACGGAGTCCGCCCGACGACGGAGACACGACTCCACCGACCGCCGTCGCTACCATCGACGGTGATGGCACTGTCTCGACGGGACAGGCGGCTACCTTCGAAGGTAGTGGTTCCGCTGACAACGTCGCAGTCACGGACTACGAATGGGACTTCGACGGCGACAGTACGCCCGACGCGAGCGGACAGACGGCGACCCACGCGTTCTCGGCACCCGGAACGTACAGCGTCTCGCTGACGGTCAGCGACGCCGCGGACAACACCGCGACCGACACCCTGCGCGTGGACGTTGTCGCTGCCAACGGGACCGACGACACGAACGACACGGACGGGACGAACAGGACTGATGGCACGGACGGAACCGACGAGAGCGACGACCAAAACGGGGAGAACGTCACCATCCAGGCGTCCGACGACGGCACTAACGTCACCGTTCGAAACGTCACCGAGCCACAGTCGATTTCTGTCGACCGGATACGGACACAGGCCGAGCCAAGCGGCGCTGACGGGTCGGGCGACGGGAACGGCGAGTCTCGTCCCAGAAACGTGGCCTTCGACAGCGTGGGCGTCACCGTCGAAAACGTCTCGCGCGCGGTCTTCGACGTTCGGGTCCGTGAACACCCACAGGCTGTTGTCCTCCGGGACACGAGCCAACTGCCGGCCGAAACCCGACAGTTCACGAGAGCGACCGGAACGGTCCCCGTCAGCGAAGTCATCGTGACTCACAGCGTGCCCGACGACCGCCTCTCGAACGTCACGTTCGCGTTCAGCCTCAGAAAGTCCTATCTCACCGAGCGCAACGTCACCGCCGGAGCGGTCAGGCTCTACCGGAGCGAAATCACGGGCTGGCGCACACTCGGCGTCATCGAGACTGGCGAGAACGACACCCATCACCGCTTCCGGGCCGAGTCGCCAGGCTTCTCGCGGTTCGTCATCGGTATCGAACGCTCCATCTTCGAAACGAACGCATCGCTGGAGAGCGCCGAAGTCGAGCGCGGTGAAGCGGTGACGGTCACAGCGAGGGTCCAGAATATCGGGCGCGTCGCGGGAACGGAGACTGTCACGCTCCGTCAGGACGACGCAGTTCTCGAACGACAGACCGTCAGCGTCGACGCGCGGTCGTCCGAGACGGTCACGTTCACCGTCGTTCCGGAGACGGCGGGTGATCCTCGTCTCTCCGTTGCGGGAACGCCGCTGTCGCTCTTGGTCACGGATTCGGCCGCAGGAACACCGACACCCGACGAGTCCAGCGGAGCAATCGACACCGAGACAAACGACCGGGAAAGCAGTGCAACCACGACCGGCGCGACCGGTGACGGCTTCGGGGCTGGACAGGTCGCGGTCGCGGTGGTCGCCGTTGCACTGCTCGCGCGACACCGACGGTGCTGAAACCGAGCGCTCGCCACCAACCGACGCTTCTTATATCAAGGCCCGGCAACGAAGGTCCATGAGTCTGCAATCCGACGTGGAGGACCTCTGGGACCGCTACGACGACGGCCTCACCGCCGAGGACGCGACCGGCAACGATCTCGACGTGCTTGCGGAGTTCCTGCGCGCGCTCGAGCGCGGCGAGATTCGCGCCGCCGAAAGGCGAAGTGGTGAGTGGGAAGTCAACGAGTGGGTCAAACAGGGCGTGCTCCTCAATTTCGGCCTCCGGGGGATTTCGGCCTACGAGTACGGCGACGTGACCTACAACGACGTGCTCCCCGTCCTCGATACGGACGACTTAGCCGACCGCGGCTCCCGGAACACTCCGACCGGAACCGTCGCCCGCCGCGGTGCCTATTTGGGCTCGGACATCATCATGATGAGCCCCTCCTTCGTCAACATCGGTGCGTACGTCGGTGACGGGACGCTGGTCGACTCCTGCGATACCGTGGGGTCGTGTGCTCAAATCGGCGAGAACGTCAAACTCGGCGCGAACGCCCTGATAGGGGGTGTGCTCGAACCCGTCGAGAATGCGCCGGTCATCGTCGAGGACGACGCGTCGCTGGGCGCTGGCTGTCGCGTCACCAGCGGCTTCGTCGTCGGTGAGAACAGCGTCGTCGGCGAGAACACACTCCTAACGCCGCGGATTCCGGTCTACGACCTCGTAGAGGAGGAGATTTTGTATGGGGAACTCCCACCCGAACGCCGCGCGTTCTCGCGGTACGTCGAATCGTCCATCGGCGAGCACGACCTGTTTGACGGCGGCGCGTACAAGCCCGCCGTGGTCGCCACTGATATCGAACGCGAGACGCTAGAAGGGACCGAGCGCGAAGACGCACTCAGAGAATAGATTAGTCGTCGCTCGTCCGGGTTTCACTCAGGTGTTCCCAGACCTCGGTACAGCCACAGCCATCGTCGGTATCAGCTAGGTGGGAGCGGTTGTCGTCGTGTTTCTTACTCATCGGCTTTACTCTAGGTTATTGCCAGGTGTATACCTGCTGAGGGCGTGTGCGGCCGACGCCCGATGCTGGAACTCGCGAAAGCGCAACGCTTGTTAGCCGTCACTCCCGCTGTTTGTGCAATGACCGAGACTTCATCACCGCCGGTCCGCCGCCTCGCGGACTGGGGCCACGACCTGCTGGCGGAACTCGCCGCCGAACACGGTACACCGCTGTACGTCGTCGACCTGGACCGCGTACAGGCAAACTATCGCCGCTTCACCGACGCCTTCCCGAGTTCCCACGTTATGTACGCGGCCAAGGCCCACACCGGCCAGGCGGTCCTGTCGGCGCTACTTGACGCCGGCGCGGACATCGAGTGTGCCGCCGCCGGCGAACTCAAGCGAGCCGTCGAAGCGGGTGCCGACCCTGATAGCCTCCAGTACACGGCGGTCAACCCGCCGGATGTCGACCTCGATTACGCCGTCGACCTGGCCGCCGACCACCCCGGACTGACAGTCACCGGCGGCGCTCGCGACACCTTCGACCGACTGGAGACACGCGGGTACGGCGGGCGTGTCGCCATCCGCATCAACCCCGGTATCGGCACTGGCCATCACGAGAAGGTCGCGACGGGCAAAGATGCGAAGTTCGGCATCCCCCACGACGAGGTGCCCGAGTTGGCCGAGGACATCGCCGACCGCTTTGACCTCGTGGGTATCCACGCCCACGCCGGGAGCGGCGTCCTCCACGGTGATTTGGACGACCACTGTCGAGCCATCGAGAGGGTCACAAAGGTGGGACGGACCGTCGAATCCCGAATCGGCGAGCTCGACTTCGTGGACTTTGGCGGCGGCTTTGGCGTCCCCTACCGCGAGGACCAGGAGCCACTCGATATGGGGGTCGTCGGGGAGAAAGTCCGTGAGGCGGTCGGTGAGCTCAACGCACAGACGAAACTCGAACCCGGCCGATACGTCGTCGCCGACGCTGAATGCATCATTTCGGAAGTCAACACCGTCAAGGAGACGCCCGCGGCGACGGTCGTCGGCGTCGACGCCTCGCTGGCGACGCTGATTCGCCCGGCGATGTTCGGTTCGTATCACCCGATTCGGAACGTCAGCGCCCCCGACCGCGAGGCAAAGCCAGTCTCCGTCGGCGGCCCCTGCTGTACGAGCGCGGACGTGTTCTGCACCGACCGTCACATCGCCCGCCCCGAACGTGAGGACTTGCTCGCCATCGGCAACGCCGGCGCTTACGGCTACGAACTCGCCAATCAGTTCCACTCCCAGCCTCGGCCCGCCGAAGTCGCAATCGAAGACGGGGAGACGCGTGTGGTGCGACGCCGCGAGACGATGGACGACGTGACCCGCGTCGAGCAGTAACCGGCAGAATCCAAGCTCAATTCGCCACGTATGCCCTACATGAAAGATAGGTTACGTGAAATGGTCGAACGCACACAGGAGCGTTTTACCGAGGAAGATATCGAAGCGGCAATCGAGTGGGCGCGGTCTGCCTCTGATTCGGAGAGCTGACTACCAGACCGAAATCGTCACACCTGCGGCGTTCCTCGGAGATAGCCAATGACCGTCGACATCCACGACTTTCATCGCCGCGCCATCGAGACGCCCTCCCACGAGGACGTGACGGCGATGCGGGACCTGCTGGTAGAGACACTCGAATCGGAAGGGGCCGACCACACCATCGACCAGGAGGGCAACGTCATCGCCAGTCGGGGCGACGGCGACACCCAACTCCTTTTGAACACGCACATCGACACCGTGCCGCCACACGTCGCGTACGAACGCGACGGCGATGTCGTCCGCGGGCGCGGCGCGTGTGACGCGAAGGGGCCGCTCGCGGCCCTGCTCGTTGCGTTTCTGGAGGCCGATGTCGGGGACGGGACAGTCACGCTGGCGATTTCACCCAACGAAGAGACCACCCAGGCCGGCGGGGCACACCTCGCGGAGCAGCTGGGCTACGACGCCGCAATCGTCGGGGAGCCGACCGGCCTAGACGTGTGTACGAGCGCACGCGGACAGTTCGAGGGTGAGATTCGGATTCGCGGCGAGAGTGCCCACGCCGCCGACCCCGCGAGTGGCAAAAACGCGATTCGGGCCGCGACGGTCGCCATCCAAGCGCTGGAGACTTACGACGGCGAGTACGGCCCCGGTGAACACGACGTACTCGGGCGGCCGACGATGACGCCAACGCTCATCGGGGGCGGCGAAGCCGCGAATCAGGTGCCCGGGGAGTGCACCATCACCTTCGACCGGCGCTCGGTTCCGCCGGAGGATGTCGACACCGCTATCGCCCAGTTGGGGGAACACCTCTACCAGTTCATGCCCCGCGGGATGGACTGTTCGGTGTCGCTGGCCAGGCCGGATCTGCCCTCCCCGCCCGCATTCGAGACTGCCTTAGATTCGGCCGTCGTACAGACACTCCGGCAGGCCGGTGGCGGCGAGGTCCGTCCCTTCGGTGCCGCTGCCGAAGCGTCGTATTTCGCCCGGCACGCCCCGACTGCCGTTTTTGGTCCCGGCGTCCTGGTCGACGACGAAGGGCCGGTCGCCCACGCCGACCGGGAGTACGTTGAGCGGAGTGCTGTCGAGGATGCCGCCGACATCCTGACCGAGGCTGTCTCGGACGTACTCGGCTGAGCGGCTATCTATCTCTCCATTTCCGTCTCCATCCCGGAAATAGCCAGCAATATCTGCCGTTCAAAAATTTATGAGCGAAATATTCATCAATTCGGGAGTTGAAAAAGCAGTATGGGCGCGATTACAGTATCGGAGTTGGCGAAGGACTACGGCGCCGTCTTGGCCAACGACGACGTGAGTTTCGAGGTCGAACGTGGCGAGATATTCGGCTATCTCGGCCCCAACGGCGCGGGGAAGACGACCACGATTCGGACGCTGATGGGGTTCCAGTCGCCCTCGAGTGGGACGGCAACACTGCTGGGCGCAGACATCCACGACGAGGCGGCGATGGTCGACGCGCGCAAGCGGGTCGGATATCTGCCGGCGAATCCGGGCTTCGACGAGACGGTCACTGGCACCGAGATTCTGGACTTGCACGGATCGCTGAAGGGTGGGCCGCGCCGCGAGGAACTGCTGGACCTCTTCGACATCCCGGTCGAGCGGGCGATTCGGGGCTATTCGACGGGACAGGAGCAGAAACTCGGCCTCGTCCAGGCGTTCATGCACGACCCCGACCTGGTCGTGATGGACGAACCCACGTCGGGGCTGGACCCGCTCGTCAAACAGCAGTTCAATGAGTTCGTCCGCGCGGAAAAGCAGTCGGGCACGACTATTTTTCTCTCCTCGCACGTCCTGAGCGAGGTTCGGCGGGTCTGTGACCGCATCGGCATCATCCGCGACGGCGAGATGGTGACCGTCGAGCGCGTCGAGGACGTGCTCCAGCGCAGCGGAAAGTTCGTCCGGGTGCGCGTCGCGGCCGACCTCACGGCGGCCGACGTGGGCCTCGCCGGCGTACACGACGTGTCCGTTCGGCCGCTCGACGACACCTACGCCGAGTCAGTCGTCGCCGCCGGAGGCGTCGGGAAGGGAGAGACTGTGACCGAACTCACGTTCACCTACACCGGCGACTTCGATTCGCTCGTCGACTTCGTCGACGGCTATCACGTCATCGAACTTGACGTGGAGGAAGCGCCGCTCGAGCGGGTGTTCATGCAGTTCTATGGCGACGAACCGGATGGGGAGACGGCCGGTGGTACCGCCGTCGACGGAGGTGTGCCCTAATGTTCGAGTTCTCGCGCTACTACGGCCGTCGCCGCATCAGGGGGTCCGTCGCGCTCGCTGCCGGGCTGGCCGTCCTTACCGCGCTGTACGTCTGGATGTTTCCCTCCATCAGCGAGGGTATCGACCTCGATGCGTACGTCCAGTCGATACCGCCGGCGCTCCAAGCGGCCTTTGGCGTCCAGTCGCTCGGCAGCGTCGAGGGGTTTCTGGCCGCCGAGCTGTACTCGTTCGGCATCGTCCTGTTGATGGGGCTGTATCTGGCGTACGCGGCGGCCTCGGTCATCGCGGACGATGTCGAAGACGAGCGCATGGACATGCTCCTCGCGCTCCCGGTGACGCGCTCGAGACTCCTCCTGGAGAAGTTCTCCGCACTGCTGGTGCCCATCGCCGTCGTCAACGTCGTTCTGCCGGTGGTCGTCTACGTCGGCGTGCTCGCAATCGGGGAGTCGCTGTCGGTTGCGGACCTGCTGATGGCACACGTCCTCTCCGTGCCGTATCTGCTGGCGACGGCGGCAGTCGGCCTGTGTGCGTCGGTGTGGTTCGACCGGACGGACCTCGCCCAGCGGGCGGCGATGGGCCTCGTCTTCGGGCTCTTTCTGGTCGACTCCGTGGTGACGAACACCGACTTCGCGGCGTTTGGCACGCTCTCGCCGACGCGGTACTACGACCCCGCGGCCATCCTCGTCCAGTCCGAGTACGACTTCCTGGGGGCCGCGCTCTTGCTCGTCGCTGCGGTGGTGCTGGTCGCAGCGAGTCGGGCGTACTTCCAGCGTAAGGACATCACCTGATGACGGGGAAGTTTAGCGACAACGAGCGCGAGCGCATCCGCGAGCGGCTGCTCGACGAGGGACGCGACCTGTTCACCCGATACGGACTCACAAAGACGACAATCGGGGACTTGACCGACGCCGTCGGTATCGCCGACAGCACGTTCTACCAGTTTTTCGACTCCAAGACCGACTGCTACGTCGCGGTGCTGGAACAGGAGGGCGAGCGGCTGGTTCCGAAACTGCTCGACCCGCTCGAGTCGAACGACGACCCGGAGGCTGCCATCGTGGCCTTCCTGACGGCGCTGATGGACGAAATCGAGACGAACGCGCTTGTTGAGCAGTTGGTCGTCGATAGCGAGGAGCTGCAACGGCTCCGGGAGTACCACACCGAGAAAGAGCGTCGTGCGGACCGCGAGGAGTCGCTGGGCTACATCCTGCCGTACGTCGAAGAGTGGTACGAGGCCGGCAAAGTGTCGGGGCCGGACCCCCGGACGGTTGCGAGTGCGATTCGAGCGGTGTCCTTCCTGACGCTTCATCAGGACGACATCGGCGAGGAGCTGTATCCGGAGACGCGTGACCTCGTGATTCGGTCGGTCGTAGCGGGGTTGACGGATTAGGTGAAGTGAGCGAACAACTGGAAGGCGACGACGAGCGTCGCCAGCCCCGCAAGCGCGACCAGCGTGTAGAGGCGACGCCCGAACTCCGTGGGTGGGTTGCCGAGGCGGTCGAGGTTTCGGAGTCGGTAGAACCCCGCAATCAGAAAGAGCGGGCCAGTCCCGTAGATGACGAGCCAGCTGAGGTCGGACTGACTCCAAGCGAGCAAAGCTGCCGTGCCGGTAAACAGCGCGCCAACGTAGATGTAGCAGACCGATTCGAAGCGGGCCGGATCCATACACTCGCCACCGCGTCGACGGTAAAGAATCCGTTGTCGTCCGATTTACTCACTGACCAGCACGGCACCGTCGGTCCGTCGCTCGAACCCACACGCCTCGTAGAAGCCTGCGAGGCGGTCAGGGCAGGTGACGGCGAACCGCTCGACACGCTGGAGGTCGGGATGTGCCCGGAGTTCCGCGAGCAGTCGCCGCCCCAGTCCCTCGCCGCGGTGGGGTTGTACCACGACAACGTCGCGGACGAACGCGACTGTCGTGTAGTCGGTGAGAGCGTGCGCGAAGGCGACGAGGTCCCCACCGAGACAGAGCGCGACCAGTTCGTCCGTGCCGGCGAGCAGGCCTGCGAGCGTGTCGCCGCCCCAGTCGCTCCCGAACCACGTCTTGGCGTACAGGTCGGCGAGGGTTTCCCGGTGGTCGTCGGTGAGAGCGTAGCGAACGTCGATCATCAGACTCCGTCTGCGAGGGCGTCCGCGACGCCGGTGTAGCCCGCGGGCGTCAGCGCCTGTAACTCCTCGCGAACCGACGCGGGCACGTCCAGCTCCGCGAAGAGGTCGTGGAACGCTTCGACGGTGACCTCCTTCCCGCGGGTGAGTTCCTTCACGCGCTCGTAGGCGTCGGTGTGGCCCTCCCGGCGGAGGATGGTCTGGACCGCCTCACCGATTATTTCGGGCGTGTTCTCTATGTCCTCGCGCATGACGTGCTCGTTCGGGACGACCTTTGCGAGGCCGTTCTGACACTTGCTGTAGCCGATGAGACAGTGGGCGAACGCACCGCCGATGTTGCGCTTGACCGTCGAGTCCGAGAGGTCACGCTGGAGGCGGGATTTCGTAACGTAATCGCCGAGAAAGACCAAATCCGAGTTCGCTTTCGAGAGGTTCCCCTCGCTGTTCTCGAAGTCGATTGGGTTGACCTTATGGGGCATCGTCGAGGAGCCGGTCTCGCCCGCGATGGCCTCCTGCCCGAGATACTGGTCGGAGACGTAGAGCCACGCATCCAGGTCCAAATCGAGCAGGACGTTGTTCGCACCCCGCAGCCCGTCGAACACAGTTTGGAGGTCGTCACAGGGGTTGACCTGCGTCGTCAGCGGTTCGTGAGCGAGACCGAGACCGGTGACAAACGCTTCGGCGAAGGCGGGCCAGTCCACGTCGGGGTAGGCGGCGTGGTGGGC
>CAZOQK010000090.1:0-9284 GCA_964581735.1 uncultured Halobacteriales archaeon | reverse complement strand
GCTCGGTGAAAGTGATGACCGACGACCCCGAGGAGG
The DNA here is from genome assembly GCA_964581735.1 of uncultured Halobacteriales archaeon. GTDB lineage: Archaea > Halobacteriota > Halobacteria > Halobacteriales > Haloarculaceae > Salinibaculum. The sequence continues at coordinate 9,248 of CAZOQK010000090.1, read as the reverse complement.
GGATGCTGTCCTGGGACGAATCCGTCTTCAGAGACGAGCACGTCTTCGAAATCGACTACCTTCCCGAGACGTTCCTCCACCGCGGGACCCAGATGGAGAGCCTGAAGTACGCGCTCCGCCCGGCGGTGCGTGGCTCCCGGCCGCTGAACGTCATGGCACAGGGTCCACCCGGCACCGGGAAGACCACCGCGGTCCAGATTCTGTTCGACGAACTTACCGCACAGACCGACGTGCAGGCCGTACGCGTCAACTGCCAGGTCAACTCCACCCGCTATTCGGTGTTCTCGCGGCTCTTCGAGGGTGTCTTCGACTACGAACCCCCCTCCTCGGGCATCTCGTTCAAGAAACTCTTCTCACAGGTGACCGACCAGCTCGTCGAGGACGGCGAGATTCTGGTGGTCGCACTCGACGATGTGAACTATCTGTTCTATGAATCGGAAGCCTCCGATACGCTCTATTCGCTCCTGCGCGCCCACGAGGAACAGGGCGGGGCGAAAATCGGCGTCATCGTCATCTCCTCTGACCTCGACCTGGATATGATAGAGGAACTGGACGGGCGGGTGCAGTCGGTGTTCCGGCCCGAGGAGATTTACTTCCCGAACTACGACCAGAGCGAAATCGTCGAGATTCTCGGCGAACGCGCCGACCGTGGCTTCCACGATGGCGTCATCGATGCCCCGACGCTGGACCGGGTGGCCGAACTCACTGCCGAACAGGGCGGGGACTTGCGGGTGGGCATCGACTTGCTTCGCCGGGCCGGCCTGACCGCCGAGATGCGTGCCTCACGCACCGTCGAACGCAAGGATGTCGATGAGGCCTACGACAACTCGAAGTACGTCCACCTCTCCCGGCGCCTGCAGGAACTCTCCGATTCGGAGACTGCGCTCGTGGAGGTCATCGCCGAACACGACGGCGAACGGGCGGGCGACATCTACGATGCGTTCAACGACCGGACCGACCTGGGCTACACGCGCTACTCCGAAATCATCAACAAACTCGACCAGCTCGGCATCATCGACGCCGACTACACCGATGTCGACGGGCGGGGTCGCTCGCGGGAACTCTCCCTGAACTACGACGCCGATGCCGTCCTCGATAGACTCTGACTTGGCTCTGCTCGCCCCCGACGACACCCACTCCGTTAGCCTCTGTTTGGGAAGTAACACGATGTGTTAACACGTGGCGAGCGCAGCCGGTACCGTCGTAGGTACATGCAGGGAACGGTCAGGAGAGCGCCTCGAACGTGCGCTCGGCCCACTGGACGGCGTAAACCGCGCCGTGGTCGCAGTAGGCGCTGGCGTCGAGTGCGTCGAACGGAGTCGGGAGATCGCCGGAGTGTTTGACCCCGCTGCAGGCAAGCTCGGCGGCGTCCCCGAATGCCGTCTCGCCGCGGGCCATCGCCGTCGAGAGCTCCGAGAGGCGGGGTTCGAGCCGCTCGCCGGCGTCCAGCCACGCCTCAAAGAGGTCAGGGGACGTGTCGCGCCACCCGGCGAAGATGTCCCGGGTCTGCAGCCCCAGATAGGCGTCATAACAGGCCGCGGCGACCTGATAGGCGCCGTCGGCGTCGGTGTACCGGATCGCAGCGTCGTGGAAGGCGGGGTACCGGTCGCTGAAAAAGCCAAGAAACTGCTCGGGCTCGCCGAGACTCACTTGGACGAACGCCTCGGCGAGCAGGAAGTCGACGAAGGTGTCGGGCGACCCCTCTAGCCGTGGTTTGACGAGGACCACGGGCGGGTCGGTCTGTCGCGTCCAGACGACGCTGCCGTCGCCGGGCATGCCGATGGTGAACTGCCCGCTGGCGTAGCGGTGGAGAAGCTCTGGCGCGTCGGCCGGCACCCACTCGCCCGGCGCGCTCGCGGGGTCGAGCCCGTCGACGAGCAGCCCGAGCTCTTCGGCCTGTTCGGGCGGCACCGTCTCGAAGTCACGCGCACAGTCGAGGACGAGCGCGTCGGGTGCAAATTCTTCTTTGACCGCGGTGACGGCGTCGCCGAGGGAACGCTCGCTGAACATCTACGCGAGTGCGAGGTTCGCGACGAGTAATACGACGAGCAGCGCCGAGACAACGATGGTACCGATGGTAATCTTCGTTGCTGTGTTCATACCCCGCAGTTTCACCAGCAACGATAAAAAGGCACAGATTTCCGGCCATCCCAGGGGCCAGAGTTAAGCCCTGGGCTCCGTATCTCCCTACCACGACGCATGTCCGATGAAACTCCAGTCAGCGACATCATGAGCAGCCCAGTCATCACAGTCACACAGGACACCACAGTGGCCGAGGCCGCTGGCATCTTCGCCGACGAACACGTCGGCTCGCTCGTCGTCGGTGATGATATTATCGAGGGCATCGTCACGGAGACTGACATCGTCCGGGCGGTCGGTGATGGCCTCGACCTCTCGGAGACGGCCGTTTCCGATATCATGTCCGACCCGGTCGTCACCATCCGGCCCCACGAAGCAGTCCGGTCGGCCGGCGAGCGGATGGGCCACAACGGGGTGAAGAAACTGCCGGTCACTGAGGAAGGCAAGCCTGTCGGCATCGTCACGACGACCGACCTCGCACACTTCTTCCCGCGCAACCGCATCCAGATGGCTTCCCAGCCCGAACGCGATGTCCACGAAGGCGAGTTCGAGTAATCAGTCGGCAGCCCCGACCCCCGCACGCCGCGCAACTGCCTTCCAGCGCCCTGAATAGAACCGACCCGCGTTCACCGCCGCTTTTGCGTAGAAATCACACAGAAGTGCCACGTACACCGCCGGCAGCCCGAGACCCATGCCGGGCGCAACCGACACGCCCGCGACGGTCACGGTAAACGCCGCCGGGAGTGCAAGCGCCGCAACCGGGAGCCGAACGAGATAGGAGCCGACGACGGTGCCATAGAGCGGCCAGCGGGTATCGCCCGCCCCGCGGAGACTCCCCCGCATCGTCCGCGAGACGCTGAATCCCGCAGTGGCGAGCCCGAGTACACGGATGAACTCGACAGTGAGCCCGACGTGGTCGGTGCCAAAGGCAGTCGCGATGGGGCGGGCTCCGAGGACGAGCACTCCAGCGAACAGGAGCTGAGTCACGAGTCCCAGCCGCATCGCTTGCCAGCCGTAGTCGCTCGCACCGTCCGCGTCGCCGGCGCCGAGCGACTGGCCGACGAGCGTGCTGGCTGCGGTGGCGTACCCCCAGGCGGGCATCAGGGCAAACAGCATGACACGGCGACCGATGGCGTAGGCGGCGACCGCCGGCGTCCCGAGCACGCCCAGGACGATCAAGAACGGAAAGCGTGCGGTGGTCTGGAGCAGTCGCATCCCGGCAAGCGGCGTGGCGACCCGGACGATTTCGGCGGTGAGGCCGGCGTCGAACTGCCGACCGGCGAGCGGAAGCGCCACGCCGTAGCGGCCCGACGCGAGTACGCCGACGAAGGCGACGGCAGCGACGGCGTTTGCGACGACCGTCCCCAGCGCTGCGCCGACGACACCGAGTGCCGGCGCGGGGCCGAGGCCGAACACGAGGACGGCGTTCAGGGCAACGTTCGTCGGGACGGTCAGAAAGCGGACATACATCGGGGTTCGGGTGTCGCCGCTGCCTGCGAGCGCGCGCGCCGCGACCATACTCCAGAAGCGGAAGACGAGCGCGAGCATCACCACCTGCAGGTAGGCACCGCCGTAGCGGATGGTCGCGGGGTCGTCGGTCAGAACGCCCACGAGCGGGTCGGCGTACACCCACGACGCGGCCATCAGCGGTATCGCCACTGCCAGTGAGAGCCACAGCGACTGCTTGACCGCGAGGTTCGCCCGTGCCCGCCGGCCTGCACCCTGTAACCGGGAGACGACGCTGATGGTGCCCGAGGTCAGCGCCAGCGAGAGGCCAAAGCCCAGGAAGTAGTACTGAAAGCCGAGTTCGAGCCCGGCGATGGCGGCGTCGCCGAGCGCGATACCGATCATCAGGAAGTCGGCCAGACGGAGGAGGATGCGGAGCCCGCCCGTGACCATCACCGGGGCGGCCAGCGCCGTCGACTCGACTGCCTTCTCCCTGTCGACGAGTCCGAGTCGGGCGAGCGTCTCGGGAACCACGTTCACCAGGCGTCGGAGTGTCCGGCGACCCACACCGTGATGAGTACACACACGATAACGTAGCTTTCGACTGGGGTGTCTGCCTACTCTGTTACACACCGTTTTATTATTTTCCACGACATCCACGTTATATGAAGCGATATGCTTCGCGACGGTCGTTTCTCGCTGGTGTCGGAACAGCTGCAACCGCCGGACTGGCCGGGTGTGGTGGCCTCGGCTCGGAGACACCGACCCTGACGATGCTGGACTGGGGTTACGTGTACAACAACGGGGTGCTCGAAGCCTTCGAGGAGCGCCACGGCGTGACCGTCGAACGCCAGGCGGCACAGGGGTCGGCGGAGTCGCTCTCACAGATGCGGGCGGGGCGTGCCGACTACGACCTCGTGCCGTTGGGGAACTACGCGGTGACCCCGGCGATGGAGGAGGGGCTCATCCAGCCGCTGGACTTGGAGCAGGTGCCGGCCTACGAGGACGTGTTCGACTTCCTCAAGGCCGACTACTTCGAACAGAACGGCGAGGTGTACGGGATTCCCCGGAGCTTCGGACAGACCCCGCTCGCGGTGAACACGGACCTCGTCGACGCCGACGTGACCGCCCTCGCCGACCTCTGGAGCGGCGACCTGGCCGGACTCGCCGGCGGCCGCGACGACGCGCGCCTGCAGACGCTGTACCGGAACGCGGCCTTCGGCGAACCGCTGAACCCGACCAGTGCCGAAGACGTAGATTTCGACGCGCTGCGTACGGACCTGATAGACCGACTCGAAAGGACTGCCGGCCTCTGGAACAACGGCGGGGAGTCCGAACAACTGATGCGAAGCGAGGAGGTCGGCGTCCAGCCGGTCTGGAACTACGCCATCCAGTCGCTGCAGTCCGACGGGCTGCCGGTCGAACGCGTCTACCCCGAGGAGGGGACGAAGGCGTGGTTCATCCAGCACTGCATCCGGGAGGACGCGGAGAACCCCGAACTCGCCCACACGTTCATCCAGGAGTGGCACACGATGATGGGGTACGATTCGCTGATGACGCCGAACAACATCGCCGTGCCAAACGAGCAGGTCTTCGAGGAGCACGACGCCGACCGGGCGTCCTACGGGCTGGACGACCCCGACCAGTTCATCTACGAGGAGCCCAAGCCACAGTCCCTCGTCCAACAGTACACGGAGACGTGGAACATGGCGAAGACGGAGGCTGATTTGTAGTGAGCGCTCTGACCGTCGAAGGGCTCTCGAAGTCGTTCGGCGGCGAATCCGCCGTCGCGGATGTCAGCCTGACGCTCGACGGGGGCGAGTTCTTCTCGCTCATCGGCCCGTCTGGCTGTGGGAAGACGACGACGCTGCGGATGCTCGGCGGGCTGGCCGCGCCCGACGCCGGGACGGTCCGCATCGACGGGCGAGACGTGACCGATCTGCCGGCCCGCGAACGCGCGACCAACATGGTGTTTCAGGACCTCGTCCTGTTCCCGCATATGACTGTCGCGGAGAACATCGGCTACGGCCTCGCCCGGACCGGCGTCACCGACCCCGAGCGGAGCCGACAGGTCGCAGACGCGCTGTCGCTCGTCGGTCTCAAGGGGTTCGGGGACCGTGACCCCGCGTCTCTCTCGGGCGGGCAGCAACAGCGCGTCGCGCTGGCCCGCGCGCTGGTCAACGACCCCGCCGTCCTCCTGCTTGACGAACCGCTCGCGTCGCTGGACCGGGGGCTCAGAGAGGAGATGCAGACGGAGTTCAGACGCATCCAGCGAAACAGCGGGACGACGTTCCTCTACGTGACCCACGACCAGGAGAGCGCGATGAGCATGTCCGACCGTATCGGTGTGATGCAGGACGGCCGGGTCGTCGATACGGGGTCGCCCCGGCGGCTGTACAACCAGCCACGGACCCGGTTCGTCGCCGAGTTCCTCGGTGATGCAACGGTCCTCGCCGGCACGGTGACCGACCTGACAGCCGACACGGTGGTCATCGAGACGGCCGCCGGGGACATAACCGCCGAAACCCTCGACCGACAGCCGGCGACCGGTGAGCAGGTTACGGTCGCCGTCAGACCCGAGACGGTCAGGCTCGGCGATGGGCCGATAACCGGCGAGGTCGTCGACACCGCGTACAAGGGGTTCTACGCGGAGGCCACCGTCGACTGTGGCGGTCCGGAACTGGTCGTCCGACGTCAGCGGCGGACGGCGGTCGCCGACGGCGGTACCGGGGACACCGAAGGGTTGTTCAGCGTGGGCGAGACGGTCCGACTGCGCGTCGAACGCGCGGTGGTGGTGGCGGATGGCGACGGCTGACAGCGGACGGGACTGGGCGGTCGCCGGCGGCCCGACGCTGCTCGCACTGGCACTCGGCGTGTTTCCGCTCGCGGTGCTGTTCGTTGAGAGCGTCGGCCCGGGACTGGGGACGGACAACTACGCCAGAGCGCTCAGTCCGCTGTACCGCGGCACGCTCTCGTACTCCCTCGGCGTCGGCGTCGCCGTCACGGCTATTTGCCTGGCCATCGCATACCCGGTGACGTTCTGGCTGGCCCACCGGTGTCCGTCGCGGTACCGCCTCGCCGGCCTCGTCGCGCTGACGCTGCCGCTGTGGCTCAACTACGTGGTCCTGAACTACGCGTGGGTGTGGATACTCGCCCGCGGCGGCGTGGTGAACCGGCTGCTCGTCGGCGCCGGGCTGGTCGGCGAGCCGCTTGACCTGCTGTACACACAGCTGTCGATGGGTATCGGCTTCGTCTACATTTACCTCCCGTACGTCGTCCTGACGATGTACGTCTCGATGGAGCGGCTGGACTACCGGCTGCTTGAGGCCGCCCGCGACCTCGGTGCGACCAACTGGCGGGTGTTCCGTGACATCGTGGTCCCCCGAACGCTCCCCGGCGCCGCGGCGGCGACGCTGGTCGTGTACGCCCGCATCGCCGGCGCCTACGCCACGCCGGAGATTCTGGGGAGTCCGGGGAACGTGATGGTCGCCCGTCTCGTCGTGCAGGCGTTCGAGCAGTACGCCAACTACGGGTTCGCGGCGGCGCTGTCGTTCGTGTTCCTCTGTCTCGTCCTCGTTGGATTCGCCGTCGGCGCCGCCTTTCCGCGGGTCAGGAGGGAGCTGCGCGGATGGTGACCCGGGTTCGACGGGCGATGACCCGCGGCGTGGCCCGACTCCCTGCCGTTGTCGTCGTGCTCACGCTGGTGTTCCTGTACGGCCCGGTCGTCGTGGTCGGCTACCTCTCGCTGTCGCCGGCGGGTCAGCCGACGATTCCCATCGAGGCGTTCTCGCTGCGGTGGTACCGGGCGGTGCTGCAGGACACCCGGTTCGTGCGGGCGTTGCTCAACAGCTTCGGTATCGGTATCGTGGCCGCCGTCGGCGGCACCGCGCTCGGCCTCGCCGCGGCGCACACGATAACCCGGAGCCGACTGCCCCGGATAGCGCGGCGCGCTGTTGCAATCGTTATCGCGCTCCCGCTGTTCGTCCCGACGGTAGTCGTGGCCTTCGGCATCGGCCGTGCAAGCGCCGTCGTTGGACTGGGCTTCGGGTACGTCCCCATACTGCTTGGCCACCTGTTCTGGGTTCTCCCGTTCACGACGTTCCTGCTCGCCGCACGCTACACGGAGCTGGACGACCGGCTGGCCGACGCCGCGACGGACCTCGGTGCCGACCGCCGGACGGTGTTTCGCACCGTCACACTCCCGTTGCTGTGGCCGTCGCTGGTCGCGAGTCTCCTGTTTGCCTTCGCGCTGTCGTTCAACGAGTTTCTCATCACCTTCTTCCTGGCCGGGTCGAGCGTGACGACGGTGCCACTAGAGATATTCGGCAAGGTCAGAATCGGGGCAACGGCGTTTCTCAACGCGGCGAGCGTGCTCGTCTTGGCCATCAGCGCGGCTGCGGCGGGGGTCGCGTCCGCCCTCAGGCGGCCGGCCTAAGGCACCAGTTGCTCGCCGTCGTCGTCGTAAATGGCGATAGCGTCGACCGGACAGGAACGGGCGGCGAACTTCGCGTCCAGTTCGGCGCCTTCGGGTACGTCACGAACGAAGACACCGTCGTCGGTCTCCTCGCCGTCGCGCAACACCGCCTTCCCGGCGTCCTTGTCTTCCTCAAATGCATCCCACTCTGCGACACACTGGAACATCCCGATACAGGTGTCGCGGTCGTATTCCACGCGCATACTTCGGATTGGGCCGTCGTCGACTAAAAGCCCGCGGGGACCTTGGTTCCCCTGCGAACGAACGTTTAAACAGGACCGCGCCCCACTCACATACAATGGACGTTGCGGACATCCCTGGGGTGCCCGACTGGCTGCCCGACCACCTGCGCGAGCAGGGTATCGAGTCGCTGTACCCACCACAGGCAGAGGCCGTCGAGGCTGGCGTCACCGAGGGCGACAGCCTCGTCGCCGCCATCCCGACCGCAAGCGGTAAGACGCTCATCGCCACGCTCGCGATGCTCGCGGGCATCGAGCGGGGGACCTCCGAGCCACGCCCGGATGACTCGAACGACCGGCCCGGGGCCGCCGGCGGGAAGGCGCTGTACATCGTTCCCTTGCGTGCGCTCGCCAGCGAGAAACAGGCCGAGTTCGAGGAGTACGAACAGTACGGGCTGGATGTCGGCGTCTCGACGGGCAACTACGAATCCGACGGCGGGTGGCTCGCCGACAAGGACATCGTCGTCGCTACCAGCGAGAAGGTCGATTCCCTCGTGCGAAACGACGCGCCGTGGCTCGACGACCTCTCCTGTGTGGTCGCCGACGAAGTCCACCTGGTCGATGACAGCGAACGCGGCCCCACACTGGAGGTGACGCTCGCGAAACTCCGCCAGCTGAACCCGGCCCTCCAGACGGTTGCGCTGTCGGCGACAATCGGGAACGCAGGCGTTCTGGCCGACTGGCTCGACGCCGACCTCGTCGATTCCGACTGGCGCCCCATCGACCTCCAGAAGGGTGTCCACTACGGCGATGCTATGCACCTGGAGGACGGCAGCCAGTCGCGGGTCCCGGTAAAAAACAGCGAGGACCAGACCGCCGCCGTCGTCCGGGATACGCTCGAAGACGACGGCTCCTCGCTCGTGTTCGTCAACTCCCGGCGCAACGCCGAGGCGGCCGCTCGGCGTCTCACCGGCACCACGGAGGCGTTTCTCTCCGGCGAGGAACGCGAGCGACTCCGGTCGATAGCGGCCGAGATACGGGACGTAAGCGACACCGAGACGAGCGAGGAC
>CAZOQK010000089.1:0-9322 GCA_964581735.1 uncultured Halobacteriales archaeon | reverse complement strand
CGCCGAGCGCGCGGGCTGGCGTCTGTCCGAGGCCGTCCTTGCCGAGACTCTCGGCCCACAGCTGGGCGAACCACTCCGCGAAGGGTTCGAGCCGCTCGGCGTAGGGCATCACGGCGTTAACCGACGCGCCGCGCTGGTCAAGCGCGTACGCGAGCGCGCCGTAAGCGTACGCGGGACAGTCATAGAGCGAGGGAGCGAGCGACTCCATCGCTTCCTGTCCACCCGAAACAACCCCCTCGATGTCGTGGCCGGCGATTGCCGCCGGGACGAGTCCAACGGCGGAAAGCGCCGAGAAACGCCCCGGGACGCCGTCGGGAACGTCGAGCGCCGGCAGGTCGTGTTCCTCGGCCAGCGCCCGCAGCGGTCCCGCCTCGCCGGTGGTGACGACGGTCCGGTCGGCCCAGTCGACGCCCGCCCCTTCCATGGCGTCGCGTACGACCAGAAAGTTCGAGAGCGTCTCGGCGGTGGTGCCCGATTTGGAGACGACATTGACCGCCGTCGAACCGAGCGGGAGCGCGTCGAGGGTCTCGGTGACAGCTTCGGGGTCGACGTTATCGAGCACGTGGTGGGTGGTGTCGCTGGGCCCGAGCGCTGTAGAGATGGTCGTCGCGCCGAGGGCGCTGCCGCCGATACCCACGGTCAGAATGGCGTCGCTGTCGGCGAGCGGTTCGACTGCCGCCTCGATTGCGGCGGGGTCGGTGCGGTCGGGGAGATTCAGCGCGGCGTAGCCAAAGTCGCCGTCGGTCATGCCCCGTTCGATGCGGTCGTGGGCGGTCGCGACGCGGCCGTCGAGTGCGTCAAGCGCCGCCTCGCCGATGCCGGGGTCGGCCACCGACGCGAGCGCATTTCCGATGTCTACCTTCATAGCGATGTGCTCAGCGTGCGCCCCAATAGGTGTCACGACTACGCCGCCACAGAACAGAACGGGTCTCACCTCTCACCCGTGGAGCCACTCGTACCACTCACCCAGGTCGACGAGTTGGTTTTCGAGCCCGTCGGTTCCGTACTGGGCGAACACTCAATCGACGGTTCTGGCGAGTCCTTCCGGGTCGGTGTTGGGCAGTTTCTGCTCGTAATGGAGAAGGATTCCAGCGTGGTCGTACTCGTCGTGCAGTGGCTCGAAGTCCTTCGCGTTGTTCCTCAGCAACACGGTGCCGGATTCACCACACCACTCGACCGGCCCAGCGTCGCTGGTGTACTCTCCGAACCGGTCTTTGGCCTGTCCGACATCGTGTCCGCGTTCTCGGAGCAGCCGTTCGAACACCCGACCAACGTGTTCGTCGAGGAGAATTTCAACAGCAGTCACTGGACAGTCTCTTTGGGTTTGAGCGAAGATTCCCGTACTCGCTCGAACGCCGCTTCGTTCTCCGCTTCGGGTTCGCGCATCTCGTCGATATGCGCATAATAATACGAGAGTGACTCGTAGACGGCCGCGAGTGACACGTCGAGTTGGTCCGCGACGTGAGCGGCGGATTGGCCGCTGTCGGCTACCCGTGCAGCAACGTGGCGAACGCCGACGCGCGTGCCGTCGATTCGGGGCTTGCCACCGAGCACGTCTTCATCATGGGTGATACTCATATCTCTCAGTTGCTCCTCTCGTCGGTTATATATTTCCGGTAGTAAAGCCACTATCGGACCGCGCTGCTTTTCCTCGCTGCGACCAACATTGTCCCAATGAGTGACGGCGAGGCAACAGCCGGCCCGGCAGACGCCGCGACCGAGACGGAAACCGACGACGGCGACGAGTACGGCGGTATCTTCGGCACCTTCCCCTACGCCTTTCGCCACACGGAGTCACGCCTCCTGAAGAGCTACGTCGCCATCGGCGGCTTGCTGGCCGGTTTGGTCACCATCGTCTTTACCTTCTCACTCGTGACGGCGGTGGCGAACACGCTCGGCACCGCCGGCGGCACCATGACCTTTGCCCGCTCGTTTATTATCGTCGTCGGCGCGCTCGTCGTCGTCCCGCTCATCGGCCCGGTCGTGTTCGTCGCGCGCCGACACCGCCGCAGCGAGTCGACGCTTGCCTACGACCGCGCACTCGCTGTCGGCGGCTACCTCTTTGCCTTTTCGCTGTATCTGACGCTGGTCGTCACCGCACCGGCCGAACTCCGCGACGACCCAAGCGGCGCGCTCGCGCCCGTCGTCAGCGCCCTGTACGACCTGCCGACCGTCGCCGGTGCTGCACCGCCGCTGGTCGCGCTGGCCGTCGGCTACCTGTTACACCGGCGGTTCCGATAGTGGGTGTTTTGCTGCCCCTCATTCGGGGTGATAGGGGTTCGTCGCAGAGTCGAGGCGGTAGATGTCTGCGGCAGCGTCGAAATCGTCGTCGAACGTGTAGAGGTAGCCCAGCCCCTCCGCCTGCATGTATGCGACGATAGCGGCGTCGACGAAGGAGAACCGCTCGTGCTGCCGGAAGAGCGCTTTTGCCGTCGCGAACTCGTCGGCAGTTATCGACTCGACGTGAAAGCGGGTGTTCTCCTCTATCCTGTCGAGAAAGTCGGTCGCAGCCTCGTGTCCCGCGTGGGTCGTCAGACCGTTCAGCGTCTCCGCGAGGACGTACTCGAGAACGACCGCTTCCGGGAGCGCGGCGGTGTCGATTCCCCGCAGAACCGAGAGCCCGTCTTCGTGTGCGCTGTCCCGGCGGTACGCCCCCGCAAAGAGAACGGTCGTATCGACGAGAGCGCGGGGCATCTATTCGCCGTCGACGCCCCAGGCGTCGTGGTCGGCGGTAACTGCTGTCTCGTCGTCACCGTCGTAGCCGTCGAACTCGCTGAACGTGCCGCTGTGCTGTTGGACCACCTCGACGCGGAGTGTCCCGTCGTCCTCGACGTGCCAGCGGAGTTTGTCACCGTCGTCGATGTCCAGTTCCCGCCGGATGCGAGCCGGTATATTCGCCTGATTCCCCGACACCTTGCTCTCGGAGTCCACCCGCTCACTGCTCATGGACACGGGTATGGCGCCATCCCTGATAAATGATAGTGTGCCGCCACACTACTGCGGTGAATCTGCCACCGCGGGGCCGTCACCGGCAGTCGAAACCGACAAGCGCCGACCGGGCCTACGGCCGCCAATGACTGACGGAAGCAAAGCGGGAACCTTTCTGGTGACAGGTGCCGACGACGGCGCGGCAGTGCTGCGTGACGTGACCGACGGCCAGGTCCACACGCTCTCAGAAAACCCCGGCCTAAGCGAGGGCGAGGTCGTGGTGGCGACGGTGGCACCCGAACCGCCGATGGAAGTCACCTGGACCGTCGAGGAACTGACCAGCCAGCGCGAGATACCGGTCGGGGAGAGTCCCGAACCGCCGACGAAGCAGGCCCGCGAAATCGCAGGCGAGCAGTCGGTCGGCGAGATGACCCGACAGGAGCGAGCGGGCGAGGGGGAACTGCACGTCATCACCGTGCCCGACGAGGAGACCGAGCAGGCGACGGCGGACGTACTGGAGGACGAGGCGACGCTGACACAGGCCGCGAAGTTGGGCGTCGCTCGCGTGGAGGTGCGGGCGGCAGAGGGCGTGGTGAGCGTCCGGTATCTGCCGGACTGAGCGGGACTCGGCACAACGATTATAATTTTCCCACTCGAAGTGGGAACATGGTGAGAGTGGACTCGAAAGGGCGGATTGTCCTGCCACAGGAGGTGCGGGAGCGACTGGGGATTACCGCCGGAACCGAGGTCGAAATCCGCGAGGAGGACGGGGCAGCGGTGGTCGAACCGGAGGACGATCCCCAGCAGATACTCGACCGGATGGAACAATTCGTCCAGGAAGCGTCGTCCAAGCGCCGTGGGACAACAGCACCCGACGACAGCCAGCCGGTCGCACAGAAACACCGGGAGGCGGTCCGCCGCGGTGCCAAACGGGACAGCGATGAGTGACGCGGGCGGACCGTATCTCTTCGACGTCGGTGTCATCGCACTCGCCCACACGGATGCCCCAGTTCGGGACGCCGCTCTCTCCTACGTTCGCGATGCCATTGCCGGGGAGCGGAATGCGGTCGTCCCGTATCCCGCCGTGGTCGGGGCACACACCGTGCTGACGACATATTACGGCTACTCGAACGCCGACGCGTCGCGACTGCTCGGGAACTTCATGGACGCAAAGCGCATCCACTGGTACGACAGGATGCCCGAGGCTGTCGTCCGTGACGGGTTCGCCCGCGCAGGCGATGCGAACGTCGACGGCTGGGACGGCTACTACGCGGCGGTGGCCGCCGACGAAGGAGTGAATACGGTGGTGACCATCGACGACGATTTCGAGCGGTTCGACGACTTCGCGACAGAAGTTATTCTCTCGCCGGCGGAGTTCGAGCAGTTGAACGAGTTCCTCGACGGTTGAGCGGGGGCCACGCGTTAGCAGGCGGTCGGACCGGCTGGGCGCGGTCAATCTGCAAAGGGAAGGCTTATTCGGGCCGCTCTCACACCACCGCGCATGGACTTCGAGGTATCGGACATCGATTACGAGCAGTACTCGAATCGGCAGCTGGCAGCGATCCCGCTGGCGATTCTCGGGCTTGCACTGCTCGTTATCGCTGCCTGGTACGTGACGACTGGCGTGCCGGTCGACCTCGGGCTCGCATTCACCGGCGGGACCGAGGTCCGCTTTACTGCTGACGACGACCTCTCGCAGGTCAGAGACACCTTCAGCGGGATGGAGTACGACTCCATCCAGCCCGCTGCCAGCGGTGGGACGTTCATCCTCACGACGCAGGCTGAGGATACGGCGGCCATCGAGAACACGGCGAGCGATGCGGGGTACGATATCGAGCAGGTACAGGAGCGCTCGGCCAGTTTCGGATCGAGCGCCCAGCAACAGGCCATTCTCGGCCTCGTCGTGGCCTTCGCCGGAATGAGTCTGCTCGTCTTTGGCCTGTTCCGAACCTTTGTGCCCTCGATTGCCGTCGTCGTCTCGGCCTTTTCTGACATCATGATTCCGCTCGCACTGATGAACGTCTTCGGCATCCAGTTGACACTAGGTGCTGTCGCCGCGCTCCTGATGCTCATCGGGTACTCCGTTGACTCGGACATCCTCCTGAACAACCACGTTCTCCGACGGCGTGGCAGCTTCTACGAGAGCGCCCAACGGGCGATGCGGACCGGGATTACGATGACGCTCACATCGATTTCCGCAATGGTCGTGATGACCATCACGGCGACCTTTTTCGGGATTCCGTTGCTCCCGGAAGTCGGCCTGATTCTTGTCTTCGGGCTGACCGCCGACCTGATGAACACCTACATGCTCAACATGAGCCTGCTTCGCTACTACAAATACGAGGGGGTCGCGAAATAATGGGGGGTGCTCACTGATGGACATCCGCGAGAACTGGCGCGTGGTCGTCCTGACCGTGCTGATCATCCTGAGCGGGCTCGTCCTCTTCGTGCCCTCCGGGGGCGCCGACGATGGGAACGCCGGGAACGGCACGCAACTGAACAGCAGCGACGGGCTGACCAACCTCCAGTTCGGCCTTGAACTCTCCGGCGGAACCCGGCTCCGTACACAGCTAGTCGGGATGACCGCCGAAAGCGTCGGGCTGGACAGCGACACCGACGTGCGGGCAGTCCGGCAGAGCGTCTCGAACGACCTCAGCGTCGACCCCATCGATGTCCGCATCCGCGTCGGCGCCGACACAGTCGAACTGTACGACGGCAACACCAGCCAGCAGGAGTTTGCAACCGCGCTGAGCGATGCGGGGTACGACGTGTCAGCGAACCAGGTCCGTGACGGCGTCGCCAGCGACACCTACCAGACGGCAGAGACGGTCCTGACCGACCGCATCAATCAGGGCGGGCTGACCGGCGGTGGCGCGTCCCTGACTCAGTCTGCTGCTGGGAGTGACTTTCTCGTCATCGAGGTGCCGGGTGCGACCCGCTCAGAAGTCAAAGACATCGTCGGCGAACCCGGCCGAGTCCAGGTCGTCGCGGGCTATCCGGCCGACACCGGGAACGGCACCGAGTACCGCAACACGACGGTCCTGACACAGGATGAAATCACCGGCATCTCCCCGGTCCGCCAGGGGCAGGGTCGTCCCTCCGTCGGCGTGACGATGACCGAAAGCGCCGCCCGAAACTTCCAGGATGTCATGCTCCAGAACGGCTTCACCAACGAGGGCATCCAGAACTGCCGCTGGCAGCAAAACCGAGAAAACCCCGGCTGGTGTCTCTACACCGTCGTCGACGGCGAGCGCCGCTCGGCGGCCACGATGACCCAGGACCTCGCGACCACGCTTGAAGATGGCGATGCGTTCGTCAACAGCCCGTCGTTCAGCATCACGACCAACAACGTCTCCGACGCGAACCAGATCAAGCTCAACCTCGAAAGCGGCGCGCTGCCGACCCGGCTGGACATCCAGTCGGAACTCTACCTTGCGCCGAGTCTCGCCCAGCAGTTCAAGCCGCTGGCGCTGCTGACCGGACTCATCGCGTGGCTCGTCGTCAGCGGCGTCATTTTCTACCGGTATCGGGAGGCCCGCGTCGCTATCCCGATGTTGCTCACCGCCGGTGCCGAGGTGTTCATCCTGCTTGGCTTTGCGGCCACGGTCGGACTCGCGTTGAATCTCTCACACATCGCCGGCCTCATCGCGGTCATTGGAACGGGGGTGGACGACCTGGTGATCATCGCCGACGAGATACTGCAACGCGGTGAAATATCCACCGGGCGGGTGTTCCAGAACCGCTTTCGCAAAGCGTTCTGGGTCATCGGCGCCGCCGCTGCGACGACCATCATCGCGATGAGCCCGCTGGCGGTGCTTTCGCTCGGTGAACTGCAGGGCTTCGCTATTGTCACCATCGTTGGCGTCCTCATCGGCGTGCTCATCACGCGCCCGGCCTATGGTGACGTGCTTCGGAACCTGCTGTTGGATACCGACGACTGACGGCTCCCTTTTTCGGAAAATTCGTTCGTTCGCTACGCCGCGAGCAGTTCTTCGACCGTCCCCTCGACGGTCCGGGTCGGCTCCCAGCCCAGCTGCTCGCGCGCGCTTGACCAGTCGACGGCGAAGTCGCTGACGAGCGTCTCGTTACCGCGGGGGTTCTCGACGAGTTCGACGGGTGGGCGTTCGCCGCTTCGGGCCGCGATGTCGGCGACGAGTCCGGCCATCGCCATGACGCTGGGGTCCTCGTCGGTCGCGATTTCGAATTTCTCGGTGCCGGTCTCGCCAGCGGCGCGTCTGTCGAGCAGCCGTTCGGTGCTCCTGACGAACGCCCGGGCCACGTCGACGACGTGGACGAAGTTCCGGGACTGCGTACCGGGTTCGTAGACGGTGAGGGGGTCGCCGGCGCGGGCGCGGTCGACGAAGAAATTGATGACCGTCCCTTTCGAGACGTGGCGGCCGTCGACGACGTGGTGGCCGTAGAGGTTCGAAATCATGAACTGGTGGGCCGGGAACGAGCCCTCGGCAAACGTCTCGATGGAGCGCTCGGAGAGGTACTTCGTCCGGCCGTACCAGTTCATCGGGTCACGCGGATGGTCGGCGGTGATGGGGAACTGTTCGGGGTCCCCAAGGACGGCCATCGAGAATGGAAAGGCCATCGCCGCGCCGGTCTGCCGGCAGAACCACGCGACGTTGTCCGTTCCCTGGACGTTGACTTCGTAGGCCAAATCGGCGTTCTCCTCACAGTCGTCGACGCCGGAAATCGCGGCGAGATGGAGCACCACGTCGGCCCCGTCAAGCGCGGCTTCCAGCCGGTCCCGGTTTCGGATATCGACGTGTTCGACGCTCGTATGCCCGATAGTTCGGCTATCACCCAGGTAGAAGTTGTCCAGTGCGGTGACTGTCCAGTCGGGGTGTTCGTCCTGTAGTTCCGTAACGACGCGACTGCCGATGTAGCCCGCTGCGCCGGTGATGGCGACGTGGGGCTGTGAGTCGTTCGATGTCATGTGTCTGTAAATCGTGCGGCGATATCCCTGACCCCCTCACGGAGCGTCCACGACGGGTCGAATCCCGTCTCGGCCAACCGGTCGAAGTTCACGTGATAGGACGGGCCGGGGTGTTTCTCCTCGAGGTACGTGATGTCGACATCGCCGACCTCCTCACGGACGATGTCTGCCACGTCAGCAACGCGATAGTTCTCGTCGTTCGCACCGACGTTGTAGACCCGTTCGGGCCATGATTCGGGGTTACAGGCCGCGTCGGCGTACGCGCGGGCGGCGTCGTTGACGTGGATGAAGGGCCGCCAGTTCGAACCGTCGCCGTAGACCGTCAGCGTCCGCCCGGTCAGCGCGCGGAATATGAAGTAGTTCACGACCAGATTGAACCGGATGCCCGGTGCGTAGCCGTAGTTCGTACTCATCCGGAGCGCGGTGCCGGTTGTCCCGTCGGTACAGTACTCATCGAGGAGCGACTCGGCGGCCAGTTTCGCCTCGGCGTAGGGGTTGATCGGGTCGGGCTCGACACTCTCCTCGATGTCGGTACTGGTCGCTCGGCCGTAGACGTTACACGACGACGCGAAGACGACGTTCTCGACATCGAACTTGCTGGCGGCTTTCAGCACGTTCTCGGTACCGTCGAGGTTGATGTCGAAGGTCTCCTCCCGGCGCTCGTGCGTGCTCGCGGCTCCAGTAATCGCGGCCAGATGGACGACGGTGTCGGCGTCGCGGACGAGGTGTTCGACATCGCCGTACTCGCGAACGTCGCCCCGATAGAACTCGACGGTTCCGTCGAGTTGGCCTATGAACACGCGCGGGGAGCCACTGGAGAGGTTGTCGAGTGCGACGATGCGGTCGACGGTCGGCCGGTCGCGGAGTTGTGCGACCAGTTCGCTCCCAATGTATCCGCAGGCGCCGGTGACGAGGACGTTCATGCGATAGCCTCCCGTACCTCTTCGAGGAAGTCCCGAAAGACCGGCAGGTCAGACTGAATCCCGTCCATATCAGACGACCCGTTCGAGTTCGGCGAGGAGTTCGTCGAAATCGGCCAGGCGCTCGTCGCGAGTCGTCCTTTCCTCTGGGATATCGTCGTCGACAGAGCCGTAGAGACAGATACCGTCTTCGAGTACCTCACCCTTTAATTCAGCGGGTGCCTTCGAGAGCGGCGTGACATCGATATCGTCCGTTCCCAGTGTCGTGCCGAGCCGTTCAGTAAGCTCGAGTCGGGCGCGCGTTCGCTCGATCGAAGACAGCGACTCGTCGAATTCGACGGCGACATCGATGTCACTCCCCAGACGCTGTTCACCACGGGCGTAGGACCCGTAGAGAACTGCCGCCGAAACCGGGGCGTCGGCAACAATCTCGACGATTGCCTCGACATCAGGTCCGGATATCGAGGCGTCCTCGTGCGTTCTCATTGTTTGTCACCATGGGAACGGGTCACTTAACGCTGTGTTACTC
>CAZOQK010000088.1:5037-9324 GCA_964581735.1 uncultured Halobacteriales archaeon | reverse complement strand
ACACCTCCCGGAGGTAGTCGCTGCCGTTGACCGAGCCCTCGGTACAGCCCTCCTTCCCGGGAGTGAACTGCCAGCCGCCGTCGCCGCGGTAGGGGTCGACGATGTCGACCGAAATCGCGTCTTCGAGGCCCTTCAGCGACCGTGTCAGCAGCGTCCCGTGTGCCCACGGACAGGCGTAGGAGACGTAGAGGTGATATCGGCCGGCTTCGGGCTGGAACCGGGCGTCGGGGTCGTCCTCGACGAACTCCCGGAAGGAGGTCTCCTGGCGGTCGAACTCCCCGTCCTCGTTTGTCGATTCGTACGCGTCTGTCCGCCACTCGCCGTCAACGAGCATGTTCATACCCTAATGGAGGGCCGCGACAGGAATAAAACCGGCGTGCAGTTACGTCCGTGTTACCAGCGGACAGTGGCGGGACAGACCACGAGCGGGGACGGCCCGACGTTTATCAACGATGGCCGGGGCACCCCCGCATGATGGACTCCACGACCGACCGCGCCCTCACCTCTCTCGTCGGCGTCGTGGCGCTGGTCGCGCTCGTCGTCGTGCTCGCATCGGGCGTGCTCGCTGCCGGGCTGGCGGTAGGGTCGCTTGACGCCCCGCCGCCGTCGGTGACGGTTGACGCCGAGCCTATCCCAGCCGCGTGCGTCGGCTGTGGTCCTGATGACCAGCGGCTCAGACTCATTCATCGGGGAGGTGAGGACCTTCCGATGGCCGAGACAGAGCTTGTCGTCGTCGCGCCCGGGCACGACCCCGCTCGGCTCGTCGACCTCCCGCTGTCGGCCAACTGCCTGGGTGACGGCCACGTCGAGGGGCCGGACATCTTCGACGGCAGCTGTGGGCGGGTGGCTGGCCCGCTGACGACCGTGGGGGCCGATATTGACGGCACCTGGAGCGCGGGAGAGACGGCCGTCGTTCGCCTCCGGAAGGGTGCAGTCCGGCTAGCTCCCGGCGAGGAGGTGACGGTGCGTGTCGTCCACGCCCCGTCCGGGCACGTCGTCGCCGAGCGAACCGTCGCGGTAGGAGGGGCTGACCGAGCGGTGTGATTCGCCGCCAACAGTAAAATCATGGCCGTTGTAGCACGAGTGTGAGCCCGTGGATAGACCCGAACGAGACGGACCCGGAGACGTGGACCGGCGAGCCAGCGCACTCATCAGGGGCGCGGTCGGTGTACGAGCGCGCACATGACACGACACTCCCGTACGAGCGCACGGAAGCGCTCACGCTGTCGGGCCCCGACATCGCCGAGGAGTTCGACACGCGGGCCTACGACAACGTCAAACTCCACTACCACATCGCCGTCGACGCCGACGGTCGGGTCAAACTCCTCTCGAAGGGCCACCTCTGGGGGAACGAGGAGACCCACCAGCGGTTCCGGGTGCAGTACCGGCGCCGACCCGAACCGACCGACGTGGCGCCGTTCGAGGAGTACTCCGTCTGGATGCGGTTCCGACGCGGGACCGTCAACCGGACGCCCGATGGCGGTATCTCCTTCGAGCCGGACCCGACACAGACCGAGGAACAGACGCTGACGCTGGCGTGGCCAGAACTGTACTCGACGGACCAACTCCGCATCGCCGAAGCCGAACTCGTCCGGAATCCGCCACTGGCCCGCTACGCACTGGAATCGCTCGGTCTGTGGCCGGAGGTCCGTGACGTACTCCGGTACAACCCTGATGCGTTCGAGCGCTCGCCCTGACTCACTCCTCGGCCGCCCGGAGCCGAATGTCGCCGTTACGGTTGTCGACGGCCAGGACGGTTCCGTCGGTCACATCGTAGCTGTCCTCGAAGGATTCGGAGACGCCCGTCCGGAAGAGGGCGCCAAAACAGCCGGCGGTGGCGGTCGTCGCGGCGGTGCCGAGGCTCGTAAGGAGGGTACGGCGGCGCATACGGACTACTGTTCGGGCTGGCGTCAAAACCGTAATGCAGGCACGGACGGGCCGTCGGTGGTTCGGAGGGTTTATTTACGCTGTCGGCTTTCCCTTGTGCAAGATCATGTCCGACAAACCGGCCTCTATGTACCGGGACATCGACAAGCCCGCGTACACACGACGCGAGTACATCACGGGCATCCCGGGCTCGAAGATTGCACAGCACAAGATGGGCGACAAGCACACCGACCCCGAAGAGTATGATGTCCAGATTTCGCTGGTCGTCGAGGAGTCCGTCCAGCTTCGTCACGGCTCGCTGGAGGCCTCCCGCTTGTCGGCGAACCGTTACCTGATCCAGGAACTCGGCGAGAACGACTACAGCATGATCCTCCGGAAGTTCCCCCACCAGGTCCTGCGTGAGAACAAGCAGGCAACGGGTGCGGGTGCAGACCGCGTCTCCGACGGGATGCGCCAGGCGTTCGGGAAAATCGTCGGCACCGCCGCCCGCATCCAGGCCGGCGAGCGCCTCTTTACCGCCTACTGTGATGTCGACCAGGCCGAGGCCGTCAAGGAAGCCTACCGGCGTGCCTACAACAAGATTACGCCGCCATGTCGCATCGTCGTCGAGCGCGGTGAAGAGCTCCTGATTTCCTAGCGTCGCACTTCCCGGCCTGTTCCGCAGTACTCGATGACTCCGTAGACGCTGTCCATCCGCACCCATCCCGCCCTGCCGCCCCGGGCGGGGCAGCGGTCTACTGCTGGAACGATTCCGCTGACCCCACCTGACGGACGGGGGCCCAGACGCCGTCCTCGCTCGCCCGCCAGCCGTAGTAGCCGAGTCCGGCGAGGCCAAGCAGGACGGCGACAGCCCCGTACGCCCCGCCGTCGCCCACCGTCAGGGCGGCGACGCCAAAGAGCGCAACGATCACCATCTCCGCGAGCCGGAGCGCGATGGTCTCCCCAAGCGGTCGCAGCCCGCGCAGCGCCTGTGTCAGCGAGAGGACCACGAGCGCCACCGCGACGGGCGGGCTGGGGCTGACATACCCGAGTCCGAGCGCGCCGGTGATGCCGAGAAAGACCGCCGTGCCGACGGCCAACCGCAGCGGCGCGACCGACTCGACCAGCGATGTCATGGTTGTGTTACGACGGCGGGGGGCATCAGTGCGGTGGTCACGAGGGCGGGCCGTTCCCGACTGCACCGATTGCAGAGGCGGCTCGGTCCGTTGTTACACTCGGCTCTGCACTGCTTAGCAGGTACACTCAGACAAGTCCCACTTTAGGATATGTGGATGCCAGAAGAGACTATACACGAAACAGACGAGCCATGGAGCCGGCGAGGAATCGCGTCGTATCCGCGCCGTCTCGCCCGCCGGTTCGGTCGTGGGGAGCGAGTCCCGGTCGACGAGGAACAGACAGTCACCGTCGACCTGCCCGAGGAGGCTGTCGAGACCGATGTCGTCGCCAGCAAAGCGACCGTTGAGCGCTACGAAGACAACGGCGGCCAGTGGCGGTGGCGGCTCGTCCACCGCACGGCAATATCATCGCCGACAGCGGCGAGGGGTGCGCCTCCAAACAGAAGGCCACACAGGGCCCGTGGAGCGTCCAGACGAACGTCCGCGGCGCCCCCGTCGAAGACACCACGGAGTAACCAACGGCCTGCGGACCATTCCTGCCGGCGGCGTCACTGACCGGGTAGATTTATTCCGGTCGTCCCCTACAATCCGGTATGCTCCGGCTGGCGGTGGCGACCGACGCCGAAACGTACGCGCGGATGCAGGAGCCCCTTGCCGAGCGCGGTATCGACGCCGAGTACGTCCCGACCGCAGAACGGACCATCCCACTCGATACCGAGGTCGGTGCCTTCGACGTTGGCTTCGTCTTCCCGCCGCGACTCGCCGAGGGCGGCGTCGTCTCGGAACTGCTGGGCGTGCCCTGGGTCAACGGCCGTGAGGCTATCCTCCGGTCGCGTCACAAAGGAGAAGCGCTGGCACGCCTCTCACGGGCGGGCCTGCCCACGCCCGAGACGGTCGTGGTGTCCGACCCCGTCGACGAGGGGGCGCTCGTTGAAGCGTTCGAACGGTTCGACCCGCCCGTGGTCGTCAAACCGAACTCGGTGACACGCGGCGTGGGCGTCGCGAAAGCGGGCGATCTCGACTCGTTTCTGGGTATCTGTGATTACCTCGATCTGGTTCACGACTACAAAGCGACCGGCGACTGCTCCTTTCTGGTTCAGGAGTACCTGCCCGACGCGCGGGACTTTCGGGCAATGTGTATCGACGGCGAGTACGTCGGGGCCGTTGAGCGGCGCCTGCCAGACGAGGCGCTCGAATCCGGGCAGTGGAAACACAACGTCCACCGCGGCGCCGAGGCGACGGGGGTCGACCTCCCCGACGAACACCGACGACTGGTCGAGTGGGC
>CAZOQK010000088.1:2864-5027 GCA_964581735.1 uncultured Halobacteriales archaeon | reverse complement strand
CAATGGGGATTGCCTTCCTGGGCATCGACCTGCTCGTCACCGACGACCGGGTCATGGTCAACGAGACCAACGCACGCCCGACTATCGACGACGAAACCAAGTACGAGGCGGGGTTCTACGACGACCTGGCGGCGTTGATTCGGCGGACGGCGGAGTGATGACGACTACTCCGCGAGTGCGTCGAGTTCGTCAAGAACCGTCCCGACAGTCCCGGGGTCGTGCGTCCAGAAGCCGGTGTAGCTGTGCCCGCGGGCGCGAGGCCAGCACGCGGTAGAGTTCGTCGTCGGCCAGGCCCGGCGTCCCGCGGTCCCACTCCACCTCGCGTTCGGCCGCTCCTCCATCTTGATTCCTCCCCCATATGAAATATTATCTTAATGTGTGGTCTAATAAACCATTTTACCATTCGGTGGCGACTCGTTACGCGACGTAGTACGCACCGAGAAGGAAGGTCAAGACGGAGTGGAACAGTCGTCGTCTCGCCGGTGACAGACGGCGTGCCGGTGCTACACCGTTACAGGTCGATGCTGGTGGAGTCACCCACGCGGTCGAACGTCACTTCAAGGATGCCGTTGTTGTAGGTGGCACTGGCGGAGTGTTCATCAACCGGGCTGGGGAGGTCGATGCGTTCCTGGTAGGCCCGTTCCGGACCGTCGGCGTCGACGTGCAGCGTCGTGCCGTCGCACTTGAGGTTGATTGCCTCCTTGGTCACCCCCGGCAGGTCCGCGACGACCCGGACGGTGTCCTCGGTCTCGTGGCGGTCGAAGTGGACATCGCCGCTCCCCTGGCTTGTGTCGTCTCCGCGGGAGTGCTCGAAGTGAAACTCCGCGTTCGAGCCCATCATCTCGTTCATCATGCGTTCGATTTCCTCAAAGAACTCGTCGAAGGGGTCGTCGCGATCGTCACGTCTCATGACCAACAATAGGGCAATCGTACTCAAAAGCCTTCGGCCCGACACAGTTCGCGACGTACCCGCTCCGAAGCGACTGCCTGTCAAGCAGTAGGCCGCCGATACCTGAGCGAATATCGCGGAGTACTAATAGCTGGTCGTCACACTTCGACGCAATGAGTTACAAGACCCTCGACGACCTCGCGGACGGCCAGCGGGTCCTGATGCGAGTGGACTTGAACTCCCCAGTCGAGGACGGGCACGTCCAGGACAACCGCCGCTTTTCCCGCCACGCCGAGACCGTTCGTGACCTCGTCGAGTCCGACCACCGCGTGGCCCTGCTCGCCCACCAGGGCCGGCCCGGTCGTGACACCTTCATCACGCTCGAACAACACGCCGACATCCTCGCCGAACACGCCGACCAGCCTATCGAGTACGTCCCCGACACCGACGGCGAGGAGGCACTCGCCGCCACCCGTGACCTCTGTGCGGGTGACGTGCTCCTCATGGAGAACGCCCGGATGACCGACGACGAACTCCCGGAGAAAGACCCCGAGGTCCACGCCGAGAGCGACCTCGTCCAGACGCTGGCCCCGGAGTTTGACGCCTACGTCGGCGACGGCTACTCCGTCGCCCACCGCAAACACGCCTCAATCGTCGGCTTCCCGCTCGTGATGGATGCCTACGCCGGCCGCGTCATGGCCTCTGAGTATGAGGCCAACTCCTCGATTGCGAACAAGGAGTTCGACGGCGAGGTGACGATGGTCGCCGGTGGGAAGAAAGCAACCGATGTCATCGAGGTGATGACCGCACTCGAAGACAAGGTCGACAACTTCCTCCTTGGGGGTATCGCGGGCGAGTTGTTTCTCCGTGCGGTGGGCTATGAGGTGGGCCAGGACATCGG
Source organism: uncultured Halobacteriales archaeon (assembly GCA_964581735.1). Taxonomy (GTDB): domain Archaea; phylum Halobacteriota; class Halobacteria; order Halobacteriales; family Haloarculaceae; genus Salinibaculum. The sequence goes on along the minus strand of CAZOQK010000088.1, from coordinate 3,237 downwards.
CGACATGGACCTCTACGACAAGCAGTTCGAGAAAAACCGGGAGAAAATCCAGCACATGATAGAGGCCCACCCGAGCGAACTCGTCTACCCCACCGACTTGGCCTACGAGAACGCCGACGGCGAGCGGACCGAGGTCACCGTTTCCGACGTGAAAAACAAGGACCACGACTACCTCGATGTCGGGGCCGACACCACCTCCCGCTATGCCGACATCGCCGCCAACTCCGGGGCCGTCTTCGTCAAGGGCGCACTGGGCGTCTTCGAGGACGACCGCTTCGCCCACGGCACGTCGAACATCCTCGAAGCAATCGCCGCCTGTAACTGTTTCTCGGTCGTCGGCGGCGGCGACACCTCCCGTGCCATCGAGATGTAC
>CAZOQK010000088.1:0-2854 GCA_964581735.1 uncultured Halobacteriales archaeon | reverse complement strand
GCGTACATCCGCGCGCTGACCGGCAAGTCGCTGCCCGGCGTGGAAGTCCTCAAACAACAGCAAGAAGCGGTCGTCGACGAGGCCTAGACCGAGTCGATCGTCGTCTCGGGGTTCGGGCGGAGACTGGTCCGGACCGTCTCAGTCGCCGTCTGAATCGCATCAAGACAGAAGAGTTCCTGTCTGCCGTCCTCATCGAGTCGGAGAATCGAGGTGAGGATGTCTATCTCGGTGGGGTAGTACCGGTCGCCGTGTGGGAGCCAGAACCGATAGACTGCCAGTTCGGCGTCGGGGAACCCGACGACACGGATCGTCTCACCCGCATACTCCAGTTCGTGGAGAACCTCGAACGGCGAGAAATCTCCGGAGACGGCGTCGGCTATCTCCTCGTCGACCTGCGAGGCCGTCAGCGGCTCGAACCGCTGGGCCACCCGGATCCCGGCGCCCTCGGGCTCGCCGTCGACGGTCACTGTCGGACTCGTGATCGACTGGTTTCGCCCGCCCGGTCCTTCCAGTGGCTCCCCGACGGTCCAGGAGTCGACGTACTCGAACGTGAACACGAAGGGGGTGCTGGCGGTGCCGTAGGGGATCGGCTGGCCGGCCAACCGTGTGCAGTTCGGTTCCGGCCCGTTTCCAGTTGTCGGGGTCGCGGCCCCGTCGCCGCCGGCATCGGCCGTTCCCTCCCCGCCGGCCGACATGGAGCCGTCACCGCTGTCGCTTCCGGTGGTGTCACTGCCATTGTCGTCGCTGCCGGAACAGCCGGCGAAGCCGGCCATCGCCGCCCCAGCCCCGAGGAGAACCCGTCGCCGCGTCGTTCGGTCCGATTGCATGCGACTCACTCGTCGCCTGCCGGCTTATAATTGATCGTCGTCGCTGCCGGACCGTAGCCCGGGACCCTGTCCGTCGGCGCTCACCGGGTACGTTCAAAAGCACCGCCCGCGTAGAGATAGCTATGAACGAGGAGACGGTCCGGCGGGTGCTGACCGACCACGTCGACTCGCCGGTTGAGGCCGGCTCCTACCGGGGCATCGGGGGTATCTGGGCGAAAGTCGACCTGGACCCGCGCATCGACAACTCGATGCGACCCACCTCGCTGTCCCTGACCGGCAGCGTCGTCGACGAGATGAAAGTCCGCTTTGTCGCCACGACCGCCCCCGAGGCGGCCGTCATTGAGACGCTGTCTGCCATCGAGGAACTGACCCCCGCCGATGGGGAGGTTTCCGCAGAGAACCACGAACTCTCGGACGGTGAGGAACTGTGGCCTCACATCTACTACGAGGACCTGGCGCTGTCGGAAGCGGCGACCTGTCTGGAGATAATCGAAGACGAGGACCTGCCGGTGTACGAACGCACTGGAGAACCGGAGGACTCGCAGTGAGTGGGTATATGTTGCTCAGCGACCAGTGAGCACGCATCCAGGGTCGCCGTCGCCTCGGAAATAGCTGTGAGGGCTCCCGGGTCCCAACAGGACAGTTCGATTACCCCAGCACTACTCTGACTCGTCGTCTGACCGTGCTCGCCGCCGGAGGAGGTAACCGGCACCACCAATCCCCGTCAGAGCTCCCAGAATACCGGGGCCTGGCCCGGATTCGCCGGGCGTCTGGGTCGCTTCGGTGGCGTCACTCTCGGCGTCACTCGGTGTCGTCATCGGCGTCGATCCGTCTCCCGTCACCGTTCTCTCACTGCTGTCGCCGCTGTCGGTTTCGGACTCACTGCCGTCGCTACTGCCTGCGTCGACAGAGAGGGCCGCTGTATCCGTCGCGACGCGACCCTTGCCGTCGACGACCCGCAACTCGACTCTGTAGTCACCCGCGCTGGGGAGGCTGACGGTAGCCGTCTCGCCCGCCGCAGTCGTGACAGTGTCGCCGTCTGCAGTCACCGTCCAGGCGTGTGCCTGCAAACTGTCGTCGTAGACGAACGACCCGCTACCATCGAGTGAGACCGCCTTGCCAGCAGTCGGTGACGCGGTACCGACGGCAGCGTCGGCAGTCGGGGGCGCGCCTGCCCCGCCGCTCCGGTCGGCTTCGACGCCACCGCCGAGTGCTGTCGTGTCACCGCCGTTCAGCGCCCGCCGGTGGAATGCAACCAGATCCGAGAAGGCAGGCTGGGGGTTGTGTGTCACCCCGTCGTAGATTCGAAACACCGTCCCGTCGATACCCGCGTCTTCGTAGACCCACTTGGTGTAGGGAAAGCGGTCCCGTTGCATGTTCGGACCGAAGACCCGGTACTCCAGGGCTTCCATCCGGTCACGGTCGAAGTCTCTCGGGTCGACGGTGTCGTTGAAATCCAGGGCGCCCATGTAGAGAAACTGGTCGACCGCGGCGTAGGCCTCGGCGTCGAAGGCCGACCCGGTCAGTCGTTCGATGTCCTCGATTCCAACGTGGTACTGCAGGGTCTCCCCTTTGACGAAGTCGCGGGGCAGGACCGCCATTCCGTTGATGCCACCGGCGGTGACCGACGTGACTTCCTCGGGGTGGAGGACAGTAAAGCGGGTGACGAAGTTGCCCGATGCTGAGAACCCATTCAACAGGAGGCCCTCCTCGACAGGGTAGTCCCGGTCGCGCAGGCGCTGGCGGGCGTCTTCGACCATCGCCAGGAGTTGCTCGTCGATGCGTTCGAGCCGCCCGCCGTCGATTCTCATTGTCTTCCGGTCCAGCTGGTGCGTGTAGTGGGTGCTGTCGACGGGCTCGCCGCGCGGCCGCGGGAACGCCGGCACGACGAAGGGGACGAGTAGTTGATCGCTGATGTGACGGCCCGACCCACCGTTCCAATTACCCTCGGCGAGTTGGCTGGCTTTCTCCCGGTGCTCACTGGACTCGTTGGTCGCCGTGCCGGTGTTGTTCGGTTCGACGAGTAC
>CAZOQK010000087.1:0-9345 GCA_964581735.1 uncultured Halobacteriales archaeon | reverse complement strand
GCCATCGAAGGATTGCCGATTCGACTCGTTATCGCGCTCGTCATCGGCGTCGCCTGTCTGAGCGTGATGATGACAACGATTTCGGGACTCGGAACGCTCGGCGTCAGCGAAGTCGACGTGCGACCCGACCCCGAAGTCGTCTCACCGAGCGTCGACAACGTTACCGTCGGTGTCGTCGACGCCAGCGGCGACCCTGTCTCGAACGCGACGGTCATCGCAAAGAGCGGGTCCGCGAAACTCTCCGGGGTCAAAACCGCAAAAACGGGCTCCAACGGCACGGCCAGGGTCCGCATCGACCCGACACTGGGGCCAAATCAGGCCGAGGGCACGGTGAAATTCGACGTGAAACCACCGGGTGGGAACTACGCCGACCGGCGGTCGAACACCGAACTGCTGGTGGTAAAATCCTGACTCAGCGCACCTGACTGTCCCAGTCAATCCACTCCAGTTCCCAGCCTTTCCGCCGCTGTGCGTCGCGTTCAGCGAACTGGCGGTCTTCGCGACGGGTGCGGTTGCGCTCTACGGTGTCTGCCTGTTCGCCCTCGACCAGCATCGGGTCAAAGGCACACGACCCCAAGCACTCGGCGTCGCCGTCGCGGTCGACGACAGCGATGGTCTGTTGGTGGGCGCCCAGTGGCATCACCAGCTGCCCGTCAGGCGCCAGTTGGTCCAACAGCGCACGCGGCGGCCGCACCGCCGCCGCTTCGACGAGAATCCGGTCGTAGGGCGCGTACTCCGGGAAACCGTCGGCACCGTCGCAGCAGTCGACGAGCACACCCTCGTAGCCAGCCGTTGCGAGGTTCTGCCGCGCTTCGTAGACTAGGCGGCGCGTGATGTCGATGGCCTGCACGTCGTGCTGGCCGGCGATTTCCGCGAGGACGGCGACAGTGTAGCCGACGCCCGCCCCGACGACGAGCACGGAGTCGTCCTCGTCGGCATCAAGGGCTTCGAGGAGCCGCGCGGCGGTGCTGGGCGCGAGGACACGCGTACCCATGTGCTCGAACGCACGGTCGGCGTAGGCGTTGCGGTCGTCGGCGACGAAATCGTGGCGCGGGACCGACCGCATCGCCACGGAGACGCTCTCGCTGTGGAGACAGCCCTTGCTCTCGTGGGTGAGGCTGTCGACCATATCGTCGCGCAACACCGCGGGTTCCATGGCCAAATTTTGGCGCGGACGGTAATGAATTGCGCGCCACCGGCAGCCCGATGCCTTTGCCGGCACTACTGCAGCGGGACAAAGCGCACCCTGCCATGTTCGGTCCGGTCGAGCGAGCCATCAGCACGGCGTCGCGCCCGGACCAGTATCTGCCGGTCGTCGCCGACTGGCGCGACCACGATGCCGCCGGGCCGAACCTGCTCAACGACGGGCCGTGGCAGGGACGGCGCGGCACAGGTCAGGTATGCCCGGTCGTAGGGCGCATGCTCGGGCCAGCCCTGCTTGCCATCGCCCGCACGCACGGATACGTCGGCGTAGCCCGCCGCCGCCAGCCCCTCGCGCGCTTCGCTGGCGAGGCGGTCGTGGTACTCGACGGAGTAGACGTTCCCGGCCCCGACGAGTTCAGCCGTGACCGCGGCGTGATACCCACAGCCAGTGCCGAGTTCGAGCACCGTCGCACCAGGCTGCAAGTCGAGCAGGTCAGCCATGACGGCGACGATGTGGGGCGCGCTGATGGTCTGTCCCTCGCCGATTGGCAGCGGCGTGTCCTGATAGGCGGCGTGACGCTTCCCTTTCGGGACGAATCTGTGTCGGGGAACGGCGCGTACCGCCGCGAGCGTCGCCTCCGAGAGGTCGTCGCGCGTCGACAGCGCGTCGACCAGCGTCGCCCGTTCCCTGTCCCAGTCGGTCATCGGTGGCTTCGTCGCGCTACCAGGCCGACCACGCGCTGGTCGTCTGGTCACGGGCGTACAACCGTTTGATGTCCTTGCCGACGACGGTGTCGCCGTCGAAATCGAGTTTCTCGTGGTCGTAGCCGACGGCGTCGTCCCGGATCAGGATCCCCTCGACGGTGAACTCTTCGCCGCCCAATTCCTCGGTTTCGCCGACGACGAATTCGTAGTCGCCGGGCACCTGCAGGTCGAAACTGTGTGTCTCGTCGTGGGCCCCGCCTTTCGGATGTGCGGTGACGCTGACACTGACGTTGCCCACCGCGCGTGTCCAGATGGTGTCGACCTCGTCGGCGACGGCCTCGTCGGTCCTGCCGTCGTCGACTTCGAGGCTCGTGATGCGGACAGTCATAATCGCCTCTTCGGTGTCGAGCAGGAACTCCTCGCCGGTGGCGAGGGTCTCGTCGACCGGCACGGCAGCCTGTGCGGTAAAGGACTCCTCGTCCTGCGAGACGACGACGTGTATCTGGCGTGTCTGTTCCTCGGGCAGCGTCTCCTTGTGGACGTGGCCACACTCGGTACAGCGGACCGTTGCCTGCCCGCCGGGTTTCAGTACTTCGTGGACCGTCTCGATGTCCGGCGAACAGGCCGGACACGCGAGCGGGACCCGCTCCGTAGTCTCAGTCATTACAGGCTCGTACGACACTCCGATATAAAAGGCGTGGGCTCCGCTACGAGGAGTGGGCCGTCGGTCAAGAGCAACAAGAGAATCACGGAGACCAGCGAGATGCTCCATTGAAACTGGGAGAAATCGACGTGGGAGCCTCCGTGCTATCGGGCCGATGCGGAGAATCGTACCGTCGGGTTCTGCCGTGTCCCAACCGGTGAGATGGCTACCGGCTCCGCCTGCAGGTGAGCAGCCCGACCGCCGCGCCCAGCAGCGCAAGGACGGTGACGGCGAAGCCGAACCCGGGACCGGTGGACCCAGGGGTCTCCTGGTTGCCACCGTCGCCGGCATCGGTCCCCTCGCTACCGTCGTCGGTGTCCTCCTGGGTCCCATCTTCAGTATCGCCCTCCCCAGTTCCGTCGTCACCGTCGTCCTGGGTCCCGTCACCGACGACGATGGCGACATCGCTTGGCTGGCTCGCCGGCGTGATTCCCTCAACGATGTCGTACGGGGTTTTGACCTGGGTCGTCGCGGCCCCGTCGGTGACGGTCACCGGCGAGGTGCCGTTGTCAACTCCCCTAACGGTCAGTCGGACCATCGGACTCTTCTGATTCTCCATCACCGGGTCGTCGTACTCGGTCTCGACGGCAACGCTCTCGCCATCTGAAGCGACTTCGAGTTCTTTTTGTTGCGTCCCGCTTGGGTCCAGGAGCGCTGCCCGCTCTATCTCCGCCACGCTTCCGTCCGCGAGCGACGCGTTGAGTGAGAACTCGGTCACACCGTAGGGTGCGTCGGCGTACAGGGTGACGTTCGTTGTCTCGCCGACATCGGTGGCGTAGGTCTTTCTCGTGCTGTCGATGCGGAGTGCTGTCTTGCCGGAGTCGTCTTTGGTCGCTCTCAGGCGGTACGACATACGTTCTGCGTCGGTCGTCACCCGAAGGTAGTAGCTACCGGCGTAGAACTCGGGGAACTCAGTCTCGCTCTCCTCGAAGTTCGTTGGGTCCTTGAACGTCCGGATTTGCTTCCCCGTGAGCCCCGCCTCCTCACCCTCCGCAATCACGTTCCCCTCCGGGTCCAGCAACTCCAGTTGCAGTTCCTTGTCCCGCTCACCGTGGTTCGCGGTGGCGGTCAGGTTCATTCCGGCGTCGGCCTGAATCCGATAGTAGTCAGGGTTGCCTGACCCGACGATGAACTGGGGGTCGTTTGGACGGACGCCCGTCCCCGGAACCCGCTTTATCGGGTCCGTTGAGGTTCGCCCACTCGCGGTCGTGATCCGCGTCGCATTCGGGATATCGTCGTTCGGCTCGAAGACATCCATCTGGGACGTGTTCTGTGTTCGGTTGATTGTCGGATTCTCACCGTCACAGGGGACGAACGTCGTCTGGGAAGGTGGTTCCTCGCCCTCGCGGTAGTTGACTGTCAGGACGTGCTCTTCGCCGCGCTTAAACGAGCCGAATATATCTGCAGGCGAGTCGACACCCCACTTCGACAGCCGACCGTCGTAGGTGGACAACTGCGCGAAGTCAATCCCCCGTGGATACATCTCGGTCGTGTGTGGCACTGCTGTCCCGGAGGCGTCGGTGATCCGGAACTCCACGGACTCGTTCTTGCGCTGCGGTGGGAGGTCGAAATCAAGGCTGACCCTCGTGTTGCACGTCTCTCCTTGGCTCACGACGAAGTTCTGTGCGACGAAGTCCCCGCGCTTTTTCTCATCAGTCATATAGAGGTGGAAATAATAATTGCCCGCTGTGTCGAACTTCGTCTGGAACGTCTCGCCGGAGAAGGTTTCGGGCTCGGCACCCGGCGAGTCGTAAATCTCCCACCGGAAGGTCGGGTCTTCACCCCTGCTCGTCTCTGCCGAGAAGGTGACATTCTCGCCGACGGTAGGGTTCCGTGGCGACATCTCGAACCGCGCGGCCGGTGCCCCTCCTTTCGGCGCCATGACTTCGTCGGAGTTACAGTCCAGCGACGTTATCGACGGCGCTGCCCATTTTTCGGGGGGTTGGGTACCCTTATCGCTGATGGCTGCGATTACGAGGCTCGTGTTGTCCTTCGGCCGGTCTCTGTAGGTCCTGACATCGAGGGTCTTGCCCTCGTCGGTTTTACTTGTCGATATCCCCGACACGGTCCCGCCGATCGTGCGGTCGTTGAACACGAAGGGTGACCGGGGGATGATTCCCTTCTTAGAGTGCGTCTCTTCGATTGCGTACGTAAACGGGGTGGTGACCTTGCCCTGGGTGTCAATGACCTCTAGTTGCAACGTTCCGCAGTCTTCGCCTACCTGGTTGGTGGTGTCGGCAACAGCGGGACCCGTGATGCCAAAGCTCAAAAGTCCAATGACGAGACACGAAAGCGCAACACCGCCGAACCATCGGGTACGCTTCATGTCGCGTGATTGTGAGTAAACCAACAAAAAATTTTGGGGGAGCTGTTTTTTACCTGTTCCTGAAAGCCATGCCGTTCTTTGACGAGAAAGGCATCAATCCTATTGCCAGACCGCATTTCCAATAGAAGACACCGAGCGAGTCCAAATCCAGGGAACGGAGCGGTCGCTCAAGAACAGAAAGAATCGTCATGGAGCGTCCCTGAAACGAGCGCTTAGTTGCGGACGACGTTCGTCGCGCGGGGGCCCTTCGGGGCCTGTTCAATGTCGAATTCGGTGTCCGTTCGCTCTTTGGGGGCTTCGCCGCCGACATCTTCCATGTCGAAGAACACGTCGTCGTCAGCATCGCCCGTCGAAATGAAACCGTAACCGCATGTGTCGTTGAAAAAATCAACCTTGTTGCTTGCCATTACAAACAAGTGTACACACAACCAGGAATACCCCTTCCGAGAGTCATGATACCACGACCGCCGGGCGCTACGTCTGTGGCAACGCCACTTCTTCACCATCGGCGTAGACAGTCGGTTCGGTGAGGATGCCGTCAAGATGGATGGGTGCGTGCACGTCGCCGCCGATGCCGTGGTCGTCGCCGATGGCGATGTGGACGGTGCCACCTGCCTTCTCGTCCAGCAGGACCGACCCCACAAGCTCTTCGACGGCGACGTTGGTGCCGATACCCAGTTCGGCGAGGTTGTACGCGGCCTCGCCCGCCTCCGCCGCCGCGGCCTCGAGTTCACTTCGGAGGCCCTCGTCGGCGATATCGACGACCTGGCCGTCCGCGACGGTGAACTCAACGACGTGGCCGTCCTCGAGTTGGCCGTGGGGCATCATCGTTCCGTCGACGACGACGGTGCCATTGGCGGTTTCGGGGCTGACGAACACCTCGCCCGCGGGCAGGTTTGTCATCCGCCCGGATTCGTGGACGATACCCGTGTCCTCCTGCCACTCACGTTCACCGAGCGAGACGGTGATGTCAGTGCCCTGCGGGGAGGTGACGCGAATCTCCTCGGTGCCTTCCACCTGGGCGAGGGCTTTCCCACACTCCTCACGGATGCGCTCGTAGTCAGCGTCCATCCCCATCAGGAAAACGCCGTCGGTGATACCGGGGAGGGTGGCGACGCGGGCGCCCGTTTCGTTGGCGGCGGTGCGCGCGTCCGTGTGACTCAGACTCTTCGTGGTCGGTGCGAGGACGACATCGGCGCCAGCCATCGCGGCGGCTACCGGTGCGGGCGGTTCCTCGCCGTGCTGGTCGCCCGGCGGGTAGCGAATCATCGCCACGTCGTCGGTGGTTTCCCGGGCGACGGCATAGAGGGCTTCAGCGATTGCCTTTCGCTCGTCGTCGGTGACGATACAACAGGATTCGTTGACGCGTAGCCCCATGCACTGCTCGACCGCTGTCTCGGCGGGTGCACGCAGAGAGTTGTTCATACTGCGATGGTCGTGCGGGAGCAGTATATGAGTTGCTGCGCTCACACCGCGAGCGACACGAACGCGAGAACAAGGAAGACGGCGACACCACGGGCGCCGAGGGCGGCCGCGACGATAGCGAGGATCATGAAGACGACGGCGTATTCAAGTAACTCCCTTGAGAACGCTTGCATCGCGGTGGAAATCACACCCGTCTGTCGGACCGGCGACGGATTGTTAGCCGCCGCTTATCCCGGCCCGTTCAGTACGGCCAGTCGCCGATGACCCGCATGCCCTCTGCGAGGTCCTCGGCGGCCAACTGGTCGGCGACGGCCCCGGGCTCGCGGCGGGCGACCGTCGTCTCGTCGCCGGCGAGGTCGGCCACCAGTTCCGTCACCAGGATGGCTTGTTCGCGGAGGTTCCGGACTTCGAGTTTGTCCAGCGTGTCGGCGTGGGTGTGCCCCCAGCCACGCCCCCGGTCGCCGGTGTCGGCCCGGACGTGATAGCCGGGGACGCCCCACTGGACGTACGGCCAGTGGTCGCTGTGTGGGTTCAGTTCCGGCGTCGCGTCGACCGGGTGGGCCATGCGGTCGCCGACGCGCTCGGCGGCCGCCAGCAGGTCGTCAAACCCGTGGGCGTGACAGCGCAGCGTCCGACTGCGGACCACGCCGTCGTTGTTGACGATGGCCTTGATGTCGTCGTGGTTCCGCCGGTCTGCGTCGTGGTGAGAGCCCACCAGTCCGACCTCCTCGGCCCCGTAGGTGATGCAGTGAACGCGGGTGTCCAGGTCCGACTCGCGTCGGGCGAGCGCGCGTGCTACCTCGACGACCATTGCCGTCCCGGCGCCGTTGTCCGCAGCGCCCTCGGCGATGTCGTGGGCGTCGACGTGGCTCATCAGCAGAATCTCCTCGTCAGTGTCAGGCCCGAGGTCCGCGTGGACGTTCTGACTGGTCGCCTCGTGGACATCAGCGTCGACGCTGACGGTCACCGCCTCCCCCTCGAAGCGCCGGGAGAGACGGTCGCCGACCTCCTTCGAGACCCCGACGGCCGGAATCTCGCCGATTGGCGCCTCCTCGGTCCCGACGCTGCCGGTCGGCGGGAGACAGCCCGGCACGTGGTTCCGGTAGACGAACGCGGCGGCCCCGGCCTCGACCGCACGGTAGTACTTCTCCCGGCGGTGGACGTAGCGACCGAACCACGAGGGCATATCGCTTGCTACGAGGACTACCGCGCCCGAAAGGTCGGTCTCGAAGTCCTCGGGCAGGCCATGGCCCACGTCGACCAGTTCGCCGGTCGCCTCGCCCGCGGGGCTGCGCGGGAGCGCGATGCTCTCTTGGGTCGTCTCCCCGGCACTGACGGCCGAGGAGCCACGGGTCCAGCCCTGAATCGCAAACTCCTCTGTGTGGGCGTCGCGCGCCCCAACATCAGCAAGCGCGTCGCGGGTCGATTCCGCGGCCCGGCGCTCGCCCGCGCTGCCTGCCATCCGATTCCCGATATCGACCAGCGTCTCTAAGTGGTCCCACCCGGCATCACTGGTGAAGGTCTCGCCGATCCAGTCGGTCATACCGGGTTGTGGGGCGGCACGACGAAAAACCCCCACCAGTCAGTCCAGTTGTTCGAACTCGACGTCGCCGGTGTCGGTGTCGAGAACGACCGCTGCAGGTGGTTCACCGCCAGCGGGGTCGGTCGGGATGCCGCCGGGGTTGATGTGGACCGTGCCCTCGTAGTCCTCGTGAACCTGTTCGTGCGTGTGCCCGCGAAGGACGTAGTCATAGTTCCCCGATTCGAGGAGCGCGCCGACGATGGCCTCGCTGGTGCCGTGGTAGATGGCGACCTGGTAGTCATCGAGGACGAGTTCGCCCATCTCACCCAGGTACATCCCGAAGTTATCGACGAGTTCCTTCAGCGACCACTCGCCGTCGTTGTTGCCCCGCACCGCATAGAAGTCGAACTCGTCGGAGTCGAACGGGCGGGCGGTAAACGGCGAGACGATGTCGCCACAGTGGACCACGATCTCGGCGGTGTCTTCGAAGTGGTCGACGGCCTGCCGTACGACATCGAGGTTGTCGTGCGTATCGGAAACGATACCGACGTTCATGAGTGTTGTTCGGCACGGCGCGGTTTGATGGTTTGGAACCTGTTTGCGGTCGTGTTTGGTTGAGATGTGCTGTCGCTGAGATAGATGCGAACAGCAAGAAAGCCCCCGCAGTCAAGACTCGGGGGACTCGCTGCGCGCTTCACTCACAGCGTTCGTTTCAGTGCTGTGCAGGGACCCGTGAGTCGCCCGCACGGTCAGCGAGAGCTTCGCTCTCGCCCTGCTTGCATCGTCCGCCTTCGCCTTGACCGCGGCCCCTTTCAGCCCCACCCTGTAGCTTGATTGGTCAGTCTACGTGGGTGGGACTGAAAGGGGCACTGCGCTACAGTCGCGCGGTTCGTTGCGCGCGCTCACTTCGTTCGCGTGCTTACGTCACCGTGCTTCCTGTAGCGCAGTGGGGCTTTTCTGCTGTTCCAAACCGCTCTTTCGAACACACACCACCGTTCTCCCAATCACAACGCCTATACAGAATAGCGGCGAACCCCCGGACAATGATTCAGGTAGGTATCAACGGCTACGGTACCATCGGCAAGCGCGTCGCGGACGCCGTTGTCCAGCAACCCGACATGGAACTGGTCGGCGTCGCAAAGACACGCCCGAACTTCGAGGCACAGGGCGCCATCGACAACGGTTTTGACCTCTATGCCGCCCGCGAGGACCGCAAACATCTCTTTGGCGAGGCTGGCATCGACATCGCCGGTGACGTGGAGGAACTCGTCGACGCGAGCGACATCGTCGTCGACGCCTGTCCCTCCGGCATCGGCGAAGCCAACGCGGAGATGTACGCCGAGTACGACACGCCCGCACTCCTACAGGGCGGGGAGAATAAAGACGCCGTGGACGCGAGTTTCAACGCCCGCTCGAACTTCGACACCGTCACCGGTGCCGACCTCGTCCGGGTCGTCTCCTGCAACACGACCGGCCTCTCGCGGCTGGTCGCCCCCCTGCAGGAGGAGTACGGCATCGAGA
>CAZOQK010000086.1:0-9449 GCA_964581735.1 uncultured Halobacteriales archaeon | reverse complement strand
TGGCAAGCGCGCCCTGGGCGAGTACGACATCGAGGGCATCGTCACCATCATCCCGTTCCACCGACTCATGCTCGAAGACGGGGAGTTCGTCGGCGGGACACACACCACGAAGTATCTCGACAACGAACTCAACCCCGAGCGCATCGATGAGGCCCAAGAGAAGTGGGGCACCGAGCAGACCTCGACCGACGACGAGGAGGTCAGCGAACGGGAGTTCACCGTCGAGGTAAACGGCAAACGGTTCGAGGTCGAACTCGAAGAACGCGGCGCGCCGGCAATCGACGTGGACGCGGCGAGTGGCGGCGGTGGCGGCGGACAGTCCCGCCCCGACCGCGCCGGGCCGGGCGGCGACGACGGCGGCAGTGCCGAAGTCAGTGCCGACGGCGACACCGTCACCGCCGAGATGCAGGGCACCATCTTAGACGTGAACGTCGCGGAGGGCGACAGGGTTGCCGCTGGCGATGTGTTGCTGGTGCTCGAAGCGATGAAGATGGAAAACGACATCGTGGCCGAGGCCGGCGGCACCGTCACCGAGGTCGCCGTCGGTGAGGGCGACAGCGTCGACATGGGCGACCCGCTGGTCGTCATCGAGTAGGTCAGGGCGAGCGAACAGCCGGTCGCTTTTTTATGCTGCCCGCGGCATCTGTGGGTATGCAAACGACGCGTCACGCCGTTTTGGATGCCATCGCCGACGGGCCAGTGTCCGGCCCCGCCCTCGCCGACCGACTGGACATCTCCCGCTCGGCGGTCTGGAAACACATCGAAGCGCTCCGAGGGGGTGGCTTCGAGATTGCAAGCGGTGACGGTGGCTACGAGCTCGTCTCGGTCCCGGAGTACGGCGGCCCCGCAATCGAGTTCGGTCTCGACGCGGATTTCCAGGTGGAGTACCACGACACCATCCCGAGTACGAACGAGCGCGCCCGCGAACTCGGGACGGCGGGTGAGTCGGATGTCGTCGTCGTGGCAGACGAACAGACCGGCGGGAAGGGGCGACTCGGCCGCGGGTGGTCCTCGCCCAGCGGCGGTGTCTGGCTCTCGGTTTTGCTCCGCCCGGACGTGCCGCCCGCGGATGCCCCCGCGTTCACGCTCGCGGCCGCCGTCGCGACGACGCGGGCCGCACGCGAGGCCGGTGTCGAGGCCGAAATCAAGTGGCCGAACGACCTGCTGGTGCAATCAGAGGCTGGCGCAAAGAAACTCACGGGCATCCTCACCGAGATGGAAGGCGAGGCCGACCGGATTTCGTGGCTCGTCGTCGGCATCGGCGTCAACGGGAACGTCGACCCCGAGGACATCGAGAGCGACCAGCCAGCGACGACCATCCGTGCCGAGGTAGGCGACATCGAGCGCCGGGTGTTCGTCCAGCGGCTGTTAGAGGAGTTCGACAACCTGCGTAGGGACCTCGATAGCGTCGTTCCCGCGTGGCGCGAGTACGCGAGTACGCTCGGCCGGCGAGTGCGTGTCGACACGCCGAGGGGCGAAGTCGCCGGCGAGGCGGTCGGCGTGGCGTTTCCGGGCGCGCTCGTCGTCGAGACTGACGAGAGTCGCATCGAGGTCACTGCCGGTGACTGTGAGCATCTGCGGCCGGTTGAGGAGTAATCAGCGGGCGGCCAGGGACACAGTGAACGGGAGTGATGCGACGACCGCCCGAAAGGGGACGTAGAGCCCGCCCACCACGACCAGTACTAAGTTCACCGCGAGGACCACCCCGGACGCGGTGAGTTTCTCCCCAATGTCAGCATCACCTGGGGCAACAGCACATGGTATAGAAAACGTTTGGCCGATACCGGCAGCCGAATCGGCTACTCCTCGACGCGCACCGTCAGGACGGGAACTGGCGAGGAGCGGACGACGCGTTCGGCGACACTGCCCAGCAGGAGGCGGTCCATGCCCGAGCGACCGTGGGTCCCCATCACGACGAGGTCGGCGGCGTTCTCGGTGGCGAAGGTCGTGATGTCGCGGGCGGGCGACCCTTCAACCAGGTGGGTTTCGACCGGCACGCCATTGGGAACGCGGACGCCGACCTGTTCGAGTGCGGCCTCGCCTTCCTGCTTGAGCGCCTGGCTGACCCCCTCCATCGACGCCTCCACGGGCACGTCCGTCAGTGAGGCGGTGTCGACGACATAGAGGGCGTGCAGCGTCGCGTCGTGGGCGGCCGCGAGGTCGGCGGCGTGGTCGATGACCGTCTTCATCCCGGCGGAGCCGTCGGTGGGCAGGAGGATATCGTCGTACATGTGAGCGGCTACCACGCCGCTGCACTTAGTTGTCAGGCACCACGATGCCGGTCAGGTCTCGGGAATGACAACGTCCCGAACGTCGCCCTGGCCCGCCCGGCGGACCACCGCACGCACCACGTCTCCGGCTCCACTGAGATTGTCCGAGTCGCCATCAAGGACGAGCAAGCGCCCGTCCCGGCCCTCCTCAACGAGGCCGCAGTTCAGCCCGGCAATGGCGGCGCCGTTGACCGTCGCCATCCGGAGTACCTCTGTCGCAGTCACGTCGAACAGTTTGGCCGTAAACTCCATCTCGCGGAACATCGAGGGGCTGTTGGTCATGACGTTGTCCGTCCCAAGCGCCACTGTCGTGGTGTCGAGCAGGTCCCGAACCGGTGGCCGGCCCACGTCGGTGACGATGTTCGACCGCGGGCAGACGACGACTGGTGTCCCGTTGTCCGCCAACCGCTCGAAGTGCAAGTCGGTGGCGTGGACCATATGGACCAGAAAGTCCGGTTCGAGGTCCATCGCGGGGTTGATGTCGCCGCTGTCGGCCTCGCCGGCGTGGATGCCAAAGAGCTTATCCGCACGGGCGGTGGCGTTGCGCTCCCACGAGAAGTCGCCGTCCATAGCGCTGCTGGCGCCGAAACCGTCGCTTCGTTCCATCGCCTCGACGGTCTTCCGCCCGAGGACGACAGAGTCGATGTCGACGCCCTGGCTGGCGTCCGCGACCATCTCGACGCCTTCGACGCCGCCCTCGCGAAACTCGATGCAGGCGCCGGTCCCAGTCGCCTCCATCAGTGCGAGTGAGCGTGCCATCCCCTCGATTAAGTTCTCACGGTCGGCCGCCCGGAGCAAGCGGTGTTTCAGGCCGTCAGGGGGCGCAACGAGCTCTTCCAGTGAAAGTCCGCCGCCGGCTTCCTTGGCGATTGAGTCGCCGAGGTGGGTATGTGCGTTGACGAACGCAGGAAGGATGATGTCGTCGCCGCGAACGTCTCCCCCCTCAATGGCGGTAATCGTGCCGTCTTCAACAACGACGCGGCCCCGAATCGGGTCGAAGTCGCGACCCATGAGGACTGTCCCTTCGAAAATCATATCTCGACGGAGTAGCCCACACAGTTTCAAATCACCGCTCTGGGCGACCGGAAATAATTACCCAAGGTGGTCACTCGTAATCGTCCAGCGTGGCGTTGATCCCCGGCCGTACGTCACGGACGAGCGCGCCGTCGAGGTCCAGTCCGAGCGTCCGAATCGCCTGATTGCCGACGCGCTCGCTGTGGTCGGCGGGCGCGTAGACGCCGAGTCGCCACTGGTCGCGCTGGGCGGCCCGGAGCGCGTTGACGAGCGTTGACTGCTGGCCGAGTCGCCGAATCTCGCCGTTGACCAGGACGCGCGAGGAGGATTCGGTCATCTCCGGGCGACTCGGCACGTCGAGAATCACTTCTTCTGGGTCGACGTTCGCGCTGTCGGCGATATCCCGTTCGAAGTCCCGGACCGTGTCGTGGTCGGCGATAAGGATGTCCTCCGGGACGGCCTCCATCTCGGCCCAGACGGCCCGTTTGTAGAGGCTACGCCGTTCGAGACGGCGAGCGTACCCCACCGTCTCCTCGCACTCACGCATCGCGACGTGGAGCGCGTGGTCGTCCATCCGGCGCAGGTCGCCGGCGGTGGTCGCGCCGGCGGCGAGTAACCCCTCGGCGGCCCGCCGGAGCATCGCCTTCGCGATGCGGGCAACGTGGTGGGAGTAGACGGTCGGGTTCATCAGGGCGCGAGCGAGCAGGAGGCTTTCTGCGGCCTGGACGTTGCCCTCGTCGAGAACGAGTTCGCCGTCGACGAATCGGAGTTCCCGGACGAGACGGCCGTGGTCGATGGTGCCATAGGGGACCCCGGTGTGGTGGGCGTCCCGGACGAGATAGTCCATCCGGTCGACATCGAGTTCGCCCGAGACCAGCTGCCCGAGTTCGCCGTCGCCGGCGACCAGGTCGGCAATGCGGTCGGGGTTGAGTCCGTGGTCGGCGAGGACGCGCGCGACGCTGTCCGAGCCGACCAAATCCTCGATGTCGTCGTGGTACTTCCCCGTCCGGCGGTAGATGAGCGCCTCGATGTTGTGGCTGTAGGGGCCGTGGCCGATATCGTGTAACAGCGCCGCAGCACGGACGCGTTCGGCCTGCTGGCCCTCGATACCGAGATGGGAGAGGGCACGGGTAGCGAGGTGATAGACGCCGAGCGAGTGCTCGAACCGAGTGTGGTTTGCGGAGGGATACACCAGGTCGACGGTGCCGAGTTGGCCGATGTGGCGGAGTCGCTGGACCGGCGGGGTATCGAGCAGGTCACTGGCCACACCACTCACTTCGACGTGGTCGTGAACGCTGTCCTTGATCGTGGGCATAGCACAGCGTACGTCGCCACCAAATAAAAGAGTCCGTCCGGTCAGGTCACGAGTCCCAGCAAATCCAGCAGGTCCTGGCGCGTGGCGTTTCCGTGTTCGACCGCCTCCAGCGGGTCACGCCCCATCTTCCGAACCGTCTCGATTGCACAATGGAGGTCGTGGCCGCATCCGGCGACGCAGGCGCGAAACGGTGCGCATCCGCCACCATCAGCCCGTAACTAGTCCTCAATTCAACAATTACGGCCGAGGTTTTTCAGTGCATAGGCGCGGTTCTCACATCTGAGATTGTCGGCGGTTGTCCCGGCCACTGTCCGGCCAGCAACCGGTATCGAACGGCGGGTGTTCAGAAAACGGCTATGCATGTGAGACAGTAACAGGGTGAGGGGAAAACCTCGGGCGGCAATCGCCGACTACGGCAGGGCCGGGAGGGCCCGCTCGTCGGCGAAATCGACGCTCGCCGGAACTGGCCCCACCGCGACCGGCGACCTCACGACCCGGTACGGGCGGCTGGAGTCTCGTGTCGGCGTTCACCGATACGTCAGGGCACTGGCGGCGCTTCACACAGCGCATCACCGACAGGGCACCGGAGTCCGAAATCGAGGCCGGGAAAGCCACGGCGGCAAGCGCCGTTCGACGGTGTGGCACGGACTGAACTGCGAGACGAGAGTTTATCACGCCGCGTACCCCTACGGGTGAATATGGTGACGTTTCTTTCCGGTGGGACGGGCACGCCGAAACTGCTGGCCGGTGCCGAGTCGGTCTTCCCCCCGGCTGAGACGACCGTCGTCGCGAACACCGGGGACGATATCGAACTCGGCGGCCACCTTGTCTGTCCGGACCTCGATACGGTACTTTTCCTGTGTGGCGAGGAACTCGACCGCGAGACCTGGTGGGGTATCGAGGGTGATACGGCCGAGACCCACGACGAACTGCTGGAAGTGGCCAACGCCGCCGGACTCGCTGGCGGGCCACGCTACCTGCCCGCGGACGCACAGACGAGCGGGCGCGAAATCGCACGCTGGCGGCGCTTCTCGGGCGTTGCGGAGTTCATGCATATCGGCGACCGTGACCGCGCCGTCCATATCACGCGGACGGGCCTCCTCGACGAGGGCGAATCCCTGACTGCCGTAACGCGGACTCTCGCCGACGCGTTCGGCCTTGACATCTCCTTGGTGCCGATGAGCGACGACCCCGTGGCGACGTTGGTTCACACCCCCGACAGGCCGATGCACTTCCAGGAGTTCTGGGTGGCACACGACGGCGAGCCACACGTCGAAGACGTGGAGTTCCGCGGCGGTGAGCGGGCAACGGCAACCGACGCCGTCCTGACCGCACTGGACGAGTCGGTCGTGGTTGGCCCGTCGAACCCGGTGACGAGCATCGGGCCGATGCTGGCCGTCGACGGCGTCGAGGCCGCTCTGGCGGAGACGACAGTCGTCGCTGTCTCGCCGTTCGTCGAGGACACCGTCTTCTCCGGGCCGGCGGCTGAGCTGATGGATGGGGTCGGATTGTCCCCGTCGACGGCTGGCGTGGCCGAAGCCTATCCGTTTGCGGACGCGTTCGTCCTTGACGATACGGACGGGACAGCACTGGACCGGCCGGTCGTGCGGACGGAGACGACGATGGACGGCGAGAGCGACGCCGAACGCGTTGCAGGCGCTGTCGCCGAGGCGTTGGAGGTGGCCGACTGATGTTCGAGCCACGCGTCGCGCTGGCGAGTCTCAGCGGCGAGGCCGACGCGGCCTGGGCACGCGCCGGGGCGGAGTACGCCGGACTGGCCGTGCTCGGCGGTATCGCACTGGACGGGGCGACACGCGAGGCCGCCCGGGGGATGGTCGCGGACCGCGACCGGACGGAGTTTCTGCCGTCGGACCCGGTCGGGTTCATCGGCGAGCAGTTGTCGGCGCTGTCTGACGTGCCGATTCGGGCCGGGTTCAACGTCAGGACGACGAGGCTGGCCCCCCTGGAGGCGGCCGCGGCGGTCTGTCGGGACCATGACGCCGTCCTCGAACTCAACGCTCACTGCCGACAGGACGAGATGTGTGCGGCCGGCGCGGGCCAGTCGCTGCTGTGCAGTCCCGACCGGCTCGGCAAACAGGTCGAGACCGCCGCGGCGGCGGGCGCGACCGTGGGTATTAAACTCAGGACCGAGGTGCCGGGCGTGGACCTGCCAGGGGTCGCTTCGGCCGCCGACGACGCCGGTGTGGATATTCTTCACGTCGACGCGATGGATTCGGAGTCGGTGGTGGCCGACGTGGTCGCGGCGACTGATGCGTTCGTCATCGCGAACAACGGCGTGCGCGGCGCCGCGAGTGTTCAGGAGTACGCCGCCTACGGCGCAGACGCAGTGAGCGTGGGGCGGCCCAGCGACGACCCGGCCGTTCTCGCCCGCGTCCGGGAGGCCGCTACGAGCTGTTTCAGAGAGACTGCGGCGGCCGGTGAATCCGCCGTAGTACGGCCCCAGGAGAGAGATTCATGAGAACGACGACGGAGAACGCACAGCTAGCGCTACTGCTAGAGGTATCGGGGACGCCCAAACCGGGCAACGTCGACAGGCACCGCGAGTACGAGGACCTGCGCTTCGAACAGTTCGTCGCGGGCGCTGTCTGTGCCCGTGACGGGCTGCGGCTGGCCGCCGGCGGTGCGGAGGTCGGGGAGTCGTTTCGGCGTGCCGTCGCCGGGATGAGCCAGCAGTCGGGCGGGAACACGCAGTTCGGCGCGCTCCTGATGCTGACGCCACTGGTCCGTGCCTCGGCGGCCCACGAACTGTCCTCTGCTGGGGTCGGCAACATCGTAGAGGAGACGACAGTCGAAGACGCCGAGAAATTCTACAAGGCCTTCGAGTACGTCGATGTGGCCGTCGACGAGCCGCCGGAGGGGATGGAGCCGCTGGATGTCCGCCGCGGTGCCGATGCCGTCCCCGTAATCCGTGACCGGGAAGTGACGCTCGCAGACGTGATGGAGCGGAGTGCCGACCGCGACGGGGTCGCCGCCGAGTGGGTCGACAGCTACCCGCGCACGTTCGCCGCCGCGGACACGATTCTTGACAGCGAGGGGCCGGTCACCGAGCGGGCGGCAGCAGCGTATTTGGATGTGCTCGCGGACGAACCCGACACGTTCGTTGCGACGAAACACGACCAGGAGACGGCCGAGGGGGTCCAGGAACGGGCCGCGGCGGTCCGCGCCGGCGAGGAAGACATCGAGACGTTCGCCGAGGAACTGGTCGAGCGGGGTATCAATCCGGGGACCAGTGCCGACATCGTCGCGGGTGCGCTCTTTATCGCACTGGAAAACGGTCTGGAGGTCTGAGATGGGCTGGCCCGTCGACCGCGAGGGTGTTGTCGAAACTGTCACGACGACGCTGGGGCCGAACGACCGCTGGAACGTGGCCGCACTCGGCGTGGAGAATCTCGCGGGGGACGGGCCGGCGACGGCCCGGACGTGGGGGCGCACCCGGACGTGGCGGAACTTCCGTGAACGGGGCGGCGGCTACGTCCAGTTCACCCGCGACCCCGTTGATTTCGTGGAGGCCGCACTTACCGTCCGCGAGGAAGACGAGCCAGTGCTCGACAGTGCCGACGCGTGGGTCGAAGTCGAGGTCGAACCCCGGGAGAGCGGCGAAGACAGCGGAACGGAGTGGACCGACTGGGACCTGCGGGCCATCGAGAGCGGCGTCAAGAGGCGAGTGGTGCCGGTGACGAGTCGGGGCCACGCTGCCGTCATCGAGGCGACAGTCGCAGCCTCCCGGTTGGATGTCGACGCCTACGACAGCGACGAACTCAGAGTGCGTCTTAATTACTTCGAGGGTGTCGTCAAGCGGTGTGGCGGCCCCCGAGAGCGGGAGGCGTTCGAACGCGTCCACGACCTGGTCGACGAGTGGTGACCCCTGTGGCACCGGATACTATCGAACCTTTTTAGAGGTGGCCTCGGCTACGTGGGTGCAACGATGGCCATTAAACCCGCCTACGTGAAAAAGACAGGACGACTCCTGATGGAGCGATACCCCGAGGCGTTCTCGACCGACTTCGAGCACAACAAGGACCTCATCGAGGAACTGACCAATATCGAGTCCAAGGGCGTGCGCAACCGCATCGCGGGCTACGTCACGCACAAGCAGGGCAGCGCAGTCGAAGCCTAAGATTTCTATTTGCTCTCCGGCGTGTAGTTGCAGGTGTCCAGTCCCAACACCGCGTTGATTCCACAGAACTGCGTCAGGGCGTTGAACAACAGCCCCGCACTCGCTATCATGCCGAACACCGCGAGCAACTGCTGTTCTGACACCGCGGCGACGACGGCGATTGCAAAGAGGAGGACGCCAAGCGCCGCGCGAGCCAGGCGGTCGTACCCGCCGACGTTGCGCATCCGTTCGGGAACAGGGTTCAAAGACATAAAGCGTCATTAGGACTCGACCGAAAAACACGTTTCGCGGGCGCTATGGACGGTAGCAGGGTAGGTCGTGGTCGGGACCAGCCAAGCGGGGTGTAAGCCATTTCCAAACAGTTTTGACCGGGCCTTACCCTACCACCGACCATGACAGTACGCGCAGGCATTCTCGGTGCCACAGGTGCCGTCGGACAGCGGCTCATCCAATTTCTCGAACCACATCCCGACTTCGAAATCGCCGCGCTGACCGCAAGCAGTGACAGCGCGGGCAAGACCTACCGCGAGGCCGCGAAATGGCGCATCAACATGCCGATTCCTGACTCGGTAGCGGAGATGACCGTCAACGAGACCTCGCCCAAGGAGGTCCCGAACGACGTGGACATCATCTTCTCATCGCTCCCCTCAAGCGTCGGCGAGCGCGTCGAACCGGCGTTCTGTGAGGCAGGCTACGTCGTCTCCTCGAACTC
>CAZOQK010000085.1:0-9459 GCA_964581735.1 uncultured Halobacteriales archaeon | reverse complement strand
CGATACGGACCTCCTCGGCGGGGTCCATAATCCCGACCATCTGTGACTGGAACTCCCGGACGGCGTCCCAGTCTTTGTTGATAGCGTCCCAGACGAAGTTCTCGTAGCCCTCGGTGCTCATCTCCGCGAGTTGGGCGTTGGCCCCGGCGGGGAACTGGGTGAGACACCAGCGCTTCGAGAGGCGTTCGTTCAGAATCGGCTGTTTGGCCTGGGAGTAGGCGGCGTTGGTCTCGGGGGAGACATCGTTGGTCTCGGTGACGTTGCCGTTGGCGCGGATGGCGATATACACGTCGGTGGCCTCGATGAGCGCCTGCTCGTGGGCGGGCGTCTCGAAGTCATCGTCGCGGGCACGGAGGTACGCCCGGGAGAAGCGGTCGTTGCCGTTCAGTGCGACGGGGTTGGCGCCTCGGTCACCGATGACCTCGTGGAGTGCGGTAACGAGGTCGGCGGCTTCGGGCGGCCCGACAACGACCACGTCGTCACCGGCCCGCAGGTCGACGGAGTGGTCGGCGATAGTCTCGGCGTGTTCGCGGATGCGCGGGTCCATATCGCCCACTGAGAGCGCGGGGAGTAAACGGCTTTTCCTCGCTTACCTGCGGTCGCCCCGTTCCATCCCCTCTTTGAATCCCGTCACCGTGCGGCGAATCATCAGATACGCAAAAAAGACAAAGACGAGGATGACCGCGAGGATGCCATAGACGATGAGGTCAGTCATATCGGGAGTGAAGGCGTGGCGGGCAAAAAGCGGTTTCCCTACTCGGCGCGCTCGCGCTGGTGTTCCTTGGCCAGTTCCATCGAGTAGACGAACCCGAAGTAGGCGGGAATCCCCGCGGCCAGCAGGAGATACCGGGCCCACGTCGGGCCGTCGACGACGAGAACAAACGCCGAGACAATAGTGACCCAGGTAAGCGCGAAAACGAGGTCGAACACCATGCCGTCTTTGTGTTCGTAGATGTGGTCACCGATGCGAGCGAGCCAGCCCATACGCGGCGGTAGCGCGGGCAGCCCCAAAGCACTGTCGCCCGTCCACGTCCCACAGCGTCGAAAAGACTCAAGCCCGCTGGCCCGTTATCGGTGCCTAATGTCGCTGTTGCCCTCCACGCCCGACACCGACATCAAAAACGAGCCACGGGTGGTCGGTGTCGACGACGAGGACGCCGACGCTCTGCTCTCGGCATTGTCTTCGGGCACTGCGAGAGCGCTGTTCTCGGCGCTGCACGAGGAGCCAGCCCCGCCCTCGAAACTCGCCGAGCGGGCCGACACCTCCCTCCAGAACGCCCAGTATCACCTCGAAAAACTCGAAGACGCCGGGGCCATTGAGGTGGTCGACACCGCCTACTCCGAGAAGGGCCGCGAGATGGACGTGTACGCACCCGCCGATGAACCGCTCGTCATCTTTGCCGGGGCCGAGGAGAAACAGTCGACGCTCCGGTCAGCGCTCTCGCGGTTGCTCGGCTCGGTCGGGCTGCTCGCCGCCGCCAGCCTTGCCGTCCAGCAATGGTTCGGCGAGGCTGGCCTGTTCGGCGGGGAACAGGCGCCGGCCAGCGGTGCCGGGGCGGGCGCCGAGAGCGCGAGTGGGGCGGGGACGCCGACCCCGGCACCGTCGGGGGACCAGATCGGAGCCGCGGCCAAGACGCCTGAATCGGGCGGGGAGATAAGCCTTCAGAGTACGAACGAAACGGCCGAAGTCGCCGCGGGGAACGTCTCGACGCCTACAGGGACGCCGACGTCCAGCCCGGAGACGACGGCAGCGGCGGCCGACACCGTCCGAGAAGCGGGTGCAGGGCTGCCGCCGGGGCTGGTATTTTTTCTCGGTGGCCTGTTCGTGCTGGCCGTCGTGGTCGGGCTGTTCTACTGGCGTGGATAACTCAAAGAGCAGTTTGAGCTTCCGTCGGCTACTTTTCCCATCCCGCCATCTCTCTAAGTGCGTCGACCCGTTCGGCCCTCTGACAGCGAGCGCCGTTCCACCGTCTCGCCATCCGGCGTCCGCAGACGCACCACTACGTCACCCGACGCCTGCCCAACCGCCGCGTACGCCGGATGATTGCCTCGCGGGTCGGCGTGGCTGCCCGGATTCAGGACTGTCACGCCACCGAGCCGCCCAACCACCGGCCGATGTGTGTGGCCCAGGACCACCACGTCGGCCCCCTCCTGTCGCGCCAACAGGGAGAGACTCGTCCCGTCGTGTTCGTGTCCATGGACCACCAGAAACCGATACCCAAGCGTCTCTGCTGACGCCGTCGCGGGCAGGCGCTTGCGCACCGCGGCGGTGTCGGCGTTGCCACGGACGGCGAGAAACTCCCCGGCCAGTCCCTCGAACGCTTCAAGAACGGCTGGCGTCGTGAAATCCCCGGCGTGGACGACGGTGTCCGCGGCCCGAATCTGCTCGCGCAGGTGGTCGGTGAGCCGAGTGTCGTCGGTGCCGTGGGTGTCCGAAAGCGCAAGCAGCATACCCGTGCTATCGCGTCGCCGTGCATAAGACCCCAGTCACGCCCGGTATCCCGGGGCTACTTATAACAGGCTCGCAAGTGGTCGCGTAATGGCAAGCAGCAAATCGGTGGTGTTCGCGGCGCTCATCGCGAACGGGTCAATCGCGATCATGAAGTTCGTGGGGTTTCTGCTGACCGGGAGTCCATCGATGCTTTCGGAAACGTACCACTCCATCTCCGACACCGGTAATCAGGTGTTTTTGCTCATCGGCATCCGGTACAGCGGGAACGCACCCGACCAACGACACCCCTTTGGCTACGGCAAGGCGCAGTTTTTCTACAGTTTCCTCGTGAGCGTGCTCCTGTTCGGGATTGCGGGGTGGGAGTCGACCAAACACGGCTATCATAAGATCCAGGAGGCGCTCGGCCACGGCGGCGGGCACGGCGGCGCGGAGATGGTCACCGTCGCCGGCCAGACGTTCCCGTCGGTGTACGTCAACTACACCGTTCTCATCGGCGCCATCGTCTTCGAGTCGTGGGCGATGTACAAGGCCAACAAGGCGCTGAGAAAACAGATCGAGCGCAACAACTGGAGCGGGTATCGCGAGGCGTTTCGGAAGACCGCCGACACGACGACGCTGACCGCCTTCACAGAGGACGGCATCGCGCTGGGCGGTGCCGCCATCGCTCTGGTCGGTATCTTCCTGACTCGCCAGACCGGCGAGCCCATCTTCGACGCCGCGGCCGCCCTGCTCATCGGCCTGTTGCTGATGTTTTTCGCGCTGGCGCTGGCCTGGCAGAACAAACGCCTGCTTCTCGGGGAGAGCATGCCCCAAGATGCCGAGGCAGAACTGCGTGACATCGCGGCGGGCGTCGCGGGCGTCAAGAACATCGTTGACTTCCGGACGGTCTACTTCGGCCCGAAACGCATCGTCGTTACCGTCGACGCCGACTTCACCGACGGGCTGAGCGGGCGCGACATCGACGAGGCCGTCGACACCATCGAGGGGGCGCTGAAGGACGCCGACGACGACATCCAGTCGGTGTTCGTCGAAGTCGAGAAGGACGGCCGGCCAACGGTGACGAAAGGCGACGAGTAGGCCGACCGGCGCCTGTTTTTATTGTTCTCTATCGGTAACATAGGCACAGAGGTACCCGACGGCTACCAGCGATGGGGCGGCCAGACAGGGCCGGTCCGAGGGGAGTGCGGTGGCCGCGGCCCACTGTGGATGACGACCGATTCAATGGAGACTGCCGACGGGAATGAGGCCGACCGCAAGCCGCTGTTGTTGCTCCTGTGTGAACCCGGCCGGAACCGCGAGTTGTTGCAGGCGGCCTTCGAAGCGGAGTACTGCATCGAGACCAGTACCGACGAGAGCGCGCTGACGTTGCCGTTCGACTGCTGTCTGGTGACCGCTGGGGCCTTCGCGTCGCTGGCGGAGCCACTCCGGGACCGGCAGGCGGAATCGTCGGCGTTCCTGCCAGTGCTTCTGTTGAGCGAGGACGACGATGTCGACCCGGACGTGTGGACCTACGTCGACGACATCATCAGGCTGCCGGCGTCAAAGGCAGGGTTGCGCGCCCGGGTCCGGAACCTCGTCGAGCGCCGTGAAACGTCAGCGGACCTGGCAGAGCGCGAGGCCGAACTCGCGGAAACGGTGGCGGACCTCCGACTCAAGGAGAAGGCCCTCGACCAGGCCCCGGTCGGGCTCAGCATCGCCGACGCCACCGCCGTCGACGACCCGCTGGTGTACGTCAACGACCAGTTCGTGCGGACAACCGGCTACAACCGCGGCGAGGTACTGGGGCGGAACTGTCGGTTCCTCCAGGGCGAGGAGACCGACGCCGGCACCGTCGCCAAAATCCGCGGGGCACTCGACGAGGGGTCCCCGGTCAACGTTGACCTCGTCAACTACCGTAAGACCGGCGAGAAGTTCTGGAATAAACTCGACATCGCGCCGATCCGCGACGAACGTGGGGCCGTGACCCACTACGTCGGGTTCCAGACCGATATCACCGAGCAAAAAGTCGAACAGCGACGGCAGGAGGTGTTCAACCGCGTGTTGAGTCACAACCTCCGGAACAAGATGAACGTGATCAAGGCGTATCTTGAGTTACTGGAGCGCCGCGACGACACCGCCGAAGAACTGGGGAAGATAGGCGACGCGGTCGAGAACCTGCAGGCGCTTGCCGAAACCGCACGCGAGACCGACCGCGTCCTCTCGGAGACCAACGCCTTCGATACGGTGGTCGAACCGGAACAGCGGCTCCGCAGTCTCGTTGACAGCGTCGCCGACCGGTACACCGACGTGGAGATCCGTCTGGAACTCCCCGATAAACCCATGGCACCGGTCGCCACCGGCGGCCTGTTCGCCGCGCTCGAAGAGGCACTGGAAAACGCCGCCAAGCACAACGACAGCTCCGACCCATACGTCACGGTCCGCGCGGTGAACCGCGGTGACCACTGGGTCGACATCGAAATCGAGGACAACGGCCCGGGTATCCCCGAGCAGGAACTGACCGTCCTCAGACACGGCGAGAACGCGCTCGAACACGCCGACAGGATGGGCATCTGGCTTATCTACTGGACGGTCACGCGTGCCGGCGGGACAATGGATGTCACCGACTGTGATGGGGAGGGCACCCGAATTACACTGTCGGTCCCCGTCGCGGACCTCGACCGGGAGTGAGTCGAACCATCTAAACCTCACCTGTGCGAACCCGGCGACATGAAACTCACACGCGCGGACACACCCGGCGGCATCGTCACCGGCGAATACGACGACGGCACCATCACAGCAGACGAGGGGACCTACGAAGTCGGCGAGGACGCTGACCTGCTGGCTCCGTGTGACCCAGGGACGTTTTTCTGTGTCGGCCGTAACTTCGCGGAGAAAATCGACCAGATGGACTACGACATCCCCGACATCCCCGACTGGTTCATCAAACCTGCCGCCGCCGTCCACCACCCCAACGACCCCATCGTCCACCCCGAGTGGACCGACGAACTCACCTACGCCGGCGAACTCGCCGCCGTCATCGACGAGGAGTGTACCGATTTAGCGGGCGAGGAGGACGTCAAAGAGGTCCTCCGTGGCTGGTCAATCCTGAACGACCTCGACGCACTCGACCAGGAACGGCGCACAGCACGCAAAGCCTTCGACGGCTCCGGCCCGCTCGGGCCGGTCATCGAGACGGACCTCGACCCCCGTGGCATCGACATGGAGACGCACATCTCCGGGGAGAAACGCCAGGACGCCACGACGGACTGGATGATATTCGACCCTTACGAGACCATCGCGTTCCTCTCGGAACGGTACACCTTCCGGCCCGGTGACGTGATTTCCTTCGGCAGCCCCGCAAACCCCGGCCTTATCGAACCCGGCGATGATGTCGAAATCTGGTACGAGGGTATCGGCACGCTCGAAAACAGCGTCGTCGCGCCCGAGTGAGATGGGCGAAGACGCCGACGCGGCGACCGGCAAGACCGAGGACGGCAAGCAGCCACAACCGCTTGAGGGCGTCACCGTCGTCGACGCCGCCTCACTCTATGCCGGACCGCTTGCTGCGACGTATCTCGGGGATTTCGGCGCGGAGGTTATCAAGGTCGAACACCCCGACGGCGGGGACCCGCTGCGGCACTTTGGCGGCGACGGCCACTCCTGGGAGTGGGTCGGCCGCAACAAGCAATCGGTTCCTCTGGACCTGAAAGCCGACGACGGTCAGGCCGCCTTTCTCGCGCTCGTCGAGGAGGCTGACGTGCTCGTCGAGAGTTTCCGCCCCGGCACCCTCGAATCGTGGGGACTGGGCTGGGAGACCCTCTCGGCGCGCAATCCGGGGCTGGTGATGGTTCGGACGACGGGCTTCGGGCAGACCGGCCCGTACAGCGACCGGCCGGGGTTCGGAACGCTCATCGAGGCCATGTCGGGCTTTGCGTACTCGACGGGGATGGACGGCGGGCCGCCGACGCTGCCACCGGTTGCGCTGGCGGATTCGGTGTGTGCCCTGCACTCGGCGTTTGCGGCGATGACGGCTCTGTACTGGCGCGAGAACGGTGGCACCGGCCAGTACATCGACAGTTCGATTCTGGAATCGATGTTCGCGCTGATGGGTGATGTCGTCGCGCGGTACGATGCCGACGGCGACCTCTTCCGCCGCAATGGCAACACCTCCCGGATGACCGTCCCGCGAAACACCTACAAGACGAAAGACGACCGCTGGGTGGCGCTGTCGGGGAGTACCGAAAACACGGCGCGGCGGATTCTGCAAATCGTCGGGGGCAGCGCGGAGCAACGCTCCGCGGACAGTACGAGCGGGGAGCAAGGCGACCCGCAAGACGAGGGGATGGTCGGGCAGTATCCGGATATGGAGACGCGGATCGAACACAGCGACGAGATAGACGAGCGCATCGCCGAGTGGATGGCCAGGCACACGCGTGAGGAGGTCGTCGATATCTTCGAAGACCACGAGGCGGCGCTGGGGCCGGTCTACAACATGGCCGATATCTTCGCGGACGAACACTTCGCGGCGCGGGATGCAGTTATCGCAGTCGAATCGGCGGGTGGCGTGGAACGGCGGGTGCGCGGGGTCTTCCCCAAGATGAGCGAGACGCCGGGCAGTGTCGAGCATGCTGGGCCGGAACTGGGTGCACACGCCCGTGCAGTCCTGCGCGAGCGGGCGGGGCTTTCCGACGAGGAAATCGACGCGCTGGTCGAAGAGGGTGTGACGGCGCTCACTGACCGGAACGGTTGACCAACCAGAAACAAGGAACTGACCGCCGCGTCCCCGCAGGCGTCAGTCGACTAGTCCCACTTGGTGAACGTGGCGGTCAAGTGCACGCTGGCTGTCGAACGACTCCCCGCAGATGTCACAGACGACTTCGCCGGACTGGTCGGTCTCCATATCTGATATCCGTCCCGTCGCATCTTAAATTATGTGAGTGTGTGCCATGGTCGGGCACAACCGCCGGTCAGCCATCGAGTTCGGCAGCGGCGTCCCGGAAGAGACCGTCGAGGATCTCCGGTGTCGTCGGGTGGTACGCGCGGTCGGGCACCTCCCGTACGTCCACTTCCATCTCGACGAGTACCTGCATCGTCTTTGCCATGGCGTCGGCGTGGTAGTGCAGGCCCTGCCAGCCCAGCACGGTGCCGTCAGTGCCAACGACGAGGCAAGCACGGCCGTCGGCGACGTTTTTCGTCCGGAACACGCCGTCGTTTGCGGCTTCGCGGGTGACCGTGACGTGGTCGATGCGGGCGTCGCGGGCCGACTCCGCGGAGTGTCCCACGCGGGCGTACGGGAGCACGCCCAGTCCGGAGAAGACGACGTGATGGTGGGTGTTCTCGTACTCGGCCAGTGGGTCGCCGTCGCGGTGAGCCAGGATGTTCGACGCCGCCGTGAAACCCTGCTCTTTGGCGACGTGGAGTATCGGCTCCTTGCCGTTGACATCGCCGACGACGAACACCCGGTCGTCTTCGCGGGCCTGCATCGTGTCCCGAATCCACCCCGGTTTTGCGGCCATTGTGGTCGCGTCCAGTCCCAGGCCGTCGAGTGTCGGGCGACGCCCGGTGAAGGCAAACAGCTGGTCGGCTTGGACAGTCCGTTCGGCGCCCTCAGCCGTGACGGTCATCCGGACACCGCCGTCGGCAGTCGGTTCGACGCGCTCCTCGGCGGTGTCGGTCAGGACAGTCACATCGAACGCCTCCCGGTAGTACGAGAGGAGGTCGTCGCCAAATGGCGGGTCCGCCTCGTCGAGTGGCCGGGCATCGTGTTCAACGACGGTGAGATCCATCCCGCCGGCCTCGGCGAGATACGGAACCAGTTCCATCCCGATATACCCGAATCCCATCACGATACCCGACTCGCCGAAGTCGGTCGTGTCCAGCACGTCAGCGCTCGTGTGAACGGACACGTCCTCGATGCCGGGCAAGTCGGGGACGAAGGCTGTCGACCCGGTGGCGATGACGACGTAGTCGGGTTCGAGCGTGCGGTCCCCGACTTCGAGCGTGCGGTCGTCGACAAACGTCGCCCGGTCGCGCAACAGCGTCACGTCGTCGGCCTCAACCAGCCCATCGATTGCGGCCCGGCGGTGGGCGGCGAAGTCGGCCGTGTGTTCGTCTTTCCTTTCGACGGCCGCCTTCAGGTCCACGTCGGGGAATGGCCCGTCCAGACGGGGGTCGTGACGCCCCACAAAACGGTGTTCGGCCGCCGACAGCACCTCTTTCGAGGGCATACAGCCCCTGAGAATGCAGAGGCCGCCGCCGGGCTCTCCGTCGTCAACGAGAGTCAGTTCGATTCCGGGTTCCTCGGCCAGTCGGTCGGCAACCGCTGCGCCCGCGCTGCCGTACGCGCCCACGATAGCGACATGTGCGCTCATGTGACATCATGGGGTGGCACCGCATTAACGGTTCGGCGAGCCCAGTGAAACCCCCGCCCGGTGATGAATGGACTGGCAATAATTGCCAGACGACGGCCGTGTGAGTGAGTGACTCTCAATTTAAGTTCCTAAACGTGGGGAAGGAAACTAGTCGGGTTAAGGAATATTATCATTATCGTTCATAACATTTTTTTACCGGCACTGTCTCTGCCCGGGTGCAATAGAGACCCGCGTTCTGAACGCGGCTTCAGACACCAATCATGACATCCAACGACGACGGAAAAGACGAAGTTGCGAGCCGAGTCAAGAGCACCGACCCGTACATCCGCGACGTCGACAACGACGCCGCCCGCGAACTGCGGGAGAAGCTGAACACCCAGGATTTCGTCTTCGCGCCCGGTACCTACCACGCGCTGGACGCCCGTCTGGCCGAGATGGCCGGTCTGGACGCCGTCTACATGTCCGGCTACTCAACGGTCCTCGGCCAGTTTGGCTTCCCGGATCTTGAGATGGTCGACATGCGCGAGATGGTCGAGAACGCAAAGCGCCAGGTCGAAGCCACGAACCTGCCGATCATCGCCGACTGTGACACCGGCTACGGTGGCGTCCACAACGTCCGCCGGGCCGTCCGCGAGTACGAGAAGGCCGGCGTGGCCG
>CAZOQK010000084.1:0-9529 GCA_964581735.1 uncultured Halobacteriales archaeon | reverse complement strand
GTTCAAATCCCACCGTGCCCGCTTCTGTGACGAACGGACGTGAGGAGCGAAGCGGCCCGTGGGGTTTGAACCAGGGAGCGGGAGGTGAACGAACGGGAGGACCGTGGTTCGAATCCGACCGGTCCGCCCCGACAACGGAGTGCTATGGGAAACACTTGCTATCTTAATTCAGCGAGAGGATCCCGGCGTTTACGCCGGGGGTGAATCGCGTCACAGCGGTACATTTTTGTCTGCCGTGCCCGTTTGCACACCCAACCGAGGCGGCACGACCGCCCCCATGTCGGGACAATCGGACAATCTCGGGATTCCGACACTGACTCTCGTAAGGTATCCCTTGCGAGGGCGGTGAGGATACCGACACAAAACAACAAGGTACCTCCGAATCCCCACAGGATAGGAGTAACGGGGGCGTGGCACTCCCTGCACTCGCCGGTGTGCAAACATAAGTTCCCAACGCTTCCGCCTTCCGGCGGTGAGGGAAGCCGCGCCGTTCACGG
The DNA here is from genome assembly GCA_964581735.1 of uncultured Halobacteriales archaeon. Taxonomy (GTDB): domain Archaea; phylum Halobacteriota; class Halobacteria; order Halobacteriales; family Haloarculaceae; genus Salinibaculum. The sequence goes on along the minus strand of CAZOQK010000084.1, from coordinate 9,032 downwards.
CGCGGAGGATGTCACTCAGCCCACAGAATCGTGAGACATGGCCGTTGAAGCCGACGAGCAGGGACGAACTCACCTTCCGCCAGAAATCCGCAAAAAGTACGGAGAACAGTTCCACCTCGTCACATACGACGACCGACTCGAACGCATCCCGATAGCAGACGACCCACTGACCGCCGTGCGTGACGAATTCGGTGATGCACATTCCGAGAAGTCGAGAGACGAACTCCAAAAAGGGCAGTCGACCGGGTGAGAGCGGAAACGCTCGAAGATATCGGGAGCCACCCCGAAAAGCCGGGAGAGTAAGCGCCTAACCACACTCTACATAGCCCCCAAATCCGACTTCTTCCCCCAGTGTGAGACTCCATCTCGCAATTCTCTATATATAACCCGGATTTATATTCCGTGCTGAGAGCCGTCCACTCGAATGAGCTCAGACGCACGCGACCGCGTCTCGTCACTTCTTGCTCGTGTCACACCCGAGTTTATTCGGCGGCGCTTCGCCCGCCAGTTCGTCGCCGTCGTCGTGCTGGCGATGGTCCTGATGGCCGGTATCGGGGTGGTCCAGTACGCGAGCGCGACACAACAGGTCGGGTCACAGGTCGAAGAGCGCGTGAGTTCGACCGCGACGCTGCAGGCCGATAGCCTGAGCGCGTGGGTCGACGGTCTGCGCGAGCGCACGAAGACCTTCTCCTCGGCCCGGCAGTTCCAGCAGGGCGATCCCGAGACGGTCCGGGCGTATCTCTTCGAGAAGAGTACGACGCTGCCCGAGGACGTGGCGGCGGTCCACTACATCGACATGGGGACGGGCACCATCGAGGCGAGTACGGCGACGGGACTCCGGAACACCACGCTGTCGGGGCAGGTTCCGTGGGCGGCGAATCTGGAGCGAATCGACACGAAAACCAACGACTACGGGACCGTCCACGTCGCCACCGAACCCTACGAATCGCTGGGGAACGGTGAGCGCGTCATCGCCCTGTTGAGTTCCCCGCCGCGGAACACCGAACACGCCATCGTGATGGTGGCAAGTACCGAAGCCCGAACGGACAGTTTCGCACAGACCGCCGCGGGTGGGTACACCACGATTCGCCGCGCCGACGGGTCGTTCGTGGCGGGGCGGTCGACCGCCGGCGGGAACGCGACGCTGGCGGCGAGCCGTGTCGGTGCGAGCGGGTCCGTGACGAACGGGAGCGAGGTGCTGGGGTATGCCACCGTCGACGGCACCGACTGGACGGTCGTGACCCACGTCCCAAAGGACTCGGCCTTCGCGATGCGTGACACCGTCGGGGCGAGTCTGCTCGCGATGTTACTCATCGGGCTGGTCGTGCTCGGTGGCGTGGCCGTCGTCGTCGGGCGGCAGATCGGGGGCACGCTGGAGCGGTTGACCTCGCGTGCGGAGGCAATAGAGCAAGGGAATCTGGACGTGGACTTAGAGACCAGCCGGGCCGACGAGTTTGGCGACCTCTTCGTGGCCTTCGACAGCATGCGGGCGTCGTTGCGCGACCAGATTTCAGCGGCCGAAACCGCACGCGAGCGCGCCGAGGAGGCACAGGAACGCGCCCAGACCGCCCGCGCGGACGCCGAGCAAGCCCGGCAAAACGCCGTCGAACTGAACAGGCAACTGGAGGCGACGGCCGCCGAGTTCGGGGCGGTGATGGCCGAGATGGCAGACGGCGACCTCTCACAGCGCCTCCCGACGGAGACCGACAGCGACGCGATGGCCGACATCGCCATCGCCTACAACGCGATGGTCGAGGAGTGGGCCGAGACCATCCGGCAGGTGCGGGCCTTCGGCGAGGCCGTCGAGGAGGCCAGCACCGGCGTGGCGACGAGCGTGACCGACGCCCGCGAGACCAGCGCCACCCTCGCCGACGGGATGGAAGGGATTGCCGACGACGCGGCTGGACAGGCGCGTGACCTCCAGACCGTGCGCGACGAGATGAGCGACCTCTCAGCCAGCGTCGAGGAGGCCTCGGCGTCGACGAACGAGGTGGCGACCGTCGCGGGTGAAGTACTGGAGAGCGGCGAGGCGGGCCGGGAGGCTGCCGCCGCGGCGATGGACGAACTCGAAGCCATCGAAGCGCGGACCCGCCGCGCCGCAACACAGGTCCAGCAGTTGGACGGTCTGGTCGCGGATATCGAGGCCGTCGTTGACCTCATCCGGGACATCGCAGAACAGACGAACATGCTCGCGCTGAACGCCTCCATCGAGGCCGCACACGCCGAGGGCGACGGCGACGGCTTCGCGGTCGTCGCCGATGAAATCAAGAATCTCGTCGAGGAGACACAGGACGCGACCGGCGAGATCGAGGCCACCATCGGGGATCTGAAATCCCAGACCGAGACGACCACTGCCGAGATGCAGGACGCCCGTAAGAAGGTCGAAGCAGGGAGTGAAACAATCGAGGAAGCACTCGACGCCTTCGATACTATCGTGGACGATATCGACGAGACAGTGGCGGGAATCCGAGAAATCGACCGGGCGACGGCCGACCAGGCCGACTCCACGCAGGCCGTGATGAGCGACCTCGAAACCGTGACCCGAATCAGTACGGAAACGGCCACTGCGGCCGACAGCGCGGCCGAAGACGCCCGGGCGCAGACCGAGCGGATGGAACGGGTAAACGACAGCGTCGACAGCCTCGCCGGACAGGCCAAGCGCCTCGGCGACCTGCTGGCCGGCTTCGAGACGCATGCGGACCGCGAGGCGCTGTCTGCCGACGCAGCTCCGCCCGAACTCGATGGCGACGCGGGGGCCGAGGACGAACCGCCGGCGATGGAGCCCCGGTCGGACTCGCCGGGGGCGCTCCCGGGCGCGGGCGAGGCGACGGCCGACGGCGGCACCGAAACCGACGACTGACCTGTCTCAGTCACTCACGGCGGGTACCGCCGCGGTGTCCTCGACAGTTTCCCCGACCTGCGTGTAGACGAGATAGAGCGCCGCGAATCCAGCGAACGTGGCGACGACGAATGGGACCTCGAAGGCGAAGCCGACGAGAATCCCCGAAAAGAGCGTCCCAAAGGCGATGCCCAGTCCAAAGCCCATCGTGAGCAAGGAGAGCGTCGAGCCGGATTGACCTTCCTTGGCGAGGTCACCCGCAAGCGCGAGCGAGGGCGCGAACACGGCCGCGACGGCGACACCCTGGAGGAATCGCAGGGCGATCATCACCAGCGAGTCGGTGACGAATCCCTGTAACAGCGTCGTCGGCAAGAGGAGGACGAACCCACCCAACAAGAACGGTTTCCGGCCGTAGCGGTCGCTGAACCGGCCGATGGGGAGCTGAAAGAGGACGTTCGCCAGCACCGCCGCGCCGAACTGAATCGAGAACAAAAACTCACTCTGTCCGAGGCGGTCGTTGACGACGTTGGCAAGCGGGGCAAAGAGCGCGAGGCTAAACGCCATCACGATAGTCGCGAGGCCAAGGGCGAACACCGGGTCCAGTCCCGGCCCGTCGGGGTCGCGCATCTGAATCGAAATCTCCTGTTTCGCGCCTTCGCCGGCCTGTTCGGGGTCCCGAATCAGGACGGTGATAAGCGCGAAACTGACGACGGCCCCGACAACGGCGACCAGGAAGGCGGCGTCGAACCCGGAGATTGGCGTGCCGGCGATAGCGTAGGGTCCGGCGCTAACGACGACGCCGGCGACGAGCGGCCCGACCCCGAAGCCGAGCAACCGAAAAGTATTGAACAGACCGAAGTTGCCGCCGCGCTCGCTCGCGTCGGAGTATTCGTTGACCAGCGCGACGGTGATCGGGATTGTAAAGGCCGCACCGACGCCCTGGAGCGCCCGCATCGCGAGAATCGAGACGTAGCTCCGGAAGAAGATGTACCCGGCTGATCCGACGGCGACCAGCGCCAGCCCCACCAGGAGAAAGCCCTTGCGCTTGCCGGTGCGGTCGGACCACGACCCGGTGAATGGCTGGCCGAAACTGTTCAGGAAGCCAAAGAGTGAGAGAACGACCCCGATGAGTAGCTCCGGCGTGACGGTGAACTCAATGCCGGTCAGGGAGACCTGTGTGCCCACGAAGGCAGGAAGCGCGACGACCTGCCCGATGTACAGCGGGAGGACCACCACCAGAAAGGAGTTGGCGAGTGCGTCGACCATCCGCGCGATAGCGAGCGCGAGAATACGAGAATCAAGATCGAAAGCCATCGTTACTCTATTAGGAAAGGACGGGCATGAGTCTGTTCACTGCGTGCTGGCGGTGACCGCGGCGTTTTTCCCCGGGCGTGGACTGGGGTCGTGTATGCATCCGAGCGCGGCGGCCTTCGCCGAGCAGGCGGCCACCGAGTACGGCCTCGACATCGAGGTCAAGGAGTTCCCCGAAGGGACCAAGACGGCCGCGGATGCGGCGGCGGTCGTCGGCTGTGACGTGGCACAGATAGCCAGCGGTCTCGTCTTCGCCGCCGACGGCGACCCGGTGATGGTCGTCACCAGCGGCGCCAGCACGGTCGACGAGGACCGGCTGGCGGCGCTGACCGACGCCGAGGCCGTGTCGATGGCCGACCCCGACACCGTCCGGGCAGCGACGGGGTACAGTATCGGTGGCGTCCCGCCCTTTTGCCACGAGCGGTCCCTGCCGGTGTACGTCGATGAGACGCTCGTGGCCCACGACACGGCGTGGGCGGCGGCGGGCACGCCGGAGACGGTGTTTCCCATCGCCCCCGACCGGCTGGTGGCATGTGCCGACGGTGAACTCGCGAGAGTGCACGAGTGACAACACAGCGACGAGTTCGAGGGGGCGTCTCGGGGCGCGAGGCCATCGACGAAAGCAGACATTTATTTTCTATTGTGTCGAACGTACACGTACTATGGCGAAGTATCCACGCCGACGTGAGGTATTGAGCGGTCTCGGAGCAGCGGGCGTCGCCAGCCTGGCCGGGTGTTTCGGGCTGGGCGACGACAGTGGTGGGAGCGACGACCAGACGATCGAACTCGGCCTGTTGATGGGTGTGACGGGTGAACTCGAACAGCTCGGCCCGCCCATCCGGAACGCGGCCGAGCTGGTTCCGGAACAGGTCAACAATGCCGACACCGAGTTCAGCGTCGACACGCAGTTCGAGGACACGGGGACGAGCACGAGCCAGGGTGTCAGCGGTGCCGAGGCACTCATCAACGGCGGCTACCCGGCTATCTGTGGGGCGCTCAGCTCGGAAGTCACCCAGCAGGTGGCGACGAGTACGGCCATCCCGAACCAGGTGACGATGTGCTCACCGGCCAGTACGTCCCCGGCGATTACGGGCCTGGACGACAACGACTTCATTTTCCGGACGGCCGCAACGGACGCGCTCCAGGGGGCCGTTCTCGCACAGATTGCGAGCGAGGACCTCGGTGCCAGCTCCGCTGCGGTGCTCGCGCTGAACAACGCCTACGGGAGCGGCCTCTCGAATGGGTTTGCGAACTCCTTCGAGAGTGACTACGACGGCACCATCACCGCACAGGTGAGTTTCACCGCCGGGCAGTCCTCCTACACGTCACAGCTCCAGAACGCACTCAGTGACGACCCCGACACGCTGTTGGTCATCGGCTACCCCGAGAGCGGCGTCCAGATTTTCCGGGACTTCTACAGCGGCTTTGACCGCAACGACATGGACGTGCTGGTCGCGGACGGCCTGCAGGACAGTTCCCTGCCGGACAGCGTCGGACAGGACATGTCCAACGTCCGCGGGACTGCACCGCTGGGTGCTGGTCCCGGTGTCGACTTCTTCAATCAGCAGTTCGAGGAAGTGTACGGCGAACCGCCGGAGGGACCCTTCCTCCGGCAGGCCTACGACGCCGCCGCGGCGCTCGTACTCGCGTATGCGGCCTCCGAGAACGACGACGGCCCCGGCGTCCGTGACAACATACGCACGGTGACCGAAGGTGACGGCGAGGAAATCACGCCCGAAACGTTGGTCGACGGCATCGAAGCGGCCGCAAACGGCGACGACATCGTCTACCGTGGCGTCTCCGGCCCGGTCACCTTCGACGACAACGGCGACCTCGGCTCGGCCACCTACGAGTACTTCCAGTTCACCTCCGAGGGGACCATCGAGAGTATCGGCCAGGTCACGCCCTGATTAGCCGCCGAGGAAGTCCTCGCGGACTTGCTGGTCGGCAAGCAAGGCATCGCCGGTGTCCTTGTGACGGTTCTGTCCTTGCACGAGGACGTACCCACGATTACACCGTCTGAGCGCCTCTTTGGCGTTCTGTTCGACAATAAGCACAGCGGTGCCGCTCGCGTTGATGTCATCGATGCGGTCGAACATCTCCTCGACCAAGTCCGGTGCCAGCCCGGCGCTGGGTTCGTCAAGCAACAGGAGGTCGGGGTCTAACATTAGCGCCCGGCCCATCGCGAGCATCTGCTGTTGGCCCCCCGAGAGCGACCCCGCTTTCTGGGCGCGTCGCTCGTCGAGGATGGGGAACCGCTCGAAGACCATATCGAGGCGGTCCTCGGGGACGTTCTCGAGCGTGTACGCCCCCATCTCCAGGTTCTCCTGAACGCTCAGCCCGGCGAAGACGTTCTCGCTCTGGGGGACGTAGCTCAGCCCCCTCGTGATTATCTCCTCGGGGTCGAGCCCGCTGATGTCCTCCTCGTTGAACAGAATCTTCCCGGCCATGTACGTCGTCAGCCCGAAGACCGACTTCATTACCGTCGACTTGCCCGCACCGTTTGGCCCGACGATGGCGACGTACTCCGCCTCGTCAACGCGCATGTCGACGTCCTCCAGAATCTGCAGGTCGCCGTAGCCGGCATCCAGGTCCTGCACGGAAAGCAACATTACACGTCACCCCCCAAATACGCTTCGAGGACGCGGTCGTCGTTTTTGACTGCCTCCGGCGGGCCGGTCGTGAGGACGCTTCCCTGGTGGAGGACGATGAGCGGATCACAGTGGTTCATGATGACATCCATATCGTGTTCGACGAAAAGAAAGGTGTAGCCCTCCTCCTGTAGGTCGTGGAGGCGGGCAAGCAGTTTCTCCTCAAGCGTGGGGTTTACGCCGGCGAGTGGCTCGTCCAGCAGTATCATTTCGGGATCGGTCATCAGCACGCGGGCCAGTTCCAGCAGTTTCCGCTGACCGCCCGACAGCGTCCCGGCGTACTCCCGGGCGAGGTGGTCGATTTCGAGGAATTCGAGCGTCTCCCAGGCCTCCTCACGGAGGGCCGTCTCCTGCTCGATAACCGTCGACCGCATGCCGGGGAGGACCGACCGCCAGAATGTCTCGCCCTGCTGGTCGCGGGGTGCCAGCATGACGTTTTCGAGGACGGTCATCTCGCTGAGTTCGCGGGCGATTTGGAAGGTCCGGACCAGCCCCCGGTTTGCGAGGACGTTCGAGCGGGCGCCGGTCACGTCGCTCCCATCGAAGACGACCTGGCCGCTGTCGGGTGTCTGGACGCCCGTGATGAGGTCGAACGTCGTCGATTTGCCGGCCCCGTTCGGACCGATGAGGCCGGTCATCGTCCCCGGCGCGACATCGAAACTGACGCCGTCGACCGCCCGAATCCCGCCGAAGGTCTTCGTGAGGTCACGGACCGACAGCAGCGGTTTCTCGTCGGTGTCCGGGGCCTCATCGGCGGTCGTTTCGGTCGGCGGTGCGGTCGTCACGACTCGTCACCTCCCCGGTCGGTGAGGTCGACTGGCGAGGCCACTTCCTTCCGGTGGCCCAACAGCCCCTCCGGTCGGTTCTGTATCAGGTAGATGAGGACCACCCCGAGCAGGACGAACCGCAACTGTGCGATGTTCACGTCCGAGAGGGTGTAGGCAATCAGCGGGCCGACATCGAACTGTGCCAGCGGGCCGACGGCGTCGAAGATAGTCGGCGGCTGGGGCCCGATGTCGGCGTAGTTGCTGACGAGTCGCCGGACGTAACTTGGCCCTTCGAGAATAATACTCACGAAGACGGCGCCGCCGAGGACGCTCCCGGTGTTCGAGCCCGCACCGCCGATGATGAGCGCGACGAAGACATAAAAGGTCGTCATCGGGACGAAGTCAGTCGTCGACGCGACGGCGCCGAGCCGCCAGAGGATGCCTGCGACCCCCATCAGCGCACAGCCGAGTGCGAACGTCTTGATTTTGAACCATCGGGTGTCCTTCCCGAGGGCGCTGGCGACGACCTCGTCCTCGCGGATGGATTTAAGCACGCGCCCGAACGGGGAGTTCCCGACGCGGACGAGCAACAGATAGAACAGCGCGACCACGAGGACCAACAGGAGCGCGTTGACCGCCCCGACGGCCACGGAGCGGACGACTTCGAACGTCTCGGCGAGCGAGAAGACAAAGTCACCGAGCGCGGTCGGCTCCGAGATTATCTCCTTTGGTTTGGTGTAGAGGAGGAACTTCCCGGGGCTGGGCGGCAGCGACATGCCCCGCGGGCCGCCGGTCCCGATGTCGAGTCCAAAGAGGGTGAACTCCCGGAGCGCGTCCGAACGGAGCGCTCGCCGGACGATTTCCGCGAAGGCGAGCGTGACGATGGCCAGATAATCCCCGCGCAGGCGTAGCGCTGGCAACGCCGACAGCGTTCCCAACAGTGTAGCCGCGAGGATGCCCCCGAGGATACCCACGGGCAGCGGGAGGCCAAGGCCCGGGGGGGTGCCGGTCGGGGCCGTACTCAGGATGCCCATGACGTAGACGGCAATAGCCATGAACCCGGCGACGCCGAGGTTAAAGAGGCCAGCATAGCCCCACTGAAGATTCAGCGCCAGCACGAGCATCGCGTACACCGCAGAAAGGAAGGTCAGCCGACGGAGCGCGTTGATGAGGCCGTTGAATTCGTAGCCCAGCAGCGCGGAGATGAGCGTGAAGAGGCCATAGATAGCAATAGAGGCGACAAGCAGGAGACGTGCGTCGCTGGCCGTGAGCAGCCGACGGACGCCATCAAGACGACCACGGACGCTCATACGGTCGTCACCCCGCCGAGCAGTCCCTGTGGCCGCGAGAGCAACATGAGAATCATCACGAGGAAGGCGGCGGCGACGGCCAGCCGTTCGGGCAGCCAGATGAGCGACAGCCGCGTCGTCAGGCCGATAACGAGCCCGCCGACCACCGCGCCGT
>CAZOQK010000083.1:0-9568 GCA_964581735.1 uncultured Halobacteriales archaeon | reverse complement strand
GCCTGCTCCCCTTCTCCGGACGTATCCGGGAGAGGCATCGCCGTCGTCATCGGAACAACGAAGCAAGATACCATAGTTGTGACCCTTCAGCAACCGCCGTGAGTGACAGCTACTACATCTTCTGAGGTCAAGAACCCGTCTCTGACGCTGTGAAACTGCGAATAGTCTTCCCCACCCCGACGCTGTCTTGTGATTCAACGAGGCAACTATCCTCCAAGTTCTTTACAAACTCGGTGAACGATCGGATATCGTCCTGAGGCCATTTATATATGCTGAATCCCGAACTGTCCTCGTCAGAAACCGTGCTGAAAACCCACGGCGCAGTGCCCTCTGCTTGTGTAGCACCCGGCGCTGATCGGACGCCGTGGCGGATATTTTGAATATGTTCTCGTGTTGGGTGGATATCAACCTCAATGTCAGTAATATCAAGTTCATCACGGAAAAATTGAGCCGACTCCACAGACGTATGTCTGAGCTCCGACTCTTCGGTGGCAAACTCTGGTGGCTGGTAAAGCCGCTTGGTGTCCCCGTCGCTTTCGTCACTGGTTTCATTCCGCCGCAGCCTGAGCCACTCTACATCAAGATTGTACTCTCGTGTGACCCAGTGAACGACGGATTGCTCGCCAGTCCCCTCACACGTCACACATTCGGGGGGGTTCATTCCGGCATCGCACTCCGGGCAGGGAACTGTCCCGACCGCTGTCTCGGGATACTGGCTACAGGTCGAGCACTGCTCTTCGGAACGCGTTCCGGTTCCGCCACACCCGTCACACCGCACGTTTTGTTTGCCTGACGGAGCCCTGCCTCCCGAACACGCATCGCAGTCGATGTCCATCATGTTGTTCGAGTCGCACTCTCTACATGTGTGGATGGTGGTGTTTGAGCCATAGTCGTTCAGGTATTCACCAGTCCCATTGCACTTGGTACACCGCTTTTTTTGTTTTCCTGTTCCGCCACACTTCTCGCAGTCTTTGTCGTATCGTCCCGTTCCGGCGCACGCCCCACACGATATTTTGACGATTCCGTCCTCACAATCAGCTACGGTACAATCAGCCTCGTCAGTGTCGGCGCAGTTTGGACAGTAGACCTGAGCACCCTCACACGTTTCACACGGCTCTACCGAGACATCCGTTGCAAACGTCTGGGTCGGCGTCGACGGGACAGCTCCCCACCCTTCCCCGTTTAGAGCATCGTCATCGCTCACCAACCCGAACGGGTCCAGAAAATCGAGTTCGCTTGGATTAACTTGGAATTCGTCTGGCACATATCGCGCCGGATCTTGAGTGGAGTAGTCTGTCGACGCTGCTGGGTCAAATCCGATCTCCCGGCGGTCGGTTCCCTGCTCCTCTTTGTAGATAACATATACGAGTAGTTCACCGTATTTCACCGACTCAGACATCTCAGCCCGTGCAATTGCCTCTTTTGGGAACGACTCGGAGAAGTGTTCTCTCCAGACTGTCACTGGCTCAGGAAACTCAGGCATTTCTTGGATGTACTTGTTGCGATCATAAAATCATTTTCCGGATTGTACATCCGTGCCACGTCCAAGCACAGAATTGACATTCGCCCGTCAACACCCGACTCGCAGTCTTGTCTCCACCGGCCCTCTCGATGCACGCTGAGCACACGGATAGCAGCACAGACGGCCCTGGGGTGGGTCAGTACGAGGGACCCGAATCGTACGGTTTGCTTTTATACTCCGGTCGGGCGTTCCCGTTCCACCGTGACAACCTCGAACCGCTGACACAGTAGATACGAAGAGCCGACAGCGGCTTTTCATTTGCCGCCTCGAAGGCTACCAACAACCAGCCATCATACAGTTTTTTAAATGCCAGGACTGCGGGAATCGCTGGCGAGAATACAACTAACTGCGGGCCGGGACCGCTCTTGATGAGTAGTCCTGGGAAGACATCCGGAACGAGGTGGTCGATACGGTCAAACAGCTGGTACCCCGGACGAAATCCCGGCCGGTGTTCCGGTCCATACAGGTAGGTGGAGTCCGAACAGTCACAATGAGGCCCGACCCAACAATGACAACACACGACGACGATGACCCGCTCGTATGGGCACGAGACCACACCCCGATCCTCGCGTCGTTTCAGGATGAGTACCGCGACGAGCGACCGCTTGATCGATACACCGTCGCGTTCGCCTCACATCTCGAAGCGAAATCCGGTGTCGCAATCGAGACACTGCACGCGGCGGGGGCGGAAGTGCTGTTCGCGCCGAGTGAGCCACAGAGCACCCACGGCCCGGTCGTCGACGAACTCGATAGCCGGGACGGCATCACCGCATACGCGTGGGAGGGGATGAGCGACGAGGAGTTCGACAACGCACAGCACGAACTACTGGAGGAGGAACCGGACTTCATACTGGACGACGGCTGTGAACTCATCGCGAAGTGTCACACCGACCACACGGCCCTCGCGGAGACAGTCATCGGCGGGGGCGAGCAGACAACAGCGGGCATCACACGGCTGGAGGCGATGGACGAGGAGGGGATACTCGAGTTCCCGGTGTACGGCGTCAACGACACGCCGATGAAACACTTCTTCGACAACGTTCACGGGACCGGTGAGTCCGCACTCACGAACGTCGCGATTACGACGAACTCCCTGATTTCGGGGCAGGATGTCGTCGTCTGTGGCTACGGCTACTGTGGCCGTGGCGTCGCGACTAAGGCCCGGGGAATGGGCGCACAGACCATCGTCACGGAGGTCGACCCGCGGAAAGCACTGCAGGCACACATGGATGGCCACCGGGTGATGGACATGACCGAGGCGGCAAGCGAGGGTGACCTGTTTATCTCCGCGACAGGCAATCGCGAAGTGATGCGCGCAGAGCACTTCGAGCGGATGGCCAACGGCGCAACACTCGCAAACGCCGGGCACTTCGATGTCGAAATCGACCTCGACGCGCTCGACGACATGGCAGCGGACGTGACCTCACCAAAGGAGGGTGTGACTCGGTATCACATGCCTGACGGTCGACAGCTAAACCTCCTCGCCGACGGGCGACTGGTCAACCTGACCGGCCCGTACAGTCAGGGCCACCCGGCCGAAGTGATGGACACCACCTTCGCGATGATGTTCATGGCGGCCTACGATATGCTCGTCGACGGGACGGAAATGCAACCGGGGCTATACAGCATCCCCGACCGCCTCGACAGGGCTGTTGCCGAGCGGAAACTGGAGACACTGGGGCTGTCGACGGAATCGTTGACCGAGAACCAGCAGGCGTACTACGAGGAGTGGGAACACCCCGACAGTAGCTTCTGATACTGCCGGCTGTAACTTCGTACAGGGATTCAATACCACGGGGTGTCGATGTTCTTTAGTGGATTATAGCCGGCAGTATGACACCGCGATCGCGGCTGTTTCGGGATGCAGTTTACTGAACTGGGAGAACAGCGGGGCCGGCAGCTGTCCGGGTTTACTGCGCAGCCGGCAATTTTAGTAGATATATGTTTGACAATATCATTCACCGGCAAAGTAAAGTATAACAGATACCGCTCGCAGTGTGTTGTATGCCCACGCGCAGAGACCTGTTGAAGGCGAGTGGCGTCGGTTTGACTATCAGCCTGGCCGGATGTTCGACGCAGGACCGTGACGGCGGCGGGGGTGATGCGGAGTACAACGTCGCGATGATATACGCGCTCGGTGGCACGGGCGACGAGTCGTTCAGTGACGCGGCAAACGCCGGAATCAACGAGGCGACCGAGATGTTCGACATGGCCTTCGACGACGCGGGGCCACAGAGTAGCAGCGAGTTCGACGAGTTCCAGACACAGTTCGCACGCTCCGACGATCCGAACTACGACCTCATCATCTGTTTAGGGTTCGAACACGTCCCGCCGTTGGCTGGCAGCGAGGACACTGACGGGAACGCCGACGAGTTTTCGGACCAGAACTGGGCCTTGCTCGACGCATCTATCGATAAGCCAAACGCCGAATGCTGGGTGTACGCAGCCAACGAGGGCGCGTACGTGGCCGGTGAGGCTGCCGCGACGCTCTCCTCGCAGGAGTTCTCGGCCGGCGCAGGCACAACGGACCCCTCGGAGACGACACTCGGCTTCGTTGGCGGTGTCGAAGTGCCGCCCGTCCAGACCTTCGAGGCGGGGTTCAGAGCCGGGATGAAAAGCGTCAGCGACGAGTTCGAACTGCTGACCGGGTACGTCGGTGGGTTCGACAACCCTGGGGATGTCGAGGAGACGGCCCGTTCGATGATCGACAACGGCGCAGATGTCCTCCTCCACGGTGCGGGCGCTGGCGGGTCGGGACTGTTTCAGGCCTGTCAGGACCGCGGCCGGTTCGCGTTCGGTGCCGATAGCCGTCAGTCGGAGACGGCAGCCGACTTCTCGGATGTCATCCTCGGGAGCATTATCAAGGGCGTCGATCAGAGTGTGATCAACGCAGTCGAGCGCGTGGTCAACGGCGAGTTCGAGGGCGGACAGACGTTCGAACTGAGCGCTGGCGAGGGCGGCTTCACGGTTCCGTGGGGCGTCGAAATCGGTGACGATATTCCACAGGAGGTCAAAGATCAGGCCGACCAGACGATACAGGCGATTGCGGACGGCGACATCGACGTGCCGGACCTCCCCTGAACGGACCGCCGGAACTCGGCTGTGCCGATGGAAACCCACCCCATGCCAGAAACCCACGATAGCACTTCGTTGCCCCGTAGACGGCAGCTATGAGCACTGCAATCCATCTCAAGGACATCACCAAACGGTTCCCCGGTGGCGTCCTCGCCAACGACGATATCGACCTCGCCGTCGAACATGGCTCCGTCCACGCCCTGCTCGGCGAAAACGGCGCGGGCAAGACCACGCTCATGAACGTCCTCTATGGGTTGTACGAACCGACCGCGGGAACCGTCCATATCGAGGGGGAGCCGGTCGAGTTCGACACGCCACAGGACGCCATCGAGCGTGGTGTCGGGATGATCCACCAGCACTTCACGCTCGTCGACCCGATGACCGTTCTCGAGAATATCGCACTCGGGTGGGAACCGGTCAAGTATGGGGGCGTCAGTGTCGACGACGGGGCCGTCGCAGCCGATATCAGGGAGTTGAGCGAGCGCTATAACTTCGGGGTTGCAGACGATATCGACACCCCCGTCGAGCAACTGAGCGTCGGGCAACAACAGCGAGTCGAGATTCTCAAGACCCTGTACCGCGGTGCGGACTTTTTCATTTTCGACGAACCGACATCGGTACTCACCCCGCAGGAAGCCAGCCAGCTGTTCGAGGTGTTCGACGAGTTGACGAAACAGGGCAAGACGATTATTTTCATCACACACAAACTCAATGAGGCACTGACTGCGGCCGACGAGATAACCGTGCTCCGTGACGGACGGACGGTCGGAACCGTCGACAGTGACGGCGCGACTAAACAGGAACTCGCCAGGCAAATGGTCGGCCGTGACGTACTCTTGAGCGTCGACAAAGCGCCGGCCGACCCCGGCGGGGTCCAGTTGTCCGTGTCGGACCTCTCAGTCGACGACGAGCAGGGAGTCAGGGCAGTCGATGGGGTCGACCTGCGTGTCAGGCAGGGCGAAATCTTCGGTATCGCCGGTGTCGACGGCAACGGGCAGTCGGAACTGGTGGGAGCGATTACCGGGCTTTGCGAGCCAGCAACGGGAACCGTTACCTACCAGGGAGACGATATTACCGGTTGGTCGCGGCAGAAACGCATCGCGAAGGGAATGTCCTACATTCCCGGTGAGCGCCAGGAGCGTGCACTCGTGCTGGCGTTCGATCTGATACGGAACGCCGCGCTGGGGAACCAGCACAGCGACCGGTTCCGTGACGGACGCCAACTCGACTGGGATACCATCCGCGAGCACGCAAAGGAGATTATCGACACGTACGACGTGCGCCCACCGGACCCGACCGCGACGGCGGGGTCGCTCTCGGGTGGCAACCAACAGAAGTTCGTCGTCGGGCGGGAGTTTCTGCGTGACCCGGACCTGGTGGTCGCAGCGCACCCGACGCGGGGCGTCGATGTCGGGAGCATGGAGTTCATTCACGAACAGATCCTCCAGATGCGTGACCGGGGCGTCGCCACGGTGCTCGTCTCGGCGTCGCTGGATGAAGTTCTGAACCTCTCGGACCGCATCGGCGTGCTCTACGATGGCTCATTCGTCGATGTCGTCGACCCGGAGTCGGTGACCAGAGAAGAGATGGGTCTCCTCATGGCCGGCCAACAGCGACAGGAGCCAGTCGCACAACGATGAGTCGGGTTCCCGACCGGTTCGAACGGCTGCTGGGCGTGCTCCTCCGTCTCTCGGCCGGGGAACGTCTTCTGGTGAGCGTCGGCGCAGTCGTCTTCGCCGTCGGTATCGGGATGGGAGTCGTCCTTGGGGCGGGATACGCCACGACATGTGAGCGGCCGGTGTTGTTCATCCTTGGCGTTGAGTTCTGCTACAACCCGGTGGATGTGTATCTCGTTCTGCTCGAGGGGGCATTCGGGACCAGTTTCGGACAGGCCGCGACGTTGCAGTCGACGACGCTGCTGTTGTTCACGGCGCTGAGTTTCGCGATTCCGTACAAAGCCGGGCTGTTCAACATCGGCGGCCAGGGACAGTTCGTCCTCGGGTCGCTCGGAGCCACCGTGGCAGTGGTGGTAATCGCCGGGCGCGTCCCCGGCGGGACGATGGGACGGCTCATCCTCGTTCCAGTCGGTCTGTTCGCTGGGGCACTCATCGGTGGTGCGTACGGCCTGATCCCGGGTTACCTGAAGGTCCGGTTCGAGATGAACGAGGTCGTCACCACGCTGCTGTTGAATTTCATCTCGACTGCCATTGCGTTCGTCTTCGTCGACCGGTACTTCGACGACAGCGGCATCCAGGGCACACAGACACCGGCGATTCCAGAGGAAGCAAGATTCACGCCACAGATTTTCCCGGGTACGACGAACTTCTCGCTGGTCGTCTTCGTGTTCGGTCTGGCCGTCCTCGTCGTCGTCTACTTGCTGCTTGCACGCACACGCATCGGCTACGAGATCAAAGCCATGGGGACACAGCCAAAAGCAGCGGTGTTTGGCGGCGTGAGCGAACGGTTCACGACGCTGTTTTCGATGACGATAGCCGGGGTCGTCGCCGGTCTCGGCGGTGCGCTGTTCGTGATGATGGTCATCGGCCGGTGGCAGACAGGGGCACCACCGTTCGGGTTCGACGGTATCGCCGTCTCCATTCTTGCCGGGAACAATCCGGTGGGGCTGTTACCCGCGGGGCTGCTCTTTGGTGCACTCCAGAGTGGCAGTCAAGTGGTTCAGTTCCAGACCGGCGTCCCGGGTGAACTCATCGGCGTGTTGCGCGGGCTGGTCATCCTGCTGGTCGCGACACCCGAACTCTTCCGTGCGGTGGGGAGGCGGCTGAACCGACGGGGTACCATCGATATCGAGACCGGGGGCGACGCATGATGGGGCGACGGGTCGGAACAGTCACCAAGTGGGTCGGCGGGTTCTTCGGCGTGGTCGCCACGCTCGTGGTAGCCAGTCTGGCTCTCCCACCGCAGTCAGTCGGTGGACAGGTACTCGACGCGCTCCTGAATACCGGCTACGCGAATGCCGTGCTTCGGGTGGCCGTCCCGGTCGCCTTCGCCGCGATGGGCGGCATATTCGCCGAGAAGACTGGCATCATCAACATCGGCATCGAGGGGTTTCTCATCCTCTCGGCGCTGAGCAGCGTCGTCGCCACCGTCAGGTTCACGGGCGCTGGCGTCTCGCCACGGCTCGCGCTGTGGCTGGGCCTCGTCGTGGGCGTCCTCGTGAGTGTCATCGCCGCAGCCGTCTTCGCGGTGTTTGTCATCCGCTACGAGTCGAATCAGGTCATCGCCGGGCTCGCCGTCTGGCTAGTGTCACTCGGTGTCGCGCCGTTCGTCTCGCTTGTCCTGTACGAGAGCGTCAACAGCCCGTCAGTCGGCACCTTTGGCACCTGGACGATTCCGCTGCTGTCCGATATCCCGGTCGTGGGACCGGTGCTGTTCGACGCGTCGCCGATGGTGTACCTGATGCTTGTGACTGCGCCGGTGTGTTGGTACACCCTCCGTTCGACGCGCCTCGGGCGGTATATCCGTGCTGCGGGTGAGAACCCGCGTGCGCTGGACACGGCCGGGGTGAGCGTCCGCCGGACGCGATATATCGGGGTGTTGCTCTCGGGGGTGCTCTGTGGAATCGGCGGCGCCGGGTTCACCCTCGGGCAGCTCGGCCGCTTTGTCGGTGCCGGCGAGACGAGCATCGGCGGCCGCGGATTCCTCGGCATCGTCGCGTACCTCTTTGGCAACTACAACCCGATTGCGGCGGTCGGCGGCGCACTGCTGTTTGGGAGTTTCGACGCGCTCCAGTTCCGCCTGCAGCAAATCAGCGCGCTCGATATCCCGAGGCCCATCTTCCGTATCCTGCCCTTTGTCATCGTCATCCTCACGCTGATGTTCGTCAAACGGACCCGAATCCCGGCGGCGCTGGGCGAACACTACGACGACGAGGAGTGACGGTTTTAATTGCTGGCCGCCCTCGCCCGCGTATGGAGATTATCGTCACCGGCGGACTCGGTGTGTCGGGCGCGTGGATTCTCGACCGATTGGCGACCAGCCACAACGTCGTCTGTCTCGACTACGAGCGTCCCGCTGACGGCGGCCGTGACGGCGTCGAATACCGCGCGGTAGATCTGACTGATACTGGTTCCGTCTTCGATATCCTCACTGCGACGAATCCGGACGCTGTCGTCCACTGGGCCGCGATTCCGGTCGCCGGCACACACGCCGGGACGGAGCTGTACCGGAACAACACGCTCGCTGCGCACAACGTCCTCACGGCCGCCGGCCGCGTCGGTGCGGACATCGTGCAGGCGTCCTCGGACGGCGCCTACGGCTTCTTTTTCGCAGCCGAGACACCGGTTCCCGATGAATTGCCAATCACCGAAACGCACCCCCTTCGCCCGGAGGACCCCTACGGACTCTCGAAAGTCGTCACCGAGGAAATCGCCAAGACCGTCACACGGCGGGACGGGGTCAGTGTGGTGTCCCTTCGCCCGTCGTGGATTCAACTGCCCGAGGAGTACCCCTGTCGCGACCCGGAGTACCTCAAGCACCCGGAAGCGGGGGCTGGCAACTACTGGTCGTACGTCGACGTGCGCGATGTCGTCGACCTAGTCGAGGCAGCGCTCAACGCCGACATCGATGGTCACGAGGCGTTCAACTGCGTGGCGCCGGACAACGCCCTCGGCGAACCACTAAAGGAGTTACTGCAGGCACACATCGGTAGCGTGCCAGAAGATTCGACGGTCGAGGGCGACGCATCCGCCTACTCGACGAGTAAGGCGACATCGATGCTCGGCTGGGAGCCGATACGCTCCTGGAAGGACCACGGCCGTTAAGACTGGTCGGGACAGGCAAGCGCACCGATGAAGCCACAAGCCAGCAGCGAGAGACTTTTCGCCATCGGCGAACAATGCATCCACGTGTCTATCGAGCGCGGCCAGTCAGTCGAGGTCCACCCCGGAAAGGAAGCAGTCGTGGACTTCGACCCGGCGCTCACCTTCGAGTGTGTCGACGAGTGTACGTGGT
>CAZOQK010000082.1:0-9715 GCA_964581735.1 uncultured Halobacteriales archaeon | reverse complement strand
GGCACTTGACCTGCATGGCCTCGCCGTGCATCCCGGTCCGGCCCACGACCTCGATTACCTCCGCGGCTGTGGAGCCTCCGTTGTCTTCAGTCTCTTCAGCACTCATGTGAGCCACCCCCTGTGGCGAGCATGAGTAGACCAGTCACAGCCCGCGAGCGGCGCGAGCAGGAATGTCTGTGCGTACTCATCTCTCGTCACCTCACTGAAGCTCCTCGACCTTGTCGGCGATGTCCTGCACGTCGTCGCCCGCATCGCCGGTGTCGACGATCGCGGCGGCAGCACTGCCGACTTCGAGCCCTGCAGCGTGGCCGATGTCGTCCTGCGTGCCGACGAAGACGTATGGAATCTCCTTCTCTGCAGCCAGTTCGGGGAGGTGCATAACGACCTCTTCAGGCTGGACATCTTCGGCGACGAAGACGAGCTTGGCGTTGCCGCGCTCGATTGCTTTGGTTGTTTCGTTCGTTCCCTTCTTTACTCGTCCTGTGTCCCGTGCGACCTCGAGCGCCGCGAGGGCGTCATCTTCGAGATCTGCAGGGACATCGAAATCAACGTACACTGGCATGATTGGTCACCTCCTGCGCGCAGGCTCGCACTCCCCCGCCCTCGCGGACCGGTCCCGCGCTCGCCCGACATGGGCGAAATATAAATCCTATCGGGGCTGGGAGCGTCATCAACCTCGCACAGGCTGTACTCCTGATTGGACCATCTGCCCCTAAAGCAGTTTCGAAGGCGCTCCCGGGTGTGAAACGGCCCCACAGCGACCCGGTCAGACCCGCTGCCCCGCGGCCCCGTCGAGTGTCGCGGTCGCCTCGGCGACGAGGTCGGTGACGACCGTGACGAGCGTCGTCTTGCCGGCGTCGAGACGGCGCCGGACGTACCCGTCGGGGTTGCCGAAGGAAAGCGAGACGGCGTCGGCGTCGCTGTCGAGGACGACATCCGGGAGACGGTCCGACTCTGTCGCTGCCCCGCGCTCGTCGAACACGACGTTTGCGGCGATGGAGCCGGTCGTGCGTCCCGTCGTCGTTTCGAGGACCCTGCCGGCCGCCTCGGGGTCGCGCCAGGAGAGCGCGAGCGTCCCGAGCCCGCGGCATCGGCGACGGCAGCGGCCAGCGCCGGACACGAGACGCTCCCGACGGGCGCCCGTACGATCGGGTGTTCGATATCGAGCACCGCGTGGAGGGGCGTTCGCAGGGCAGCCATAGCTCCCCCTCGTGACGCCGTCCACTTTTGCCTTCTCACGCCCGACCACAGCACACATTGGGTCCGGCCTCGGACTGTTGTCTATGGACCTCGCCCGTCGGCTCCGCGAGAACGCCGCCGCCCACGACGAGCGCCGCGTCCTTGTTCTCGCCGGCGACCCCGAGCGGACCCGCAAGCGGGCGAGGGACGCGCTCGATGCGGCCGACATCGACCCCGCCGAGACCCGCCACGTCGGCCGCACCGACTCGCTTCCGTTCCACACTATCGACCCCACGCACGCCGAGGACTTGCTCGGCACCACCCAGCAGGCCATCGCCCTCGATTTCCACGATGCCTGTATCCCGAACGCACTCGGCTGTGCGCTGGGCGCCGTCGACGGCGGCGGGCTTCTCGTTCTGTTGACCCCGCCCCTCGATGATTGGCCACACTGCCGGGACGAGTTCGACGCCTCGCTGGCCGTGCCACCCTTCGAGTGCGACCAAGTCATCGGCTACTTCCGCCGGCGCCTCGTGTGGACCCTCCGCAAGCACCGCGGTATTGCTATCGTCGACGCCGAGACGGGGACCGTCGAACGCGACGGGCTTGTCGACGCCGCGCCCCGACTCGCGACGCCCGACCCGACGCCACCGCCAGAGACCCCCTTCCCGACCGCTGCCTACACCGCCTGCCTGACAGCGGACCAGCGCGACGCCGTCGCTGCCTTCGAGCGCCTCCGCGAGGACGGCCACGCCCTCGTCGTCGAGGCAGACCGGGGCCGGGGGAAATCCAGCGCCGCCGGGCTCGCTGCTGGGGCTCTTGCCCTCGACGGCAACGACGTACTGGTCACCGCGCCGCAGTATCGTGCGGCGGCCGAGGTGTTCACCCGCGCCGACGCCCTCCTGACCGACATCGGTGAACTCGCCGGGCGCGACGAGACGCGCAACCCACACCGCATCGAGACCGAGACCGGCCGGGTCCGATTCGCCCCGGTGGCCGAGGCGACGGATCTGCCCGGTGATCCCGATTGTGTCGTCGTCGACGAGGCGGCGGCGCTCCCGGTCGGGCGACTCGACGGGTTTCTCGCTGCTGACAGCGTCGCGTTCACCACCACGATTCACGGCTACGAAGGCGCCGGCCGTGG
Source organism: uncultured Halobacteriales archaeon (assembly GCA_964581735.1). Classification (GTDB taxonomy): domain Archaea; phylum Halobacteriota; class Halobacteria; order Halobacteriales; family Haloarculaceae; genus Salinibaculum. The sequence continues at coordinate 7,395 of CAZOQK010000082.1, read as the reverse complement.
CTTCTCCGTTCGATTCCGAGACCGCCTTGCCAGGAGCGACCTCTCGCTTACCGACCAGCGCCTCTCAACGCCGATCCGGTACGCACCCGCCGACCCGGTCGAGGTGTGGGGGTTTCGTGCGCTCTGTCTCGACGCAGGGCCGTCAGTCGACCCGCTGGTGGCCGATGCCACCCCCGAGTCGGTCACCTACCGAAAACTCTCCGCCGCGGACATGCTCGACGACGAACACCTGCTGTGTGATGTGTTTGGACTGCTTGTCCTCGCCCACTACCGCACGGAGCCGAACGACCTCGCGCGGATGCTCGACGCCCCCAACGTCACCGCGCGGGTGCTCCTCCACGATGGCAACGTCGTCTCCGTTGCGCTGCTGGCCCGCGAGGGCGGCCTCGCCGCCGACCGCTGCGCGCGGATGTACAAGGGCGAACGGGTGCGTGGCAACATGATTCCGGATATACTCACCAGCCAACTCCGCGACGAACGGGCGGCGGTGCCGGTCGGCTACCGCGTGCTCCGCATCGCGACCCATCCAGCCGTTCGCTCGCGTGACCTCGGTTCCCGTCTCCTCTCGCGGGTCCGCGAGGAGGTTGCCGGCAGCGTCGACTGGCTCGGCGTCGGGTACGGCGCAACCACCGATCTCCTCGATTTCTGGACCGGCAATGGCTTCTCGACGGTCCATCTCTCGACGACACGCAACGACCGGTCGGGCGAACACTCCGCTATCATGCTTGACCCCCTCTCGCCCGCGGGCCGCGAACTACGGGACAGACACGCTGCGTGGTTCCGACAGCGACTTCCGGGTGTTCTCGACGACGCTCTCGCGGAAGTCGACGCTGGCGTGATTCGAGCGACGCTCGACTCCCTCGAAGGTACTATCTCGCTTGACCTCTCGGAGTGGGAGTGGCGCATCGCCGCAGCCGTGACGGCCGGGCAGGCGATTCTAGACACTGCGCCCCGGCCGATCGTCCGCCTGGCACTTAGACACTTCATCGACCCGGCCGACCCCGACGCACTCGACGCGAGGCAGGAGCGTCTGCTGGTCCGGCGTGTTCTGCAGGGCCAGCCCTGGGACGACGTTGCCCGGGAGTTGGGGTATCACTCGACGACCGCCTGCAAGCGCACACTGCCCGACGCGGTCCGGCCGCTGGTCGACCTGTACGGCACCGAAACCGCACGGCAGGAACTGGAGCGGTTCGAATGAGCACGCTCGCGACTGCCCTCACCGTCCTCGCCGTCCTCGTTCTCGCCGGCGCAATCGCCTCGGCGTTCCTGCCGGGCGTTCCCGCAGGGCTCGTCTCGCTAGTCGGCGTCGGTCTCTACTGGTGGGGGTCGGGTTTCGCTGAACCGGGGACACTCGTTCTGGTGACGCTCGTGGCGCTCTGTCTGTTGATGGTGGCCGCCGACTGGTTGGGCGGGCTCGTCGCCGCGAGAGTCGGCGGTGCATCGACAGTCACCACGCTGGTCGCTGGCGGCGTTGGCCTCGCATTGCTTTTGATCACCGGTCCCATCGGGATGATTCTGGGGAGTGCCGCCGTCGTCTTCGCGCTGGAGTACCGGAAACACCGTGACGCGAGCGCGGGCGCGACGGCCGCCGGGGCGTACGTGGTGGGCTTTTTCGCCTCGGCCATCGTACAGGCGTTGCTCGCGTTCTCGGTGTTGCTCTCGATTGGCTGGGTGGCCCTGACCTGAGCCACCGAAAGCGCTGTGTGCCCGCTGCTCGTAGCGGACGTATGGAGTGTGTCGGGGACGACTGCAACCGCGGGGCGACCTTCGAACTCCACGCCCCGTGGGCCGAGAACAGAGTTCTCTGTGCCGGCCACGCCCGCGTCCAGTCGCGCCAGGACGGTGTCGTCGCCGATGCCATGGACACGGCCGACAGCGAACTCCCCGACGGCGCGAGCAATCGTGGCTGATTACGCCTCGGTATCCGATTCGGGCACCGCCAATACCGGGAAACTCCCCCTTCGGATGACCTTCTCGGTCGTGCTGCCAAGCAGGAACCGCTCGATGCCCGACCGACCGTGCGTTCCCATCACCACGAGGTCGATGTCGTTTTCCTGGCCGTAGGACCCGATGCCGTCGGCCGGGCGGCCGCGCTCGACGGCGGCCTCTACGCCGATACCCTCCTCTCGGGCCGTCTCCGCCAGCACGTCGGTCGTTTCCTCGCCCATCGATTCCAGAGTATCCAGATACCCGGCGGGCAGGGCACCGCCCGGCGAGCCCATGATTGCGGCGTCGTCGACCACGTTCAGCGCGTGCAGTTTCGCCTCACAGGCACCTGCAATCGCGACTGCGTGGTCGACGGCACCGGCCGCACAGTCCGAGCCATCGGTCGGTACCAGAACGTTCCGGTAGGGAAGCGTCGGTGGCTCCTCGGTCGCCCGGGTTGCAAGGACCGGCACCGGTGTCTCCCGCAGGACGTGTTCGGTGACGCTGCCGAGGACGAACCGCCGGAGTCCGGTCCGCCCGTGTGTCCCCATCGCTATGAGGTCGATATCGAACTCCTTGACGTACGCTAAAATCACGTTCGAGGGCGTCCCCTCGTCGATGGCGTCGTGGAACCGCTCGGGGTTGGCCCACCGGCTGCCGATATTGCCGACATCGTCCTCGGCGGCCGACTGCAGGCGGTCGACGAAATCGCGGTCGATACCGCCCGCATCGAACGGCCCGGCAGCCTGCTGGAGGTCGACGACACCGAGTGCGTGGATGTCGGCGTCGAAGAACTCGGCCAGTGAGAGCGCGTGGTCGGTCGCCCGTGTTGCGGCCGGGCTCCCGTCGGTCGGGACCAGAATGTCGTCGTAGCTCATACAGGATAGTTCGCCAGAGGGGGTAAAAAGAGCACGGCGCGTTCTCACCCGCTACAACTGCGTCGCCATCATCACTTCGTCGATGTAGTCGCCGTTCATCCTGTAGTGGTCCTCGCGCCGTGCCTCCTCGGTCCAGCCCCGCCCGTTCAGGAACCCGATTGCGCCCTCGTTGCTCGCCGGAATCGAGTTGTAGATGCGCCCGAAACCCTGCGACCCGGCCCATTCGAGGCCGCGTTCGAGCAGGTGGCTCCCGATGCCGTTGCCGCGATACTCCCCTAAGACGCCCACGGTGAGTTCTGCGGTGTGACTCAGCTTCTCCAGTTCCGGGTGTTTGAGATGTACCCAGCCGACGACTTCGTCGTTGACGCAGGCGACGAAGAAGATACGCGACTCCAGTTCGTTGTGCCGTAACAGGACGCCCTCACTGTCGACGACATCCGCGACCGTCTCGGCGTTGACGTAAGCCCCACCGCCGATGGCCTGCCGAATCGCGCCCACCAACCCGGTCAAGTCCTCCTCACGGGCCTGTCGAATGGTAAACTCGATGTTCTCGCCCTGGAACTCCTCTTCGGTCCCGGTGTCGAAGGCAATGCGGAGTTTCCCATCGGCTTCCTCTAACACGCCATCACGCCGGAGAATCGCCGTGTGGTGGCCGAAGGCCCGTTCGCCCATCGTCAGCGATTTGTGTATCTTCTCCGGTCGCGTCGCTCCGTGGGACTCGACGTACTCGTAGATGTCCTCGCGGTCGTCGTGGTCGAATTGGAGTTTGTCAGTCAGTTTCATGACAGTCAATACCACTTTGATGTATTTAATGATTTATCACGAACTACTGACGACTACGGAGCGCTTTTTTATCGCTGTGTCCAAGCAGTAGACGGCAAGAGTCACTGTTGCCGACGACGAATCTAGGTACGTGTAGACTCTACACACATACTATGACAGAGGAGAAAACGAGAGTCGAGTTCAACGCGCCGAAATCCCCCGTCGAGCGTGCCGACAGCGTCGGAGAGATTCTCGGCCGCGAAAAAGCGCGGATGCAACTACTCTGGGACGCCTTCGACAGGACGCCGGCCGGACCCCGTCTCGATGGCGAACTCCCGGGTGATAAAGCGCTCTACGACGGCGAGATCCTCGAGTGGACCGGCTCTCATCCCCCTGGATCGACAGACGACTCCCAGGTCTGAGGATGTCGGGCACCCCCGTCGCCGTTGTCGATGCGAACGCCCTGTTGAGTCTGGCTACGTCGGTCGTCGACAGTCGCCCGATGGCTCCCTCGGGTTCGGACCCGCTCAAAGCTCTACTCACCGCATACGATATCCACGTTCCCGCCAGCGTCTTCGGTGGGGTCACCGACGCGACGGGAGAGCGGATGTACTCGCCGCGGCCGCCGACCTGGTGCTTCGGGCTGCCTACCATCCCATGACCCATAATGTCGACGAACAGACAGATTCGTCGCTCGAATGCGGCCTCAACTGCGGGGAATCCGATTGCATCTGGTTGGCAAACGAGATGGAGACCGACCTCTTTGTCACGGACGGATTCAACACGACGAACTATCCGTTCGTCACACTCACACTCGAAGACAGGGACATCCTTTTTATCCACACCGCATATCCTCTGTACGCTCGCAAGCCACGGCGTGTTGCCCGGTGAATACGTCGACGCTGCGCTCACATAGTTTGTGGAAACGAAGAACCGGAACCCACAGTACGTCGCGCAACTGCACCAGCGGTATCTCACTGAGTGAGTCGGCTGTGGGGGTGTCGTCGGTGCCCCGCCCTGTATTTTGCTGCTGAGTGAGGACTGAGGGCGTCTGCACTAATCTCAGATAACTTGACGGACTTGCTACTCGGGAACGACGGCGTCTGCTGGTGGATTCCGATGATATCCGTCCGGAACTGGTGAGCAACATCGTTGATATCGCCCCCATCTGCTGGGATAGTGTCTTGCCACTCCAGCATCGTCGTGAGTTCATCGGAATCCTGATCGGCGACGAACTGGGCACCCCGTCAGCCTCTTCGATTAGCCGTACTGCCTGGGTTCTCCGGCCGCTGTCGAGGCTGTTCAGTGTGTTGTTATTGCGTACCGCATGTGAGTGACACACTTAAGATTACGTAACTGCCCTGTCTCACAGTCCGTGATAGCATCTCTCGAGAATTTGGCTTCGACGGTTCGTGGGGACAGCAGTCCCAGAGCAAGCGAGGGTTGCAGAGCGGGGTCAGATGCGGCCCGCGCGACTCGGGTCGACATCGATGGCGTCGACCGGGCAGACATCGACACACAGCATACAGTCGATGCACTGATTCTCGTAGGCCGGGTCGGCCTTGATCTCGGATTCGGGGTGACCGGGCGTGTCGACCCACTCGAAGACGTCAACGGGGCAGTCCTCCAGACACGCACCGTCCGCGAGGCAGATGTCGAAGTCGACGGCCACGTGGGTGCCGTGGATACCCTGCTTCTCGGTTGTCGTCTCCTCGCCGTCGGTCGTCCACACGCGGTGGCCGTCGTGGTGGTCTCCCTCCTCGTATGTCTCCTCGAACTCAGGGTCGATTGCCATAGTACTTGATGTCATATCGGGTAGGAAATTAACCTTTGGACCGAAGGCAGTCGCCGTAGGGGACTTTTCGGGGTACCTAACGCTCTTTCTTAGACGGTGGTCTCCTCTGGCGCCATGCGGATGTCCTGCACCCGCCGTTGTTGCTGGTCGGTCTCCTCGGCGATGTTCCCGACTTGTGTGGCCACGTCGTCGACCGATTCCATCGCCTCGAGTGCTTTGGCAGCGGAATCCCGCTCTTCGACGGCGAGGGTGTCGGCGCGACTCCCGCGTTCCTGCACCTCGTCGGCTGTCGAGGCGACTTCCTCGACCGTCACCGAGAGGTCTGCGACCCCGCCGCTTGTCGTGCCTATCGTCTCGGAGTGGTCGGTCGCGAGCCCGTTGATTTCCTTCGCGGTCTCGGCGATGTCCCCGGAGGAGTCTTCGAGTTCTTCGACTCGGCCGAAGACGTGTGTCGGGAGGGCCTCCGGCCGTCCTGCGAGGGCGTTCAGTCCGTCCATCACGCCCAACAGCGACTCGTCGAGATACCCCATCCCCTCGAAGGCGGCCCGTGCGCCGTGGTTCCCTGTCGGCAAGGCGTCGATGGTCTCTTGTAGTTCGGTCACCGATTCCCCGATTTCCTGCATTCGTCGGATGTCCTCGGTCCGGTCGTTGACCATCTCGATGACCCCCACGAGGTCGCCCGCGTCGTCGTACAGCGGCGCAGCGCTGAAACTGAGGTAGCGCTCGACGCCGTTGCGGTCGACCATCGTGCTCTCGTCCGCGTACATCCTGAATGCGGTGTCGCCGGCACGCCCGGTGGCGAACTCACCGTCGGCGTTCCCGGGGTGTTCGAGCACTTTCTCGGCCAGCGTCTGTGTCCGCCGACCTCGGGGTAGAAGGCCTGACTCGCCATCTCCATCGACCACGCGTCCACGGCGTCGACGCCACTCAATGCTTCGATTCTGTTGTTCCAGTGAACTACGTTGCCCTCGGCGTCCAGTGTGAATATCGGCGTCCTGACCCTGTCGAGTGCGTATTCCATTGCGACCGGGAGCTGGCCATCCCCTGCGGGTGCCGGGGCACTGTTGTTTGTTGCCACACCGTCATCGGCAACCCTCTCGGCCGTGGCGCGTTCGTCGCCGGATACCTCCCTCCGTTCCCGGGCTACCAGCCGCTTTACGCGCTCGCGCGCCGCTGCTATCGGCTCCATCGGCGTCCGGTCCGGTAACTCCGCGGCCATCCCGTCGAAAATCCGCTCTACGTCATCGTCCAGCCCCTCTGTCCCATGTCGCTCGGCGACACCTCCGTCGTGAGACGGCTCCCCACGACCGGCAAATAGTGTCTCCAGTTTGGCACTAAATGTCATATATGTGGTAGTAATCGCGGAACACACGGCTTTGATTCAGCATATACATCAGATAAGTTCGGGAACATCCCACAAGGTGAAGATATGCCACGCCGTCCGCAGCGGTCCGTCAGGGGTGGGTGTAGTACGCGACGAGGTCGGACCCGTCGTCGCCGGTCGCCCAGCCAAAGGCATCGAGGCGGGCAAAGCCGACCCGCTCGAACTGCACGAGGTCGTTGGGTTCGTACTCGCCGATGCCCGGTTCGGCGTAGCCGTTGATGCCCCCGTCCATCGTTCGCAGACGCGTCTCCAGACTGTCCGTGGCAGGCACCCAGTGAATCACGTCGAGTTCACCCTCGCGGACCACCTCGATGTCGTCGCCGGTGCACTGGAGCGCGTCGTGGGTGTGCTGGACACAGCCATAGCCTTTCAGCCAGACGCGCTCGCCGTGGGGGGGCAGGTCGTCGGATTCGACGAGGACGCCATCGGCAACCGAGAGGTCCCGGTCGCCACGGTCCTCGTGGTTCGGGTGGACAGGGGGGTGGCCCTCGTCGGGGCCGTCCAAAATCTGTCGTTCGACCGCGCCGCCGCCGTGCTCGGGGTCGTCCCGGACAAAGAACGCCCGGTCGGTCTCCTCGTCTATCAGGCCGCGGTTGTTCGCGTAGATGCTCGACATCGCCAGGTCGACGTTCGATGTCGAGGTGCCGAGC
>CAZOQK010000081.1:0-9739 GCA_964581735.1 uncultured Halobacteriales archaeon | reverse complement strand
TGTACCAGCCTCGGACCCCGAGATACCACGTTACGAAGACGGGCGTCGGCGTGACCGACAGCGCCCACAGCGTCGAGGCCTCGATTTCCAGTACCGACTTCCCGCTTAACAGTTCCAGGTTGCTGGCGAGGAGCGCGCCGAGTTGTGGATTGTCCGACAGAGCCCCGAGATAGAAGAACAACCCGACGGCCAACAACAGCGCTGACAGCGAGAGTGCGACCGTCACCCGGAGCACCCGGGCCAGTGCCGTCGCCGCGAGGAGTGTCCCACCGACCAGCAGGAAAAACGTCGAGAGGTCACCGGAGACGACGATGATGCGGTGTAACACGGCGAGAAAGGAAGTCAGCAACGCGGTCAGTCCCGCCAGCGCGAGCAAGCGCGTCGCCCGCAGGTCCGGGCGCACCCACGACCCCGCCTGACCGAGTCGGCCCCTAGTGTCGGTACTCATGCTGGCACCTCCCCGGCGCGCTGGCCGGTCGTTCCGAGCAGGTCGTCGAACCGCTCGCTGTGGCCCCCATACCGGACCCGCGTCCCGCGCTCGTTGGCGTGAATCGAGACGGCAGCCGTCTCGTGTGTGTCGTCGGGGACCGTGCCAGCACCGACGCCTGCGAGGACCCGTAGCAGGTTCTCGCGGTGGGCCTCACCCTGCCCCGACCCTATCCGGTGGCCGGGAACGGTGAGTTCGACCCCCAGTCCCGCTTCGAGCGCGCCGAGTGCCAGCGTCGCCGCGGCACTCGCCATCGCGTCGGCGTTGCCGGCCGTCGCGTCCGCGACGACGTGGACCGTCTCGGTCCGCTGGGCCGGCGAGAACTCCATGACGAGGAAGTCATCGTGCTTCGCGCTGGATTTCCAGTGGACGTTTTTCAGCGGGTCGCCGGGGGCGTACTCCCGGAGGCGGTCGAACTCCTGGCGCTCGGCGGCGAGTTCGTCGCCGAACACCTTCGAGAGATGGCCCGCGTCCAACTCGTACACCGCCGGGTAGACCACGAATTCAAGCGTGGGAGCGACATCGACCCGCCGGCCAACGAGCCCCAGCGGGTCCCGCTGGCGGACCGTCGGCGCGTCGAGACGGTAGATGCCGCGCTCGGCGAAGGTGAGCGTCCGTTCGAGCGTGTGTGGCGGCGTCACCGTCGCGTCGAGGTCCGTCGCCCTGGCGCCGGCCGGCAGTGCCTGGGCGAGCGTGACGATACCGCCGCCGTCGATGTCGACGGTCAGGGTCCGCGTCTGGCCGGGGTACCCCGACCGGAGCGGCCCGTAGGTGATGGTCGGGTCGTCGGCCCGGTACACGAGGATGGCGCCGGCGGCGAGCGCGGCGAGGATGGGCGCGGCGACGGCGTTGAGCGCGCGAGCACCGGAGAGATAGGCGAACGTGTAGGCCAGGGCGACGACGGCGAGTGCGCCCCACCCGCGACGAGTGAGTCTCATTCCGGGTCGACAGTGGCGAGTGCCTCGTCGACGACGGCACTCGCGGTGCGGTCGGTCGTCGTCCGAATCCGGTGGGTCAACACGGCGGGTACCTCCGCTTTCACGTCGTCGGGAATCACGTAGGAGCGCCCGTCGAGAACGGCCCGGGCTTGTGCGGCCCGGAGCAGGGCGATGGTCCCGCGGGGACTCACCCCGAGTTCGGCGTGCTCGCGGGTGTACGTCGCCAGTCGCGTCGCGTAGGTGCGCAGCGGCTCGCTGACTGTCACGCCCGCTGTCGCCTCGCGGGCGGCCCGCAAATCGTCGAGGGACGCCACCGACGAGAGCGTCTCGATGGGGTGGTCGCCGACGACCCGGCCGAGCATCTCCGTCTCCTCGCCCTCGTCGGGGTAGCCCAGATGGAGTTTCTTCATGAAGCGGTCGATTTCGGCCATCGGGAGGTCGTAGGCGCGGTCCCCCTCGACGGTGTTTTGCGTGGCGATGACAGTGAAGGGGTCGGTAAGGGAGTAGGTCTGGCCGTCGACGGTCGTCTGCTGTTCCTCCATCGCTTCTAAGAGCGCGCTCTGGGTCTTGGGGGGTGCCCGGTTGATTTCGTCGCCGAGGACGACGTTCGCGAAGACCGGCCCCTCGCGGAACTCGAACTCCTGGGTCTGCTGGTTGTAGATGTTGACGCCAGTCACGTCCGAGGGGAGGAGGTCGGGCGTGAACTGGACGCGCTTGAACGAGCCGTCGAAGGATTCGGCGACGGCGCGGGCGAGCATCGTCTTGCCGACGCCGGGCACGTCCTCAAGCAAGACGTGGCCACGCCCGAGCAGAGCGGTCATGATATGCTCGATTTCCGTGTGATGGCCGACGATGACGCTCTCGACGTTCGTGATGACAACGTCGACGACCGTACTGGCCTGGTCGATAGCACGGTCGGACTGTGCCTCCGGGGATTCTGTCTCGGTGTCAGTCATTGGTAACGGGGGAGAGCAGTGTGGCGGCGACTGCGTGTAGCCGGGGCTGTGCCCGGTCTACACATATGTTTTCTGTGTGTCCGCGGGCCACGCTCACGACCGCAGGGTCCCGACTGTGGTGGCGCTGCCACACGAGCCCGATGAGAAAGCATTGCGGCCGAACCGTAGTAAGCGTGCGGGTGGGTCTACCACTCTTTGCACGCCGCACAGACCAGCCCGTCGGGGGACTCCCAGACCCGCTCGGCCGCGGCCTCACAGACTGCACACGCGACGCCATCGGCCGCCCACTGTGACGTGGTCGTTGCCGGCGCGACAGCCGCCGTGTCCGTGGCTGCCGTGGGGGCAGGGTCCCCGCCGACCGGGCCGTCGTCGGACTCCGGGCCGGCTGTCGACTCGGTGCCCTCGCCGGCATCGCCCCTGGCAGTGTCGTCTCCGGCGGCGTCGTCCCCGTCGGTGTCGGCCCCGTCCTCGGTGGCGAGGAAGTCGTCGAGCGAGGTGTTGTCCATACAGGTATCGAGTGTGCGCGGCTCTTAGGGGTGGCGGAGGCGGGGTCGTCCGGATAGACACACACAAGTATCGCGGGCCAGAATATCCGAATATGATCATTCGAGAGCTGTTCCAGAGTATTCTGGACATGCCGGCCAAGTTCCTCGACATCGCGATGCACGACCCGCTCGCGGCGCTCATGATGGTTTTTGGAAGTGTCTTCGTCACCGTCTCAGTGGGCTACTTCGGCCTGCTGGCGCTGGGGTCGATCGCCGACCTGTTCACGCCCGAAGCCGGCGGACAACCCCGCCGGCCAGGGAAATAGCCGCCTCCAGGTCCGGCCCGAGCGGCGACCCGAGGACGACGCTATCGGCGATGTTGAGCACGTCCGTGAGCTGCTTTTCGACTGTCTCCGGTGTCCCGGCGATGCAGAACGCGTCTATCATCGCCGGCGTCACCAGCCCGAACGCTTCCGTGAACTCCCCGGCGGCGATAGCGTCACTCACCTCGCTCGCCGTCCCGCGGTCGATGCCGTGGCGTTTTAGTACCGGCGGGGGCGTGCTGCCGGCGATGAAGGCCACAGGCGGGCGGGCAGCCTCGCGGGCCGCCGCTGTCTCGTCGGCCACGCTGACGCTTGCATACGCGGCGAAGTCGAAGTCGCCGCGGTGGTCAGGCCGGGCGTCGAGCCCCTCATCCACGCGGTCCGCGGCCCACTCGATGTCCCGCGGGTGGGCGCCATTGTAGAGGACGCCGTCGGCGTATTTGGCGGCCATCCGGGTCATGTCGGGGCCCTGCGCGCCGACGTAAACGTCTATTCCGCGGGCGTCGTAGTTCAGCCCCGCGTCGACGGCCTCGAAGGTGCCGTCGTGGTCGATGCGCTTGCCGTCCCAGAGTTTCCGGGCGACCTGCATCGTCTCCAACACGCGCCGGAGCGGGGACTCATCGCCGTAGCCCAAGTTTTCGAGCGTGGATTTGTCGCCGGCACCGACGCCGAAGACGCCCCGACCGCCCGACAGTTCGTCCAGCGTCGCCATCCGGGAGGCCAGCGTCACCGGGTGTGTCTCGAAGGGGTTGGTGATGCCCGGGCCCAACTTGACCGTTTCGGTCTCGCGGGCGATGTCGGCAAGCGCGATGAACTCGTCGCGGTTGTTGTAGTGGTGGCTGGCGAAGACGGTGTCAAAGCCCGCCGCCTCGGCCTGTGTTGCGAGGTCCGAGAGCTGCGAGACGGGGTGTTCGGGGGTGAGTTCGAGTCCGATCATGTTTCCTCCCAGTCGCTGCCGCCGTCCCAGGCGGTCAGGGCGCGCCGAACGATGTCGTCTTCGGGGTCGCGAAACAGGCTGTCGCTGCCAGCGTGGTCGCCAAAGTCCCAGCCGCGGACGACCGCGACGGGGGTACCGCCGTCGCCCTCGCCGGTGACAAGGTTGGCGGCGGCCGCGAGTTCATCGACGACCGCCTGGACGGTGGCTTCCAGTTCCTTCCCTTCACGGTCGTACTCGCCGCGCCAGTCGCGGGCGGCGGGGAGGCCGGCCCACCCGAGCGCGACCCCACGCTGGCCGTAGCGAAAGGGGCGCCCGGAGGTGTCGGTGATGACGACGCGGGCGTCCAGTCGCTCGTGGAGTGTCTGTGCGCTCGCCGCGGGGTCCTCCGGCAGGACGAGCAGATCGGCGTCGGGCAGGTTCGAGCGGTCGATGCCCGCGTTGACGGTGATGTGACCGAACGGCGTCACCGCGAGCATGATGGGGTGGTCGATAAGCAGTTCCTCGCTGGCCTCGATAACCGCCTGGGCGAAGCGCGGGTCCTTCTCCTCGCCCGCGAGGTCGCTCACGCGGCGGGCAATCGAGCGGGCACGGTCGCCCGCCTCGTACGCTTCGAGGTCGCGCTGGCGGCCCTCGGCTTTCGAGACGATGGTGCTTGCGACACACACCACGTCGTCGGGTCGGAGGTCGACCTGGGCGGCAATCTGTGCGGCCACGTCGTCGCCCGGCCGTACCTCCGGGAGCCCCTCGACGGCGGCAACGTTCATACACATCATTCGGGTGGGCGGTGAAAAGCCCGCCGCTGCCGGCACGACGAACCGAAACCGGTCTAAACGCCGCCTTGTACCTGTGTGACGATGCCCGACAGTCCGTCAGTCGTCGCCCGCGACGCCGTTACGACCGCCGCCGACTACCTCCGCGACCGGTTCCACGACGGCAGCCTCGACGCCAAGTTCACCGCCAGCGACGTCAAAGCCGCCGCCGACCGCGAGGCCGAACGGCTGGTGCTCGAGACCATCGAGGACGCGTACCCGGACCACGCCATCTCCGCCGAGGAGTCCGGCGACCACCCCGGGTGCGCGGACCGCCGCTGGGTCGTTGACGCGCTCGACGGCACAAACAACTTCGCCGCCGGCGCCCCGACCTTCGGCGTGGCCGCGACGCTGGTCGACGACGATGGGCCCCGGACGGCGGCCGTCGCTGTGCCGGTCACCGAGGAGGTGTACGTCGCTACCCGTGGGGAGGGAGTCACGTACAACGGCCGGGAGGTGCGCGTCGGCGACGGCAACGGCGTCGCCCCCGCCGCGGCGACGGTGGTCAGCATCATTGGCATGCCGGTCATCGAAGACGAGGCGCGGATGCGTGAACACCGCGAGCGACTCGATTCGCTGCGCGGGGCGTGCAAGCGCGTCATCGAGACGTGGGCCCCGGTCGTCTACTGGGGGCTGCTCGCCCGGGGGCGGGTCGGCGGCTTCTACTGCTTTCACCCCGCCGAGCGCGAACAGGTCGCCGGGGCACTGCTGGCCCGCGAGGCCGGCTGTGTCGAGCGCCACGACGGCCCGCTGTCGGTGTTTGCCCGCGACGACGCGACGGCCGATGCCCTCTGGGCGGCGCTTTAGTGTTCGTGCAGGTCGACGGCGAGTGTGCCGTCCTCGGCTGTCGCCGTTAGCATCGTCGTCCGACTGGCGGGCGATGCGCCGGTCGCGCTCCCGGGGTTCAGGAGTCGGACCTCGCCGTGGGTCGTATCGAGGATTTCGTGAGTGTGTCCGGCCACGCCGACTGCGTCGGTGTCGGCGTGCTCGCGGACGGCGTTTGCGACGCGGTCCTCGTAGCCGTGTTTCGGCCCAATCCCGTGGGTAATGACGAACGTCACGCCGCCGAGGTCGGCGGTGGCGACGGCCGGGAGGCCAACCCTGGGGTCCATGTTCCCGGCGACGGCCGTCAGTTCGGACGCGAGGTCACGCATGTCGGCGAGTGCGCCCGTCGAGTCGAAGTCGCCGGCGTGGATGACGTGGTCGGCGGCCGCAATCCGCTCGCGGAAGGAGTCGGGAAGCCGCTGTGCGCGGGAGGGGATGTGGGTATCGGAGACGAGTGCAACGTCCATACGACAGCTCCGGGTGCTGGCTACAAATGTGCCACGTTACCACGAAACCCGGGGCTTGATACTCGGTGGGGGAAAACCCCGGGCGCATGGAACGGCGGGCGGTCGTGACCTGCTTCCTTCGCCACGAGGGAGCGGTGCTCCTGTGCAAGCGCAGCGACGCGGTCGGGAGCTATCCGGGCCGGTGGGGTGTGGTCGCGGGACGCGCCGCGCCACACGCCGTAGAGTCCGCGGACGACCTCACCGAGGCGGACCGCGACGCGGCCGCCGGCCGCGAGATTCACGAGAAGACGGGCTTGGGCGACGAGGACGTGACGCTGATCCGGCGCGGCGACCCGTTCGAGGTGGCCGACGAAACCCCCGACATCCCGCGGACGGTCCATCCCTACCTGTTCGACGCCGCGACCCGCGAGGTCCGGCCCAACTGGGAGACCAGCGCCTTCGAGTGGGTCGCGCCGACGGCCATCCTCGAACGCGAGACGGTGCCGGGCCTCTGGCGGTCCTACGACCGGGTGCGCCCGAGCGTCGAGACTGTGGCCACCGACCACGACCACGGAGCGGCGTACATCTCGGTGTGTGCACTCGAAGTGCTCCGGGACGAGGCCGCACTCGCCACGCGGCGTGGTGACGGCTGGCCCGCGCTGGCGGCACTCGCCCGTGACCTGCTCGATGCCCGCCCCTCGATGTCGGTCGTCCGCAACCGCATCAATCGCGTGATGGACGCCGCCGCTGAGTGTGAGACGGCACGGCCGGTCGAACACGTCGCGAGCGCGGCCATCGAGCGGGCAGTCAGCGCCGACCGCCGGGCCGCGGAGTCAGCCGTCGACCACGTCAGCGGCCGCCGTGTCGCGACGCTCTCGCGGTCGGGGACTGTCCTGCAGGCACTCGACTACGCCGACCCCGAGGCGGTGCTGGTCGCCCAGTCCCGGCCCGGCGGCGAGGGCGTGGACGTCGCCGAGGCCCTCGCCGATGGGACCGACGTGACCCTGACCACCGACGCCGGCTTCGCACACGCACTCGAAACGTGGGGGGCTGACGTGTTGCTGGTGGGGGCAGACACCGTCCTCGCGGACGGCCGCGTCGTCAACAAGGTCGGCACGCGGGCGGCCGCGATGGCCGCTTCCGTCGAGGGTATCGACGTGTTCGTCACCGCAGCCGTCGACAAGGTGTCCCCGGACGGGACCATCGACCTCGAACTACGTGACTCGGTGGAGGTGTACGACGGCGGGGGCAACGTCGCGGTGCTGAACCGGACCTTCGACGTGACGCCACCCGACTGCCTCGACGGCGTCGTCACGGAGCAGGGGCTGCTCGACGGGGCGGCAGTCGCCAGGGTCGTCGAGGAACACCGGAGCCACGCCCGCTGGTGACCCCGCCACTCCGATGGAGTCTATTTATACCCCGGTAGTGAAACGGAGAGATATGGACATCCGCCACGGCCTCACGGCGGTCGGGGCAGCCCTGACCACGGGGTTGCTCGTCGCCGTGGCAATCACCGAAATGCTCGCCGTCGAGTTCTCGGTTCTCATTGGCCTCCCGGTCGGGATTCTCGCCGGGCTGGTGGTGCTTGCGACGGTCGGGATTGCCTTCGACGGCCTCGATCCGATGGAACGGCGTGCCCTGAGTGCCTACGCCGGCTTCGGTCTCACCGTCGTCGGCCTGGCGGCACTCGCTTACCTGAACCTGCTGGGCGATGTCTCCGGGCTGCTGGCGGCTGGCGCCGGCCTGGCCGTGACCGTGCTAACCTACCTCAGTCTGTGGGGGGTCGAGCGCGAGCAGTCCGTCGAGGACCGCGGGTAGACCGACTGGGGCCCAGACACCGAGGGAAACGCCAGAGCGGCTCCCCACTTCGTCGGAACGATGACGCCTGAACCCATCGTCGGCGGGATGAGCTGTGGCCACTGTGAGGAGGCCGTCGCCGAGCCGCACCCGCCTCACTGTCGGGACTCATCCGACCCGGCTGTGGCACTGCTCGTTCCCCGCTTGTAAACCTAACTTGCGATAGGAAAAGCAAAATTGTTTTACGCCCGCCGACAGTCGGTCATCACCATGCCGCGTGTATCGCTGCCACACGACGCGAAGGCGGGGCCGACGAAATCGGAGGTCAGAGCGGTCCTGCTTGGGAAACTGGCGCTCGACGAGCGCGACCACTTTGTCGAGGTCGGCTCCTGTACCGGGGCCGTCACAGTCGAGGCCGCACGGCAGGCCGGCCACGTCACCGCACTCGAGCGGAAAGCCGACCGGCTGGACGTGACCGAACGGAACCTCGCCGCGAACGAGACCAGCGCGGACGTCGACCTGCGTGAGGCGGAGGCCCCCGAGGGACTGCCCGAGGACGCCGATGCGCTCTTTCTGGGCGGGAGTCGCAACTACGAGGCCGTGCTGGACCACGCCGTCGAGACGGGCGTCGGCCGCGTCGTGATGAACGTCTCCCGGCTGGAGGTGGCGGGGGCAGCCACCGAGGCGTTCCGCGAGCGTGACCTCTTAGGGGAGGTCGTCCAGTTCCAGGTGAGTCACGGCTACGAGCTCGCCGGGGCGACGAGTTTCGACTCGCAAAACCCCGTCTACATGCTCGTCGGCGGGACCGACACAGCGGTCGAGGTAGCTACCGACGGAGGGGCGCGATGACCGTCTACGGCATCGGCCTCGGACCCGGTGACCCCGACCTCGTGACCGTCCGCGGAAAACGGATTCTGGAAGAGGCGAGCGTCGTCTACTCGCCGGGCCGACTCTCGCGGTCAGTCGCGACCGACCACGTCCCCAAGGAGCGCATCGGCGACCTCGACTTCCCGATGACGCGGGACGAGGACAAGCTCCGGGAGGCCTGGAAGGCTGCCGCCGCGGAGATTGCACCCCGGGCACGCACCGAAACGGTCGCCTTTGTCACGCTCGGGGACCCCAACGTCTACTCGACGTTCGGCCACCTGCGGCGCACGCTCGACGCCTTCTACCCCGAGGTCGACGTCGAGACCGTCCCCGGTGTGAGCGCGGTCACTGCATTCACGACGGCACTGGGCATCGAAGTGGCAGCTGGGAGCAATCTCGCGCTGCACGAGGCCTCGGGCGGGGCCGCCCCGACCGGACCCGACCGGATGGTGCTATTCAAAGTGACCGACGTGCCCGCGACCCACGAGGGACTGGTCGACGCAGGCTACGACGTGGTGTATGGCCGCCGTCTCTACATGGAGCAAGGCGAGACGGTCGTGAGTGACGACCCCGACGACCTTGACGAGCGGGACTACTACACGCTGGCTTACGCCGAAAAGCGGGGCGTCGAGACGGCACCCGCGACGGCCGAGTTCCGGCGTGTCGACACCGGCGGTCCGGACACGGTAGTCACCGAGGAGATGGCCGTCGGAGAAGCGGCAGGCGACGACCCCTCGGGGGTCCGGGAATGACTGACCCCCAAGACGCCATCGACGCCGAGACACGGCGCGAACGCGAACGCGACGACCGCATCACGGAGTACACGGCCGGCGAGGTACAGGAGGGTATCCCCTTCATCGGTGCCGGGC
>CAZOQK010000080.1:9435-9842 GCA_964581735.1 uncultured Halobacteriales archaeon | reverse complement strand
CTTGTGGACGAGTTCCGACCCGGCCATCTTGATGAAGGTGGCGTCAGTCTGGTTTGCAACGGCCTTCGCGAGCATCGTTTTACCCGTGCCCGGTGGGCCGTGCAGGAGGACACCCGATGGCGGGTCGATGCCGACATCCTCGAACATGCCGGGATTCTTCAGCGGCATCTCGACGGTCTCCCGGACTTCCTCGACCTGTTCTTCGATGCCCCCGATGTCGGTGTAATCGACACCCGGGGACTCCTCGACCTGCATGACGCGAGCGCGAACGTCTGTTTCGTCGTCGAGGGACTTGACGATAGACAGCGAGTTGTTGACCGCGACCCGCGAATCGGGTTCGAGGTCCTCGCGCATTTCCTCGGTGACTTCGGTCAGTGCTTCCTGATTGTTCCCGTGCTGTTTGATGA
>CAZOQK010000080.1:0-9425 GCA_964581735.1 uncultured Halobacteriales archaeon | reverse complement strand
CCGCTCCAGTTTCTGCTGGTACTTGTTGTTCTCGGCGTTGGCGTCGAGGAGCTTATCCCGCATCTCCTCGTTCTGGGCTTCGAGCACCTCCAGGCGCTCTTCGAGTGCATCGATCATCTCCTGCTGGGAGACGTCTTCGTCGTACGGCATATCGACGTCGTCCACAGTATCGGTCATTACACCTCCACTAGTGGATGGGCTAATAAGAGGTTTCGGGTCCGTTCCAGATGCTGATACTTCGTCTTGACTCCGTGACAGCTGGTCCCGTTCCGGAAGTGATTGCCGGTCCGTTTCGATACTGGCAACGAGATACACAGGGGTAATAAATCGAATTAGGAAATATTATTATCCTGTATTTCGGAAAGAGGTGTACGATGAGCGCATCTGATACTGCGACGGCCGATACGGACGACGGAGCAGCGGGTTGGGAGGCGGTGGCAGACCTACCGCCGAGTGCGAAACTGGTCGCGAAGGTGTTAGAGTACAACGACACGCTGACCCAGAGTCAACTGGCCGACGAAACGATGCTTCCGCCCCGAACCGTGCGGTACGCTCTGAGCCGTTTAGAGGACGCTGGCGTCGTCACCTCGCGGTTTTCCTTCGCCGACGCCCGCAAGCGCATCTACACGCTCACCATCGAGTGAGCGGAGTACCTGCCCGACCACTTTCACCGTGCTCTGACAACGCATAAACCGGGTCGCCGTCTACCAATAGCTAATGACCCGGGTTATCCACACGGGGGATACACATCTCGGTTACCAGCAGTACCATCGACCCGAACGCCGCGAGGATTTCCTCGACGCCTTCCAGCAGGTCGCGGACGATGCCGTCACCGACGGCGTTGACGCTGTCGTCCACGCCGGCGACCTCTTCCACGACCGCCGGCCCACTCTGCCCGACGTACTGGGGGCGATGTCGGTGCTCAAGACGCTTGACGGTGCGGACATCCCGTTTCTTGCCGTCGTGGGCAATCATGAATCGAAACGCGACGCACAGTGGCTCGACCTCTTCGAGTCGATGGGGCTGGCGACGCGACTCGGCGCCACTCCGGTCAAACTCGGCGATGTCGCGTTCTACGGGCTGGACTTCGTCCCGCGTGCCAAACGCCCAGACTTGGAGTACGACTTCGCCGACCACGATGCCGAACACGCCGTTCTCGTCTCGCATGGCCTCTTCCAGCCGTTCCCTCACGGTGACTGGGATGCACGGGAAGTTCTCGCCGAGGCGAGCGTCGCGTTCGACGGTGTTCTTCTGGGTGACAACCACAAGCCACAGACACAGCAGGTCGAGGACCCCCACGCGTCCTGGCTGACCTACTGTGGCTCGACCGAGCGTGCGAGCGCGGACGAACGCGACGAGCGCGGCTACAATCTCGTCGTCTTCGAGGAGGGCATCGACATCAGGCGGCGTGGTCTTGACACCCGCGAATTCGTCTTCGTCGACGTGGAACTCGGCGAGGGTGAGGGGGTCGAGCGCGTCCGGGAGCGCGTCGGCCAGTACGAACTCGACGGGGCCGTCGTGGTGGTCTCCATCGAGGGTTCCGGTGAGCCCATCGCCCCGGCGACAATCGAGGAGTTCGCGGACGAACGCGGAGCGCTCGTCGCCCGCGTCACCGACCACCGCGAACTCGCCGACGAGAGCGATATCGAGGTGAGCTTTGCGGACCCCGACGATGCGGTCCGCGAGCGCATCCGCGACCTCGGCCTCAGTGCCGCCGCGCGGGACATAGACGAGACCATCCGCGCGAGCAAAGTGCCCGATTCAAAGGTCGCTGACGCCATCGAGGACAGAGTCGAGGGATTCGTCGACGATGCCGACGACGACGCGTTCCGGCCGGCAGAGGACGGGGCGGCCGACGGGACGGCGAGCGCTGACGGCGGCGAGGCGGACGACGGGGCCGGTGAGGACCGGGGCGGCGACGACCAGGTCACGATGGAGGACTACCTATGAGATTCGACCGGATTCGACTGGAGCAATTCAAGTGTTACGACGATGTCGAGGTCTCGCTGGATGCCGGCGTGACGGTCATCCACGGCCTCAACGGCAGCGGCAAGTCCTCGCTCCTTGAGGCGTGTTTTTTCGCGCTCTACGGGTCGAAAGCACTGGAAAAGACCCTCGACGAGGTTGTCACCATCGGCGCGGAGGGTGCCGTCGTGGAACTGTGGTTCAGCCACGCTGGCGAGTCCTACCACATTGAGCGGCGCCTCTCGGTCAGGGACGGCAGTGCTACGACGACGAAGGCAGTCCTGGAAGGGCCGGCGGGAACCTACGAGGGCGCACGCGACGTTCGCGGCCGCGTGGCGGAACTCCTGCGGATGGACAACGAGGCGTTCGTCAACTGCGCGTACGTCCGCCAGGGCGAGGTGAACAAACTCATCAACGCCTCGCCCGGCGAGCGCCAGGACATGCTTGATGACCTGCTGCAACTCGGGAAACTCGAAGAGTACCGCGAGCGGGCAAGTCAGGCCCGTGTCGGCGTCGGGCGCGTTCGCGACGACAAACAGGGTGCCCTCTCGGAAATCGAGGCTCAGATCGCCGAGAAGGAGGAGAAGGCCCTCCACGACCGGCTGAACGCACTCCAGTCGGAACTGAACGAAACCGAGAGCGACATCGAACGATTCGAGGAGAACAAACGGAACGCCGAGCAGACACTTCAGGATGCGGAATCCGTGCTGGAAGAGTACGAGGACAAACAGGAGGAACTGGCGGACCTCGCTGCGGATATCGAGGAACTGCGGGAGAAAATCGAGGCTACCGAACGCGAGCGCGAACGGTTAGCCGAGGACCTGACAGACACCCGAGACGACCTCGACGGCCGCCGCGAACGCCGTGACGACCTGCTTGCCGACACCGACCTCAAGAGCGCCGATGCCGACGCAGTGGCTGACCGCATCGACACGTTAGAGGCCGATATCGAGGAGATAACCGAGCGCATCACGGAGCTGAGCGTCGAAAAGAAAGAACACGATAGTGACGCCGACAACGCCAGTGAGCGCGCCGACGAACTGGAGACACAGGCCGAGGAGAGGCGGGACGAGGCGGAGCAACTGGAAGCGGATGTCGCCGAAGGCAGAGAGCAGGTCGCTCAACGCCGGGACCAACTCGAAACCATCGACGAGGAACTCGCCGACCACCGGGCAGCGTTCGCGGACGCCCCTGTCGACGTGGGCGAGGCCGACGAGAAGCGGGAGTCGGTCGCCGCTGACCTGACCGAGGTGCGCGAACAGCGTGCGACGGCCGAGGAGAAGCTTGCAAACGCAGAGGACCGACTGACCGAGGCCGAGGCACTGCTGGACGCCGGCAAGTGTCCGGAATGTGGGCAGGAAGTCGAAGGGTCACCACACGTCGAATCCATCGACGACCGGCGTGAGACGGTCGAACAGCACCGGAGCGAACTGGAACAGCTCCGTGAGCGCGAGTCGGAACTGTCGGAGAAACGGGAGCGTCTGGAGACACTGGCCGAGCACGAGGCGGCCATCGAGAACAGAGAAAACAGCCGCGAGAACGTTGAACAGCTCATCGCCGAGCGCGAGGCGACGCTCTCGGAGAAAGAAGAGAAGGCTGGGACGCTGCGAACGGAAGCCGAGGACCTGGAGGCCGAGGCCGATGCCGAACGCGAGACAGCCGCGCAAGCACGCAAACAGGCCACGGAGTGTCAGGAAGCGATCGCGGAGTGTAATCAGGAGAAGGGGGCGTTGAACAAGCGGGTCGAACGGCTGGAGCGACTGGCAGAGGAGCTCGACCGGATTGCGGACCTCGAACAGCGCATTGAGGGCATCCGCGAGACACGCGCGGAGAAGGACGAGCGCAACGAGGAACGGCGGGACCACCTCGCCGACAAGCGTGAGCGACGCGAGGAGCTCTCGGAGAGTTTCGACGAAGAGCGAATCAAGGAGGCCCGGACGGAAAAATCGCGTGCCGAGGACTACTTACAACAGGTCGAGGCGAAACTCTCGGAACTGAACGACGAGCAGTCACGCCTCCAGAACGACATCGGCGGCGTGAAAGCCGAACTCGAAGAACTGGAGACGTTACGTGATCGGCGCGAACACATCGCGGAGGCTGTCGCCCGGCTGGATTCGCTGTACGACGAGGCCGAGCAGTTACAGGAGATGTACGGGCAGTTGCGCTCGCAACTCCGCCAGCGCAACGTCGAGAGCCTCGAACGGATGCTCAACGAGACGTTCGAGTTGGTCTACGAGAACGACTCCTATTCGCGGCTGGAACTTGACGGGGAGTACGAACTCACCGTCTACCAGAAAGACGGTGAGACACTCGACCCCGAACAGCTCTCCGGCGGGGAGCGGGCGCTGTTCAACCTCAGTCTGCGGTGTGCCATCTACCAGTTGCTCGCGGAGGGCATCGAGGGCGCGGCCCCGATGCCGCCGCTCATCCTCGACGAACCGACCGTCTTCCTCGATTCGGGCCACGTCTCACAGCTGGTCGAACTGGTCGACGCCATGCGTGAGTTGGGCGTCGAGCAGATTCTGGTGGTCAGCCACGATGAAGAATTGGTTGGCGCGGCGGACGACCTGCTCCGGGTCCGAAAGGACGCGACGACGAACCGGTCGTCGGTCGAACGGGCCGAGACGGCAGACGCCGCCGTGCTGGCCGAAGCCGACGACTGATTACTCGCTCCGGAGTACGCCTAAGGCCGCGCTGGCCTCCGCGGTCGTGACGTAGCCACGCTGGCCGTTCGTCGTCGTCTCCTCCAGCAGTCCTGCGGCGCGAAACTCCGCGAGCAACCCGTGTAAATCGCTCTCACAGAGGTCGTACGCCGAGAGGAGCGTCCGAACACCGACCGGCTCCCGTGCGTCGATTTCGAGCAACAGGCCGAGCGCGCGCTCGTCGTGTGTGGCGGTCACCACGCGGCGGACCTGACCTGGGACGGCATTCGCTGCGGTCTTCAGGGGTGACTCCCCCTCGACGACTTCGAATTCGTCGTTTGGGAGGTGTCGTTGCTCGCCGGTCGCCGGGTCGCGGACGAGACTCGACTCGCCGGACTGCTTGAGGAGAAGATAGTGGGTGCCATCATCGTCACGAACCGTGCGCATACTGCTGTTTCGGGTCGTTCGGGGTTACTCGTTGCGGTCGTCCGTGGCCGTCCCGCCCGCCTCGCTGTCGGCTGTACCGCCGGTCTCCGTGTCGCCCACACGGTCACTGATGACCTGTTTTGCGCTCCGGTAGCGGTAGATGCCGTAACTGAGGACCACGGCGCCGGCAAGCGCAATCTGCCCGCCGAGGACGAGATTCCCCTGGAGGATGACGAACATAACGCCGACGCTGACCGCGATGAGGCCGATGTTGAACACGACGACGAGCATCCAGAACGTTCCCTCAACGACGGGGTCGACATCCCTGTCCGTCAGGTCTGGCGCTTCTGGAATTTCGGGACCGATAGACATCTCTTCGGGTTCGCGGTATTTCTCGTCGACCTCGCCGTACTCGGCGAAGGGTTCAGCCGGCTCGTCCCTGGTATCGGGCCCGTCAGACACGGCCGATCGTTCACTGCCGACGGCAAAATGTCGTTCGGTCGGGTGCGTAGCCGGTCCCCGTCAGACCATCTCTTCGACTTTGACTGTCCGGTCGGCCTGGACCCACGCCAGCGGGTTCTCCGTATCGTAGAAGACCGTGTCGTCGTCCTCTTTGTAGGCACCCACGGCGGCGACCGCCTCGGGTTCGACCGGTCGCGTACTCACTTCACTGTCGCTACCACGTGCCGTCTCCCGGTCCGCGCCTTCACTCATCCACCGAATGGTATGACACACCATAACATATACTTTCCGGCAACGGTAACGGTCCCCTTCGGTTGTCGTATACAGTCCCTACCGTCGGTCGTGCCTGGGTTCGCCCCCGAGACCGTCGGGATTTTACGCACCCGTTCCGAACGGACGAACAGCAATGGGACAGGCCGAACTCGGGAACTTTGGGGACGACGGCGACGGAGGCGACGACAGCGACCGGCCCGCCGACGAGGCCGCAGCTGTCGCGGGCAACGGCGGATCGAACGTCACCTACGTCGACCCGTCGGATCAACTCTATCCCGATGTCGAGGAACACGTCGAACTGGTCGTCACACAGGTCGATTACACCATCGAGGGCCGCGGCGACGACGAACGCGCCGTGGTCCACGTCTTCGGCCGTACCGAATCGGCCGACCCCGTCCACGTCCGCGTCCACGAGTTCCGGCCGTACTTCTATGCGCCGGCCGAGAACGCCACAGCAGGCCGAATCCGCGAGTACGACCGCCTCACCGGCTTCGAGGAGACGGACAACAACGGCGAGCCCTACAGGTCGATTCGGGGCGAGCGGCTGGTCAAGATTTTCGGCCAGACGCCACGCGACGTGGGCCAGATCCGTGACGAGTTCGACCATTACGAGGCGGACATCCTGTTTCCCAACCGGCTACTCATCGACAAGGACATCACTAGCGGTGTGTGCGTCCCCGCACGACTCGTCGACGACAGCGATGACCGCACCACCATCCGCGCCCACCACGACGAACTCGAACCGGTTGACGTGGAGGCCCCGCTCCGGGTGAACGTCTTCGACATCGAAGTCGACGACCGTCACGGCTTCCCCGAGGAGGGCGAGGAGCCAATCATCTGTCTCACCTCCCACGACTCCGTCGACGACGAGTACGTCGTCTGGGTGTTCGACGCGCCGGTCGGGGACATCGACCCGCCCGACTCGCTCCCGAACCACGACCCGCTCGACCCCGATGCGGACATCGACGTGCGCACCTTCGACACCGAGGAGGCGATGCTGGCGGCGTTTCTCGACTACATCGAAGACACCGACCCGGACGTACTCAGCGGGTGGAACTTCGACGACTTCGACGCCCCCTACCTCATCGACCGGTTGGACGAGCTCGACG
Source organism: uncultured Halobacteriales archaeon (assembly GCA_964581735.1). Lineage (GTDB taxonomy): Archaea > Halobacteriota > Halobacteria > Halobacteriales > Haloarculaceae > Salinibaculum. Next base: position 2,548 of record CAZOQK010000080.1, on the reverse strand, counting down.
GGGGAACCGACCACGACCTCGATTTCAACCGCCTCTCCCGCGTCGACGAGGTCTGGCGCTCGGACTGGCAGGGCCCCGACATCAAGGGTCGGGTCGTCTTCGACCTGCTCTATGCCTACCAGCGCACGCAGTTTTCGGAACTCGACTCCTACCGGCTCGATGCCGTCGGCGAGCAAGAACTGGGCGTCGGCAAGGAGCGCTACACCGGCGACATCGGTGACCTCTGGGAGGAGGACCCCGAGCGACTGCTCGAATACAACGTCAGGGACGTGGAGCTCTGCGTGGAACTGGACCGCGAGCAGGACATCGTGGACTTCTGGGACGAGGTCCGGCAGTTCGTCGGCTGCAAAATCGAGGACGCCACCACCCCCGGCGACGCCGTCGACATGTACGTCCTCCACAAACTCCACGGGGAGTACGCACTCCCATCAAAAGGACAACAAGAGAGTGAGGATTATGAGGGAGGAGCGGTTTTTGACCCGATTACCGGCGTTCGCGAAAATGTCAGCGTACTGGATTTAAAGTCCCTCTATCCGATGTGCATGGTAACGACGAACGCATCGCCCGAGACGAAGGTTGACCCGGAGAGCTACGACAGCGAGACCTACCGTGCACCCAACGGCACTCACTTCCGGAAGGAACCGGACGGCGTCATCCGGGAGATGGTTGACGAACTTCTGACAGAACGGGAAGAAAAGAAATCGCGGAGGAACGAGTACAGCCCCGAAGAGCCCGAATACGAGCAGTTCGACCGGCAGCAAGCAGCTGTCAAGGTAATTATGAATTCTTTATATGGGGTTTTGGGATGGGACCGTTTTCGGCTCTACGACAAGGAGATGGGAGCTGCCGTAACCGCAACAGGGAGAGACGTTATCGAGTACACCGACGAAGTCGTTCAGAAGGAGGGGTACGAGGTGGTCTACGGAGACAGTGTTACCGGTGACAGACCGGTGGTCGTGCGCGACGAGAACGCGGTTGTCCAGATTCGTCCCATCGAGGAGTTGTTCGAATTAGCGAGTACAAAGGAAAAACAAGCCCTCGCCAGCGACGGCGGAGAAACAACTGAACGACGTAATAAAGAACGCCGACCGCTCGATGGCTGGGAGGCGCTCTCAATCGATGAAACCGGAAACACCGAGTGGCAACCGATTACGCAGGTCATCCGACACGAGACGGACAAACCAGTAGTCAACCTTCAGCACAAATTCGGGGAGTCGACGACGACACGGGACCATTCGTACGTCGTCGAGGATGAGGATGGGTTGGCTGAGAAACGACCAGCGAACGTCGAAGAGCCACTTCGGGTCCCCGGTTTGCCCGACGTGAAGACGGTCGACACTATCGATGTCTACGAGCAACTCCGCGGGTATACGCGTTCGTACGAGGATGGCAGGAGTGTGGGCGCAGCAGATGCCGAAACGAAAGTGAAGCGTATCCACACCGACGGCGAATGGGTCTGGTTCGGCCACGAACACCACGATTCACTCGGGAAAACGATAAAACTCAAACGACATATCGACCTCACCAGCGAAGAGGGCGAGTCGCTGATCCGGTTGCTTGCAGCATACGTTAGGGAGGGTAGCGCTTCGACCCAAGAAACAACAGACAGCAAATTCGGAGCGAGTATCGCGGAGTCGCGTCGGGACTGGCTCGAAACGCTGCAAGACGACTACTATCGGCTGTTCGAAAACACGACGGCAGGTATTACTGAGGGTGATTCCGGGGGCGAGCGTGAGGTATCGTACGAAACCGGCGACGGCCAAGCCGAGGTGAGCTACGACGACAGCACCCACAAACTCCAGATGATGAACGAACTCGCGGCGGTGTTCTTCGGTGAGTTTGCAGGGCAGACATCACGCGGCAAGCGAGTGCCCCCGTTTGTGTTCCATCTGCCTGACGAGCAACAGTCGCTGTTTCTCGACGTGGCCGTTGAGGGCGACGGGTCCCGCGAGTTCCCGCGGTACAGCGACGAGTACAGTGAACGGAACTTCGATTTCGAGACGACGAGTCGTGAACTGGCGGCCGGACTCTCGATGCTGCTGACCCAGCGTGGAGAGAAACACTCGCTAAAATACAGGGACGCAAAGTCCTCGTACACGATTCGGACCTGTGACTACTACCGCTCCGGGCGTGACCCAGTTATAAATGAGGTCGACCACGACGGGTTCGTCTACGACCTCAGCGTCGAAGAAAACGAGAACTTCGTGGACGCTGTCGGCGGTATCGTTCTGCATAACACCGACTCAGTCATGTTAGAAGTCGGAAATGTCGGTCCCGACGACGTCGAGGGCGGCGTCGAGATTACCGACGAGATGCGCGAGAAACACCCCGAGATGGACAAGGGGGAACTGGAGACCATCGCGGCGACCATCCGGAAGGGGTTCGAACTGGAGGCGGTCATCAACAGTTCCTACGACGAGTTCGCTCTGGAGGAACTCAACGCGGCCGAACACCGCTTCCAGATCGAGTTCGAGAAACTCTACCGGCGCTTCTTCCAGGCGGGCAAAAAGAAACGCTACGCCGGCCACATCGTCTGGAAGGAGGGCAA
>CAZOQK010000079.1:9078-9983 GCA_964581735.1 uncultured Halobacteriales archaeon | reverse complement strand
GCATGAACATCGACGACCCCCGCACCCAGTTCATCAGCTTGTCGAACTTCGTGAGGATGAACGGGGAGGAACCGAACGCTTCCCGGAGCTTCGAGTTGAACCGGGTGTCTTCGCCCGCTATGCGGGCGTCTCGGGTCTCGGTGACCACCTGCGACTCGTCTGTGACGAACGGCTGTTGTTGTTCCGAGCTCATTGTTCTCTCTCGGTCTTCCGGCGAGTCACGCGCGGGCTCGACACCCACTCGACCGCGCCGTTGCGCCACGCCCAGACCAGACCGACGACGAGCACCCCGATGAACGCCAACATCGGCAGCAGTACCCGATCGAGCCCGATCCCGGCGTTCAGCGCCGGCCGGTAGATCACCGTCCACGGGAAGATCAGGACGGTCTCGATGTCGAAGACGACGAACAGCAGCGCGACCATGTAGTACTGGATATTGAACCGGATAGATCGGCTGCTGCCTGTCGGCACCTCGCCACTCTCGTAGGTGGCACGTTTGCTCGTTTCGGGGACGCTCGGCCGCAGCAACGCCGAAACCATCATCATACTGAGAGGGATGACGATTGCCACGAGCGCCAGCGCTCCGATGGCTATCCATGGGTTGACCATATTGGCTCCTATCGTCTGTGCCTTTGGTGCGGTCGCATATAAGGGTTGATTCTCGTGATTTCGCGGCTGTTCCCGACGGTGCTAAGTGCTCACGATGTCTCGACGATCACTCCTGTTGCTCACGGAAGCCCGGGGTCCCGAGTTCGTGTAGGTCTCGCGAGACGGTCCCAACGCCGTCCTGCAACTCGTCGTGGTACGCGACCAGTCGCTCACGGAGTTCGTCGTGCTGGCGTGCGAGCATCTGCACTGCCGAGAGCGCGGCGTTGAACGATTTGCCCGCGTCGACGGCCACCAGC
>CAZOQK010000079.1:2669-9068 GCA_964581735.1 uncultured Halobacteriales archaeon | reverse complement strand
CAGCGATTTCTCCTGGACCGGTACGCCGATGACCGGGAGCGGATACGCGATGGCGGCGGTCATGTTCGGCAGGTCCGCGGATTTCCCGCCCGCACCGGCGATGACGACATCCAGGCCGCGGTCAGCGGCGGTGTCGGCGTAGGCGTACATCAAGCCGGGGGTGCGGTGAGCCGAGACGACGAACGTCTCGAAGCTAAAGCGGGCCTCGGGCGGGTCCTCGTAGCTGGTCTGTTCGGCGAAGCCGAGTTCCTCCGTCAGTGCGTCGTACGCGCCGGGACGGCCCGATTCCGAGCCGGCCATCACGTCCAGGTCAGAGTCCGACCCCATGATGATGCCGATTTCGGGGGTCTCTTCGGGGGACCGGTCCCGTTTTGCCTCGGCCTCCAGGCCGTCAATAAGCGACTGCACGCGCTCTGAGTCTATCATACCGTTCCCTGTACCCGGCGTGGCCGTAAGCGTTGCTGGTCCACTTTTGATGGTTTTTGTGTTGGGTGAGGGGTGGACGCAAACATTGTGAACAGCAAGAAAGCACCTTTCAGTCCCACCCGCGTAGAACGGACGGTCAAGCTACGGGTGGGACTGAAATGGGCTCTCTTGTTGTCCTAAACCACTGCACCACCAACAGAAACACCACTTCATACCCTCGATTTCAGAAATTGACATGGGAGACGTACATTGAATGGTGGTACCGCCGGCGGTGTGGGTATGGTAGGTTGGACGGAGATCGACGACATCAAGGCCGACCTGGCGACGGCTGTTGGGCTGGTGGCCCTGGGCGACGTGACGCTTCACGAAGCCACACAGGAAACGAGTATCACCCGCTGGGAAATCGAGGAAGCACTCGAACAGGCCGCGCTCGCAACCGCTTTGCGTCGAACTCGACGGGGACGTGGCCACAGAACTCGATAATCTGCTCGACGAAGTCCAACCCTGACCGTCACTCCTGGAAGGTCAGCCGGTCACGCACCGAGCGCACGACATCGAGCAGCGCCGCCTTGCTCTCGCCGTCACCGACCAGCGTCAGGTGACCCATCTTCCTGAGTTCGTACACTTCATTTTTTCCGTACCAGTGAAAGCCCAGGCGGTCGGTCGCGAGGGCATCCTCGACGCCCGAGAGCGTCGCCTCCTGCCGGTCTGCCACGTCACCGAGGACGTTCGCCGATACCGTGGGCGCGCGCCGGTCGGTCGTCCCCAGCGGGAGGCCCGTCACCGCGCGGGCGTGTTGCTCGAACTGTGAGGTGTGACACCCCTCGATGGTCCAGTGCCCGGAGTTGTGCGGGCGCGGGGCAATCTCGTTCAGCAGAATCTCGCCGTCAGTAGTCTGAAACAGTTCGATGCCAAAGACACCCCGACCGTCCATCACGTCCAGGACATCGTGTGCCACCTCGTGTGCTCGCTCACAGACGGCCTCGCCCGCACGCGGCGGCGAGACGGATTCGCGCAGGATTTCCTCGCGGTGGATGGTCTCAGTGACAGGGAAGATGTCGCACTCGCCGTCGCCACGACAGCCCATCACCGCGAGTTCGCGCTCAAAGTCCACAAATGCCTCGACCATTGCCGGCCCGTCGATGGCGGAAAACGCGTCCCCGACATCGTCGGGCGACTCGACCGGAACGTTCCCGCGGCCGTCGTACCCGCCTTCGCGGGCTTTGAGCATCGCGGGATAGCCCAGTTCGTCACAGGCCTCCCGGAGGTCGTCGGCGGAGTCGACGCGGCGGTATTCGGGCACGGGCACGCCGGCCTCGCCGAGGCGGTCTTTCTGGATGAGTTTGTCCTGGATGGTCCGCAGCGTCTCGGGGTGTGGGTGGACCGGCGTGCCGGTCTCCTCGCTGACGCGTTCGAGCGCGTCCGGGTCGGCGAGTTCGATTTCGAAAGTGAGGACATCGGACTGCTCGGCGACGGCCCGAATCGTCGCTTCGTCGTCGAAGTCGCCGACGACCTGTTCGCGAGCGACGGGGGACGCGGGGGCATCCGGTGTCGGGTCCGAGACGACGAGTTCGATACCAAGCGGCGTGGCGGCCTCGCCGAGCATCCGCCCGAGTTGCCCACCACCAACGACGCCGAGCGTCGTGCCTGACGAGGTCCGTTCCATACCGCTCGGTTCCCCACCGACCGGTATAAGGGTTGTTTCATCCGACCGGCTCAGGGGGCACTCCAGCCCGGCGCCTCGTCGACGTGGTCCTCGTGAACCCAGAACCGAACGGGGTGGGCACCCCTGTAGAAGTCGAAGGTCCGGGCGCTGTAATTCTCGGCGAGCACGTCTTCGGGCACCGTCGGGTCGTCGGGTTTCGTGATAATCATCCCCGGCTGACTCGTCTCCAGTTCGCCGTTGAACGTCGTTCCGTTGTCCCTACACGAGACGCTAGTATCGGCCGTGCTGAAGTACCACGGCAGCGGGAGTGTGCTGGTCCAGGCCGTCCCGACACAGGTCGGTTCCTTGTACCAGTAGGAGGGGGTCCCGAGAATCTCGTATCTCGTCCGGTGTTTGTCGCTCATGTAGATGGTCACGTTCGCACCCGAATCGCTGACGGCAGTCAGTGCACTGAAGGCGGCGCGGGAGTCCGCTTCTGGCTGGGCGAACTGGACGAGTTCGTTGTCTTCGGAGGTGGTGTCGACGTAGGAGGTGTCGGCGGCGACGTAGGCGGTGTTGCCGAACAGAAGCAACAGAATAGCAACGGCGATGAAGAGGCCGACGCCGTCCTGGTCGGCGTAGGCGTCCATTCCCCATCGGTAGAGTCTGCTCGCGCCGACTGCGGCCGGGAACATGAGCGGCAGGAGGATATGGATGGTGAGCCACTTGCCCGTCCCGGGGTCGTTTTTCAGCGAGTACCCCACCAGCGATGCCAGCCCGCAGTATGTCATGAACATCACCAGGTTCCGCGGGTTCTCGGTGGCGTAGCGTTCCCAGACCATCCCCAGGAGCGCGAAGATGCCGGCGGCGAGTGCGCCGTGACGGATGGCATCGAGTTCCTGGCCGAACGTGTTGATGTACTGCTCCAGGAAGGAGGTGTCCTCACCGCCGCTGCTGACGCTGCCCCATCGGCCGATGGCCTCCCAGAAGGCGTGTGTAATGGTATCGGCTGCGTACCCCGGGAAGCCAAGCGGCTGGGCGAGTGCCTCGTAGAGCCCCGTATCCCCGGCTGCCGCGTCCGCTGGCGGGCGGACGTACGCCTCGATTCCTGCCCCACGGTCGGCGTAGAAAAAGACGAGCACGAGGAAGGCAAGCGCCACGGCGGCGACAACGTGGACGGCGAGACGCGGGACAGTGGATCGCCGGACGGCGGCCCTGACACCGAGACCGGTGTCGGTATCTCCCGAGACGGCCCGGATGCCCGACCGGAGGCGGCCGAACAGCCGCCCCACCCATGAGTGTCTGATGCGGTCGAAGCCGCTGTTGAACCCGCGCGGGCGAAAAAGTGCGTTATCGACGAGGAGCGCGGTCGCGCCGAGCCAGGTCAGGAGATAGACCATGCTGTTTTCCTTGGTCGTGAGTCCAAGGGCGACGAGGACGAGCGCGCCGTAGAAGTATCGTATCTTCCGCGTGTCATAGAGCCGGACGAGACAGCCAAAGCCGGCAAAGATGAAGCCGGCCAAGAGGATATCACTGCGGAGAAACCGGGAGTAGTAGAGGAAAATCGAGTTGAACGCGAGAAAGAGCGCCAGCGCGACTGCTTCGCTCTTGCGGAGGTGTTCGCGGTACAGATACACCGACGCCGGGAGGAGCGTGCCGACCAGCGCGACCGGGAGCCGGACGATGAAGTCACTCGGCCCGAAGATATCGACGAGCCAGGCGTTGACCAGTTGGATGAACGGGCCGTGCGTGACCGGCCGGTAGGCGAAGTTGCCACTGTCGATGTAGTACAGCGACCAGTAGGCGACACGGCTCTCGTCGAAGTGAAACGGGCGGGCGCCAAGCCCGGCGAGGCGGACCACGAGCGCGAGCGCGGTGATCGCGAGGATGGCCTGTAACAGCGAGACCGAGTTCAGCCGTCGTCGCAGGTCGGTCGGCGGGTCGGACTGTTCGGGAGTCGTCTGGGGCGGACCATCGGGGCGACGCTCCGACATACCCGGAGTGGCGAGCGGGACCGTTAGAACGGTTACGGTTGTACACGCTCGGGCGTGTGGAGAACGGTACTTCTTTTACCGCACACGTCCCCGACTGGGGTATGGTACAGCTCGGACTGGTCGTCGCCCAGTTCACCAAAGACCGGCCGATAACCCAGGAAATGGCCGAGCGTGCGCGCGGGGCTGCGGCGGACCGTGGTGCCGACATCGTCGCCGAACTGTCGGTCCCCGGTTCCTACGATACGCCACTGGCCGCCGACCGCCTGGCACGGCACGACGGTATCGATGCCGTGGCCGTCCTTGGGGCCATCGTGACCGGCGATACGGACCACGACCAGGTCATCGCCGACGCCGCCGCACAGGGACTGACGGAGGTCAGTCTCGACCGCGATACCCCGGTGACGCTGGGCATCATCGGTCCGGGCATGAGCCAGGACGAGGCCGAAGCGCGAATCGACTACGGCGCGAGAGCCGTCAACAGTGCAATCGACATGGTACACGAACTCGACTCATGACACTCGACTTTACAGACCGCGTCCAGCGAGTAGAACCGAGCGCGACGCTTGCAATCAGCAACAAAGCATCTGAACTCGAAGCCGACGGCATCGACGTCGTCGATCTCAGTGTCGGCGAACCGGACTTCGACACCCCACAGAATATTAAAGACGCCGCTCAAAAAGCCCTCGAAGCGGGCAAGACCGGCTACACGCAGTCCCAGGGCATCCCGGAACTGCGCGAGGCCATCGCCGAGGACCTCCACGACCGCGGCCTCGACCAGTACGGCCCGGAGAACATCATGGTCACGCCGGGCGGCAAGCAAGCCCTCTTTGAGGTCTTTCAGACACTCATCGACGGTGATGACGGGTCACACCCATCCAGCGGGACGGAGTCCCGCTCAGGCGACGAGGTCGTCCTGCTTGACCCCGCGTGGGTCTCCTACGAGGCGATGACGAAGATTGCGGGCGGGTCGCTCAACCGCGTCGACACCGCCCAGTACGACTTCCGGCTTGAGGGCGCCCTCGGCGATCTCCGCGGTGCCGTCACCGATGACACCGAACTGCTCGTCCTGAACTCACCCGGTAACCCACATGGGGCGGTCTACTCCGAAGTAGCATTACAGGGTGTCCGGGACATCGCCGTCAACCACGACGTGATGGTCATCTCCGACGAGATCTACGACCGGATTCTCTACGACGGCACCTCCTTTACCAGCCTCGGCACCTTGGAAGGGATGCGCGACCGCACCATCACCCTCAACGGCTTCTCGAAGTCCTACGCCATGACCGGGTGGCGGCTGGGGTATTTCGCCGGCCCGGAGGAACTCGTCGAGCAGGCTGGGAAGGTCCATGGCCACTCCGTCTCCTGTGCCGTCAATTTCGTCCAGCACGCCGGTGTGGAGGCGCTCGAAAACACCGACGAGGCCATCGAGGAGATGGTCGCTGCCTTCGAACAGCGCCGTGACCTGCTCGTCGAGGAGTTCGAATCCCGCGGCAAGCAAATTGCCACGCCACAGGGCGCTTTTTATATGATGCTCCCCGTCGCCGACGACGACCAGGCGTGGTGTGAGCAGGCCATCGAGGAGGCCCACGTCGCAACCGTCCCCGGCAGCGCCTTCGGCACGCCGGGCTACGCCCGTATCTCCTACGCCAACAGCAAGGAACGGCTCACAGAGGCCGTCTCGCGGCTCGACGACGAATCTCTGCTGTAGCCGAACGGACTCCTGTTTTCGCCCGCTCGGCGTACCTAATTCGTTTTGGCCCAGTCACATCCGGGCAGAACCTCCACTGCGCGAGGAGCACGTCACGCACCGGGTCGACCGGCTCGAACGCGTGTTGTCACTGTGTCGGTACCAGCAACTCACCATCCACATGTCCGATACAACAAACCCGGATACGGTTCAGGACCACGGTCAAGGGCGATTGTACAGCATTCTCACAGAGGAGGGGAACCTTGACCGGAAACGACACGTCACCGTCGGGCTCGGCGCCGAATACCTCGGGGTCCAGCTCGGTTTCGTGTCGGCAATCGACACCGAGGCCGAGCGGTTCGAAGTGCTGGTCAGTTCCGGCAGAGCGCTGTTAGCGGAGAGGACGACCTACGACCTCCCTGACACCCACTGTCGGCGGTGTGTCGAATCGGGTTCGTCGCTCGCGGTGTCGGGCGCGCTCGGCCGGGTGGGAGGGCGACCGTGACTACGAAAAGCACGGCCTCGATTGTTACCTCGACACGCCGATTTACGTCGACAAGGAACTGGTCGGGACGCTGTGTTTCGCGGATACGGACCCGCGTGAAACGGAGTTTTCCCCCTCCGAGCGGGCCTTCATCGAGTTGGCC
>CAZOQK010000079.1:0-2659 GCA_964581735.1 uncultured Halobacteriales archaeon | reverse complement strand
TCGAGGTGACCGACGCGAACCTCGACCGGGTTCCCGACGAGTACGAGCGCCGGCGCGAACTCGAACCGTCCAAACAAAGGTACGAGTCGCTGCTGACGACGGCACCGGACGCGATTCTCATCGCCCGTGAGAGCGACGGGGAAACCGTCGACATCAACAACGTCGCCGAGGGCCTGCTCGGCGTGCCCGAAGGCGACTTGATCGGGCGGCAGATGCGGGAGTTCCACCCCGGCGGCAGCGACCGCCACCGGGCGGAGTTCCAGCGTTTCATCGCCGACCGCAAGGGGACGATGAGCCGCTACAGCGATGGGACACAGCCACACACAGAGCGCCCAGACGGAACCGAAGTTCCGGTCGAACACAACACCCAGCGGGTCGGAATCGACGGCATCGAGTACGCCCAAGGAGTCGTTCGGGACGTTTCGGACAGGGTCGAGCGCCGGGAAGAACTGCGGCTGAAAAACCGCGCTATCGACGCGGCGTCGGTCGGGATTATGAGTGCCGATGCCGGCGCCGACTCGGACCACGGGCTGGTGTACTCGAACGACGAGTTCCGGCGGATTACCGGCTACGACCGGGAAGAGATTACAGAGTGTCGCAGGTGAGACCGGTCACGACCAGCAGTCGGCCATCGAGCGCTAACAGCGCTGGTCGACGATACGGTCGATGATAGTGCCCGTCGAAAGGATTTCCTCGGCCTCGGCCTCACGGCCCGAAGCGCGCACTACGTCACAGTCGATGCCCTGCTCGGCGAGCGCCTGCTCGATACCAGCCACGTCGTGGTGCTGGTCGTGCCCCAGTGCGATGACCGACGGCGAAATCTCCTTGATGGGCACGAAGATATCCTCGGGGTGGCCCAGGCGGGCATGGTCGACCGGGCCGAGCGCTTCGACCATCTCGACGCGCTGTTTGCCGGCGATAATCGGCGACGGTTTGTGGGTGACGTTCTCGTCGCGGGCGACGATGACGTGCAGTTTTTCGCCCATCGTGGCCGCTTCCGAGAGGTAGTGGACATGCCCGGGATGGAGGAGGTCGAAGGTGCCCTGTGCGACGACGCGGTCCATCAGAACCACCCACCCTCCCCGTCTTCCTCCCGAAGCTCCCGGTCGATATCGTCCTGCGTGATGTCGAAAAACTCTTCTTCGGGTGCCTTGACATCAAGGGTCGGCAAGTCGACGACGGTGCCCTCGCGGTCGAAGGCCCGCCAGTCGGTTTTGCCGTAGGGGGCGCCGATGATGATGTGAATCTTGTTCCGTCCGAACGTCGCGAGGTCGGCGTCGCTCGGCCGGAGCACGCCGTTGGGGTGGGAGTGAATCGACCCGGCCGCACTGAGGTCGTTTGGCACCATGTTGGTATCAAACTCGGCGCTGACCTGGTTCGATTTCGTGCCGGGAACGACAAGGACCTCCGTAAGGACGGTCCCGTTCTCGTCCAGCCCCACCTTGCTGGCGGCCTCACCTCGGAGCAGTCCCATGTACTCGTCGGGGTGTGCGTCCTCGGAGGCCGCCAGTGCGAACTCGAGCGCGGACTCGGCGATGCCGAGAATCTCGCCCGAGCGGAACAATCCCATACCCGTCGGTGAGTCCTGTGACTTTCTAAGCGTTCCGCTCCTGTGCCGACGCGTATCGAAGCTTAAAAACGGTCCTACGCCAAAGGTGTTTCTATGTCTCCACCGAACGGTACCGGAAACGCCGGTGCCACGGCCCCCGACGGACGGGCCACTGTCTACGACCTCGCTTCGGATTGTACGCTCGACGACTTGGAGGAAGGCGCACGCTACCACGGAACAGTCAACGGCGTCATGGACTACGGTGTCTTTGTCGACGTTTCCGAAGGCGTCTCCGGGCTGGTCCACAGCTCGAATCTCATCGGCGAGTACGAGGTCGGCGACGAGGTCGTCGTCGAACTCACCGAAATCCTCGCCGACGGTGACGTGAGTTTCTCGGAAATCCAGCTCGCCGACTTCGAGACCGAAGCCGTCGGCCACGGTGCCGACGTTGCAGCCGCCGACATCGCCGACGCGACCGGCGAGACGGTCCATGTGGACGGCCAGGTGGTCCAAGTAAAGCAGACCGGCGGCCCCACCATCTTTCAGATTCGCGGCGAGCGCGCTATCGTCCCCTGTGCGGCCTTCGAAGAAGCGGGCGTCCGGGCTTATCCCGAGGTCGAACTCGACGACATCGTTCGCGTGACCGGCACCGTCGAATCCCGCGACGGTGCGGCCCAACTGGAAGTCGACGACATCACCGTTCACGACGAGGAGGACGCCGAAGCGGTGCAGGCGGCGCTGGAAAGAGCAGCCAATGATCTCGTTTCCCCTGCCGACGTAGAGCTACTGGCAGACTGGCCCGCCTTCGAGAAACTCCGCGGGGACCTCGAAGACGTGGCCAAACGGCTGCGCCGCACGGTCCTGGAGGGGCGCCCGATTCGGATGCGCCACCACGCCGACGGCGACGGCCTCTGTGCGAGCGTCCCGCTGCAGTATGCCCTCGAACAGTTCATCGAAGAGGTCTACGAGGACCCCGACGCCGCCCGCCACCTGCTGAAGCGCCTGCCGAGCAAGGCGCCGTTCTACGAGATGGAGGACGTCACCCGCGACCTGAACTTCGCGCTGGAGGACCGCAAGCGCCACGGCCAGAAACTGCCCCTCCTACTGATG
>CAZOQK010000078.1:0-10035 GCA_964581735.1 uncultured Halobacteriales archaeon | reverse complement strand
GCCCCGAACAGCCGAATGTGACTACTGTGGCGCAGACATCGAACCGGGCACTGGCACGATGCTCGTCCTGACCGACGGGACGGCCATCGATTACTGCTCGGCCAAATGCGAGAAAAACGCCGACCTCGGGCGCGAAGCCCGCGACCTCGAATGGACCGAAGCTGGTCGGCCCGAGCCGACGGCTGCCGAAGAGGCTGAAGCCGAAACCGAGGACGCCGACATCGAAGACCAGGGCCAGGACACCGAGGCCCCCGGTGAGGGAACCCCCGACCTCGAAGAAGCCGAAGCTGAGGTGGAGGACGCGCCCGGCCCCGAGGGCAAGGGCGAGGCCGACGCCGACGCTGACTCGACCGAGGCAATCGAGGAAGCCGAGGCAGAGGACGACGGCTCCGACAAGGCTGACGCCGAGGAAGAGGAGGCCGAGGCATGAGCGACGACACCGAGCGGACGTTCGTGATGGTCAAACCCGACGGCGTCCAACGCGGGCTCGTCGGCGACATCATCTCGCGGTTCGAGGACCGCGGGCTCAAACTCGTCGGCGCGAAGTTAATGCAGATCGACCAAGACCTCGCCGAGGATCACTACGGCGAACACGAGGACAAGCCCTTTTTCGACGACCTCGTCGACTTCATCACCAGCGGTCCGGTGATGGCGATGGCCGTCGAGGGGCAGGACGCGGTCAGTCAGGTCCGCACGATGATGGGCGAGACCGACCCTGCCGAGTCTGCTCCCGGAACGATTCGCGGTGACTTCGGACTCGCCCTCGCTCGGAACGTCATTCACGGTTGTGACGACGAAGACCCCGGCGCGAACGGGCGCGACATCGACCTGTTCTTCGACGAAGAGGAACTGGTTGAGTGGGAACGCATCGACGAAACCTGGCTCTACGAATAGGACCGGTCGTCACACAGCGGTTTTTATTTCACAGCCCCGTGAGCGGCAGCAACGCCTCTCACCCGCCACTTCCCAAACAGCCGGGAATCGGCCCGTCCCGTTTCGCGGCGTAGCTGTCGAGTTCCCGGCTCCTGGCGAACTCCGGGGAACCACAGCCGAACTCGGCATCCCGGCCGGTACTGATGCCGTGCCAGCCGCTGTCTTCGATGACGCTTGCCCCCATCGTGAGCGCCGCCTTCGTGAGGCCGCCGTGGACGAAGACGTTCGCCGCCGACCAGTCGAGGCCGTGCCACTGCCGGCCGCCGCCGTGTTTGACCTCGACCTGCGCGAGTCTGTTGGGCTGCATTGTCTCTTTGAAACTGATGTCACGCCAGTGGCCCGGGCTCGCCTCGCTGCCGACAACCGGACCGGGTCGTCGACGGCCCCCTCGGCGCCGAGAGTCGCGCCGTCCTTTATGTCGAACCCACCATCGTTGGCGAACAGAATCCGAACGCCCGGTTCGACGCGAGCGTGCCCGACGTAACGTTCAGCACGTCGTTCACCCGGTAACAGCCGGCCTCAAGTGTTGGTCCCGTCGACCACGTCCGGCCGGGTCAGGGTGGTCGAGTCGCTGGTACCGACCGGCGTCGTTCCGTTCCCAGCGGTCTATGCTGACGTGGTTCCACCGCCACCCGAATCACCCTCGGAACACCCCGCCAGCCCGCAGGCGAGTGCTACGCCCGTAGGTTTGGGGGCTGCCTGTCGTGATGTCGGTTCCATGCTAGGAGATAGAGACGGGCGGGGCACGGCCCGGCGACGCGCACAACAATTATCCTGTTGGGAGTTTTGTGTCGGGGTATGCCACCACGCCCCACACGCCGGGCACTTCTAGCCGCGCTGGCCGGTGCGGGACCGGTCGCCGCGGCGCTGTCCCCGGTCGGGCAGTTTCTCGACACCACGGCACCACTGTCAGGGTCCCTCTGGGAGACAATCGGGCCGACGCCCACCAGCGTCGACAGCGAGTACGGCGCGGCGACGATTACCTACGACCAGTACCACATCCCCTACGTCGAGGCCGACAGCGAGCAAGCGGCGTATTTCGCAGTCGGCTACGCACAGGCGGCCGACCGGCTGGGTGAGATGGACCTCGTGCGCAGGCGCTCGCGGGGAACGCTGGCAGCCGCCGTCGGGGAGCAGGGCCGGGAAAACGACCGCTTTGCCGCGAAGATGGACTTTCTGGGTGCGGCCAAGGCCTCACGGAAGGCGATTCGCGGGACCGAGACCGAGGCCGTCGTGCAAGCCTACGCCGACGGCGCCAACGCCTACATCGAGCGGGGACCGGTGGGCGCCGAGTTCGGCATCCTCGGGTACGAACCCGACGAGTGGACCGTACTGGATACGGCGCTCGTGGGCGTCCAGTTGAGCTGGTTTCTCACCGGGAGTTTCGAGGCCCTCCGGCGGTCTGTCCGGCAAGACGCCTTCGACGAGGCAACGCTGTCGACGCTGTACCCCGACCAGCTCGACCACGGCGCTCCCATCATCCGGCCGGGCGAGACTGGCGGCGAACTCTACGGTGTCGAGGCGGCATCGGGAAGCACCGCAACCGCACGACAGCCCGGTGAGACGACCGCCAGCGTCGACTCGGACCTGCTCTCCTGGCTGTCGACGTTCGAGGAACCACGCATCGTCGGCTCGAACTCCTGGGTCGTCTCCGGCGACGTGACCGCAAGCGGGGAGCCAATCGTCTGTAACGATCCGCATCTCGCGCTTCAGGCACCCCCAATCTGGTACCAGCAACACGTCTCGATAGGCGAACGAACCGTCCGCGGCGGTGCCGTTGTTGGCACTCCCTTCGTCACTATCGGCGAGAACGATCATGGCGCCTGGGGGCTCACGAACGTCGGCGCCGATGTCATCGACTTCTACGACTACGAGACCCGCGAGGCCCCCGACGGCGACGGCCTGCAGTACCGCTACGACGGGGAGTGGCGCGACTTCGACCGCGAGGAACGGACCATCGAAGTGGCGGGCGGCGAGAACGAGACCGTCATCGTTCGGAAAACCGTCCACGGCGTCTTTCTCGACCGCGAGGTCGACGGCGAGACGCGCTCGATTGGCGTTGCCTGGACCGGCATGACCGATACACGCGAGATCGAGGCCATCCACGAGTGGGGGAAGTCGACGGGGCTGGAGTCGTTTCGCGCCGCAACGGAGAAGATGGACGTGCCGACACAGAACCTGGTCTACGCCGATCGTGAAGGGAACACCCTCTACCAGATGAGCGGCAAGATTCCGATTCGCCGGGGCGACGGCGAGATACTGCGGGGCGGGCGCGTCTTCGATGGCTCGGCCGGCGAGGCAGAGTGGGGCGGGTTCGAGCCGTTCGGCGAGTCCTCCTGGGACGGTTTTATTCCCTACGACGAGAAGCCAGCCGTGGTCAACCCGACATATCTCGGGACGGCAAACCAGCGCACGGCCGACGACACCGCCTACCCCATCGGCCAGCGCTACGATTCGGGTTTCCGCGGCGTCCGCATCTACGAACGGATGGACGCAGCCGCCGCGGACGGTGACATCGATCGGGAGTTCGTCCGGCGCCTCCAGACCGACGTGCTGTCGGTGCGCGCGCGGATGCTCGTCCCGGCGATTCTCGACGCCCGCGAAGAGATGCCCTCGAAGGCAGACGAGTGGCTGGATGCGCTGGCACAGTGGGACTACCGGATGGAACGGGACTCGACGGCGGCGCTGGTGTTCAGACACTTCTACGACGCCTTCGAGCGGTTGACCTGGGAGGACGACTTCGACGAGCGGGGCCTCGGCGAGGAGTTCTGGCCACAGGAGTGGGTACTGGTGACCCTACCCGCGGATTCGCCGTTCTTCGGCGGCGACAGGGCGAGCGTGCTGGCCGACGCCATGGGCGAGGCGATTGAGGAAATCGACTCGGCGAGCTGGGAAACCTACGGCGACTACAACGTCACGGCAATCGACCACCCCTTTGGCGGACAGGTCCCGGGGCTGAACTACGAGCGGCTGGCGACCAACGGGACGCCCGAGACGGTGTGGTCCTTCTCGACGGAGGGGAGCTACGGCGCGAGCTACCGACTGCTGGCGGACTTCGGGGGGGACTCCTCGGACGTGATTCCCGGCGGCAACGATGGGTCTCCGTTCGGCGACAGCTACGAGGACCAACTGCCGCTGTGGGCGCGCGGGGAGTACCGGCGCCTGAATGACCCGCCCGGTGGCGACGCTGACGTGACTGTCGAGGAGGGGGACGGATGAGCGACGGAACAAGCAACGAGGCGGGCAAAGAGGTTGCAACCGACACTCCGGGTGGCCTCGAGCGCATCGACGAGTCGCTGGCGACGCTCCGGGCGGACCCTGCACAGCGCCGTGTCGCGCTGGTCGTCGCCGTCCTGCTGGGTATCGCCGCGGCGAGTCTCCACTGGGTTGGCCTGTTCGTCGCGGGGGCACTCGTCGGGCTAACCAGACGGAGCCTGCCCCGCGCGCTCCTGGCTGGACTAGCGTTTGGCGTCCTCGTGGTCGGGTTGTTCTTCGTCACGACACTGTTGGTCGTGCCTGGCACTCTGTTCGTACTCGCGCCGCTGTCGTACGTGACCGTCGGCATCGCCGTTCTCGGGCCGGTCTGGGGCGCGCTGGTCCGGGGCGTAGCCTGACCCGTACCGAGTGTGTGGTACCGCTCAACACGGTATCGGATTTGTGGCTGTTGGAGCCCCTGAAGGCCGATTCTATCGGTGGTCCGCGTGAAGGACTCGCGCTGTCATCTTCACTCGACGAGGTGGTCGAACCGGCGCGGGACGAGAACGTGCAACCGACGCGGCGTATACCGGATTGCGACGGTGACGATTTCGACGAGGCGTTTCCTGACGACGACGTAGCCGGCCGAGAAGACAAGCGTTACTGCGACGAGCGCCCGGAGTGGTCCTGTCGTCACGGCCACCAACGGGATGCCGGCCCCGAGTGCAAGAAGCAAGTCAGAGGGCGAGCCGTCGTATTCGACGAGGCGTCTGGGCGCGACCCAGCGGCCGTGGAAGTGCGAGTAGACCGCTCTGTCGGGTTGTTCCTCCCAGGGGCGCAGCGAGAGACCCCCACCGGCGGCGTCCATCACCGCGTGCAGCGCCATCGCGACCAGCGCCGTGGCGAGTGCAACGGTCCAGAGAGAGGGGGCAAGCGCTGCGAGGCCGATGGCGGGCGCTGCAGCGATGGTGAAACACACCGGGAAGTGGAGAGTCCGCCGGTGGTCCGCATAGGCGTCGATGTCGGGGAGGAAGCCGGCGACGAAGCCAACGACCATCGCAGCGGGCGCGTGCTCGGGCGCAATCGCCAGCAGCGACGCTCCGACGGCCATCCCGTACAGAGCGTGTGTCATCGCCATCATACTGTCGAGAATCAGGGTCGGGCGAGTGATATATTTGCCGTTACCCTCTCCTATATATTCCGGCTCCCGTCCCACGATTCCGGGGCTCGCGACAATAGCGATATGATCGAAAGGGCGAGGGGGCGCTGTTCGGAGAGGCGACACTCTCCTTCGGGGGTGTGCTACTCCGCGTAGCCTTCGACGACGCTGGCCGGCGCTGACTTGGTGCGAGCGGCGTCGCTCCCGGAGTCCCGACAAGAACTGTTGGGGAGACTCTTGGAGCGTGCCGGCGGGGGCGGGGACGGGTACAGTCCGAACCCACTCGTCCTCGCGGGAGCCGACGGCGGGCTGACACACTGGGCACTGGACCCCGAGAGTGGGAATCTCCGGGGGGTCTTACCCGACGCCACCGGCGGCAGACGCTCGACCGCTGGCAACCTCGATGAGAGAACCGACAAGGCGACCAAAGTCCTCTCAGTGTACACTTGGGCGCTGGAAGGGGTCGGACTCATCGGCGGGTACGGCAGCCTTGCATTGGGGGCCGCGGGTGTCTATTTCACACTGCTGGCGAGGCTCTACCGAGCCGCGTCGCTGATGGTGTTGAATATGGAGGTAAGATCGGCCCTGGTTCAGGATGCACTGGAAAACGCCGTCAAGAGGGCCGCAAAGACCGCAGCGAGCTCCGTCGCACCGGGTGGGGGAACTGTCGGGGCTGGAAACGCCGCTTGACTGATGAGCGGGTGAGCCAAGCGGGAAGCGGCAATTTTCCGCGACGGGTAGTTTTTTCTATACCGGAGCGGAGCAAAATACTGTGTCGAGTCCAGCGCGCGACATCGAAGCAGTCCTGGACGAGTCCGGCCCGGATTACGACGAGTTTTCCTACGAACGGCCGACGGCCGGCCACCAGGGAGAGGTATTTCTCGTCACGCTGGGCTACCGTGGTGAGGAGTACGAAGTCGTCGTGAAGTTCCAGCCGGGCGGCGAGGACGACTTCGCGCTGGAACCGAAGCTCCACGAGTACGTCGCCGACCGCATCGACATCCCGGTCCCGCGGATTCTCGTGTTCAAAGACGACCCCGATATGGACGTGGCGCCGTACTTCGTCACCGAGCGGGTCGAAGGTGACAACCTCGCGGAGTCACTCGCGCAACTGGACGACGATTTGCGGGGGCGCGTCATCGAGCAGGCGGGCGCTATCCTAGGGAAGATGCACGCCGAAATCGGGTTCGAAGGGTTCGGTACCCTGGGACTTGACGACGACCGCCTGGTTGTCGAAGATTTCTCCTGGGACTGGCAGCAGTTCTTCGGTGACATGGTCGAGGAGTACATCGACCGACTCGCCACCACGCCCTTTGCGGACCTCCAGGAGACGGCCCGGGAGTGCATCGGCCGCTCGGTCGGCGTTATCGAAAGCGATGGCGTCCCGCGACTCGTCCACGACGACTTCCGGCCAGCCAACATGCTTTTCGACCCGAGTTCGGACGAACCCATTACGTCGGTGCTTGACTGGCAGTTCGCACTCGCTGCCGACCCGGAATACCATATCGCACGCACTGACTTTCTCTTTATCGACCCCGCGTTCGAGGACGCGGACACCCGCGCGCGCCTCCGGGACAGGCTCTACACCGGCTACCGTGAGTTCCGTGACTTCGAGCCTGACGAAGGGTACGAACTGCGCCGCGCGGTGTATCACTTTGCGACACTGCTGTGGCGGATGGGCGGATTCGAAGCCGCCTTTGCCGACTTCTCGGAACTGGCGAAAGCGCGGGCCGAAGCGCGCTTCCGCCAGCAGTTCGACCAGTTGGCCAACGCCCTTCCCGAGGCCTGAAACCGGGACGGAGCACGCTCATCGCCGGTTGTGACACCGATGGAACCGCTCGCGCCAACGCGCTGTCACTAGGCACCTAGCGTCTATCTACAAGATGACGACCGATAAAAGTGCATCTGCACTATGAGGGGACACACCTACTCAGCCGGTACAACCAATAGTCGTGCTACCGTACGTTACGGAGGGAAGTGATTCAAGATGTCAATGGAGGGACGCACCTGTCTCGTTACTGGCTCGTCGAAAGGTATCGGACGCGGTATCGCGGAGGACCTCGGACAGCGCGGCGCAAACGTCGTCGTGAACTACCGGTCCTCTGAGGCGGCCGCACACGAAGTTAAACACAACATCGAAGATGCAGGCGGAGACGCCATCACAGTCCAAGCCGATGTCGCAGAGTACGACGAAGTAGAGGCGATGTACGAGACGGTCCAGGACGCCTACGACAATATCGATGTCCTGGTCAACAACGCCGGGATTACCGTCGACAAGAAATTCGAGAACATGACCCGCGAGGATTGGGACCGCGTGATGCAGGTCAATCTCGGCGGCGTCTTCAACTGTACGAAGGTCTGTTTCGAAGACATCCGCCAGGCCCACGAAGGCCGGCTCATCAACATCTCCAGTGTCGTCGGCCAGCAAGGCAACTACGGCCAGGCCAACTACGCCACCACGAAATCCGGCCTGTTCGGGTTCACCCGGACGATTGCGCTGGAACTCGCAAGCGAAGGCTCTACGGCGAACTGTGTCGCACCCGGCTTCGTCCTGACGGATATGCTCGAAAGCGTTCCGGACCGCGTCAAGGAGGGGATTCTCGAACGCATCCCACTGGACCGCTTCGCCGAAGTCGAGGACATCGTCAGCATGGTTACCTTCGTCGCCCAAGAGCAGTCCAGCTATATGACCGGTCAGGTGCTCGGCATCAACGGCGGGATGGAGTGGTAAGATGAGCCAGGTTCCAATCGCCGGTGTCGGGATGACGAAGTTCGGCAAAAACGGCGAGCGCACCGCCCGCGACCTCTTCGGCGAGGCCGCCGGCAAAGCGTTCGACGACGCCGGACTCGCCCCCGACGACATCGACGAAATCTTCTACGGCAACTTCATGGGCGAAATCGCCGAGCAGCAGGGCCACTCCGGCCCGCTCGCGGCTGATGCTGCGGGCGTCACCGCCCCCGCGACACGCATCGAAAGCGCCTGCGCGTCGAGCGGTGTCGCAGTCCGCCACGGGGTCAACCGCATCCGCAACGGCGACGCCGACGTGGTGCTGGTCGGCGGTGCCGAACGCATGACCAACCTCTCGACTGCGGATGGTACAGCCGGTCTCGCTGCAGCAGCCGACGCACTGTGGGAAATCAAAGCAGGCGTCACCTTCCCTGGTGCGTACTCGCTGATGGCCAACCGCTACTTCCACGAACACGGCGGCACCCGCGAGGACCTCGCGGAAGTCGCGGTGAAGAACCACGACCACGCCGTCGAGAACGACCTCGCGCAGTTCCAGATGGCAATCGATGTCGACAAAGTACTCGAAGCACCGACAGTCTGTTCACCGTTTGGCCTGTTTGACTGCTCCCCGATGAGCGACGGGGCCAGCGCCGCACTGCTGGTGAGCCCGGATTTCGCCGACGACCACGACCTCGGCGAGGTTGCGATTACCGGCACCGGTCAGGACGGCGACCGCCTCGCGCTCCACGACCGCGTCTCGATGACCCGCACGCCCGCCGCCGAGCGCGCGGCCGAGATGGCCTACGACGACGCCGGCATCGGCCCCGACGACGTGGATGTCGCGGAAGTCCACGACTGCTTTACCATCGCGGAAGTGCTCGCCATCGAAGCCCTTGGCTTCTACGAGCAGGGCGAGGGTATCACCGCCGCGACCGACGGCGAGACCGCCATCGACGGCGAGATGCCAGTCAACCTCTCCGGCGGGCTGAAGGCGAAGGGCCATCCGGTCGGCGCGACCGGCGGCGCACAGATTTCCGAACTCACGAAGATTCTGCGCGGCGACCACGTCAACAGCGACGCCGTCTCCGGCGCGGGAATCGGGCTGACCCACAACGCGGGTGGAACGGTCGCGAGTTGCGTGGTTAATGTGCTGGAGGTGATGAACTGATGTCTGACGGCGACCGCGTCCGTGATGCCGGCTACGATGACTGGCTCGACGCGCTCGAAGACGGCGAGCCGTACTATCTGGAGAGTCCCAGCGGGAACGGCTGGCTCCCACCCCGCAACATCGACCCCGAGACCGGCGAGCGCGAACTCACCGAGAAACCGCTCCCCGAGACCGGCGAAATCCTGACCTCAACGGTGACGAACGTCGCCGGGCCATCCTTCGCCGACGACGCACCCTTCGTCGTGGCCGTCGCCCAGTTCGGCCCCGTCCGGATCACCGGGCAGGTCCGCGGCATCGACCACGACGACGTGGAAATCGGCCAGGAAGTCACGCTGTGCGTCGGTGAAAACGAGACCGAAGGCGAGCGCGTTATCATCTTCGAACCGGCCTAACCGGCCGACCCGATTTTTTAGTCGTCCGCGCTTGCGACCGCAGCGATGTCCAGTTCGCCGGCGTCGAGTCCCTGCTCGATTTCGCGGGCGGCCTGGACCATGTTCTCCATCTTACCGTAGGCGACATCGCGGGGCAGGAGTTTCAGTCCGCAGTCCGGACTGATGGTCAAGCGCTCGGGCGGGACGACTTCCAGCCCTTTTTTGATGTTGTCCTTGATCTGTTCGACGGACTCAATTTCGGCGACGTGGGCGTCGGTGACGCCCATCGCGAAGTCCTTCGTGAATTCGTCCTCGGTGAACACGTCGAGTTGCTCGAAGTCACCGTTGGCGAGTTCGAGGTCGTACTCGTGGACCGGGTACTCGAGAATCTCCGGGTAGATGCGGGAGTAGTCGCCGTAACAGACGTGGAGGCCGAGGCGGACATCGTCGGGCACGTCCGCGGCGATGCGTTCGAGACACT
>CAZOQK010000077.1:0-10080 GCA_964581735.1 uncultured Halobacteriales archaeon | reverse complement strand
TCAAGCGTGCCGTGAAACAGTGAATTCCACTGCCTTATGGCGATTCAACACAGCCGAACGAAGTGAGGAATCTCGGATAGCGAACGGCGACCACCGGGAGCCGTGAGCAGGTGAGTGCCGCGGCGAGAGCGAAGCGAGCGAGAATCACTGGGCGAACGGGGAGGATGGACCCGTGAGTAGCGAGGTTTTTGAGCGGAGCGAAGAACCTCGATGATGCGAACGGCGACGATAGGAGCCGTGAGCGATGGAGGGACGTTCAGTCGTTGACATCCTCCAGGTGGTTGGAGACGACGACGCGGCCTTTGGGCGTGAGTTTGGTGCCTTCTTTGGAGTCGACGACGAGGCCGTCGTCTTCGAGTTGGTTGAGCAACATCGTGACCTGCGAGGACTCCGTGCCGGTGACGTTGGCGAGCGAGAGCCCCCTCTGGCCGGCGCCGGAGTACAGCGTGACGAGCACTTCTTTCTTGTCATCTGAGAGTTCGACATCCCGGAGTTCGCTCATCAACTCGGAGTACTCCAGCCGGAGATAGCGCCCGAGAATCGACATTCTCCGCGGGGACCCGGTGGCGGCCATCGTCATCGTGGACTGGCCGCGATACATGTGTCGGACCTCGATGACGGGACGTTTTGCACCGCCGATTTTCCGGGAGGAACGGTCGAAGCCGGTAACCGTCGAGAGGCCGATATCGATGGTTTCAGCGCTGTTTTTGAACCGGACGGTGCGGGGCTGGAGAAAGAGCTTCGCGGGTTTGTACTCGGCGTCCGTGACGCGGCCACCGAGGCGTGCCGGGTGTTTGACCGTCATCTCCGTGCCGTTGAGGACGGCTTTGAACAGGACCGTAGAGAACTTTTCAATTTTGTCCTCGCCGGCTTCGACGGCGGCGACGTGGCGGTGGTCGTCGTGGTCGAACGCAATCGTAACCGTCGAGTCGAAAAAATCCCCGAGGTCGTCGGGGACCTGCCCGACGGCGATGTCGAAAATCGAGGAGAGCGGAATCGTCGCCCTCTCCTCGTCGTCGTGTGCAAGCACGAGCCGCTTCTGGCTCAACAGTACCCGGCCCTTGACGGGTTCACTCCGAGCGGTGCTCTCGGAATTGAATTTGGCGACGAAATCCGCAATCACTGATTCCGACATGGGGTGGTGTTGTGGAGTCATAGCGCGGGCCGGATATTGAGCGTTTCGTGCCAGTATCAGTTTGAAAAACGGCACGGGATGCCCGAGAGGAACTCAGCCGTCGAGATTCCGGGCGATGTCCGACAGCGACGAGGACGGTGCGTCGGTCGCCTTGTAAACGACCCGCTCGCCGGGACGCCGGAGGCCGAAGTTGTAGCCGGGCGACACGACATCAAGTACGACCGGGTCGCCGACAGCGAGGCCGGCGTCGTCGGCCCACGTCGTCAGGTGGTTCGTCCCGTCCCCGGCACGGGCCAGGCGGGCGTTGTCGAACGCACCCCGAACGTCGCGGCCGCCGTCCAGTGACTCGGTGACCTGTGCGTGGTACATCTTGCCGTCCAGCGAGAGCCGGATCACGTCACCGACGGCGACATCGAGGTCATCAGGAAGCGGGACACGGGGTCGACCGGTCCGGCCCACCTGCTTGTGGCGGGTCCGGTGGGACGAAATCGTCTCGTGGTCGGAGGGGACGCGGTCGCTCACTCCTCGTCGCCGAGCAGGGCCGCGACATCGTCGCCGCCGTGTGCGGTAATCGTGGCGTTTATCTGACGCGTGCTGTCACTGACCTCGCGGCCACGGACGGTCACACGCTTTCGCTCGCCGTCGGCCTGGGGCTTGTAGCCCGTGCCGCCTTCCAGCAGGACGTTTTTGAGGGCCGGGCCGAGCACGTCCTCACGCATCGGGCGGCCGGCGTCGTCGGAGCCGCCAGTGATTTCGAGGGTGTACCCCGAGAGCCCCACGGCGCCGCCGTCGACATCCTCGCCGATTTCCTTGCCGATGAAACGGTTCGCATCCTGGTCCGAAACGTCTACTTGGTAGGTCACGCCGTCCTCCGGGTCGGAGACGGCGACGGTGAATTCTGCCATTGTCCACCTGAAACCGGTCGGGACTAAAAAGCCCACCTGTTTGGGCTCGTCACCACCCCAACGGCTATCGGGGAGCGAGCACAGCGAGGCGTATGCATGACGCCCTCCGAGCCCCGCCCTGGGGCACCCTCTGGCGACACCTCCTACTCGTGGGTCCACGGGGCCTCTGACAGGGGGCGGGCAGCCTTCGCGATGGACCAGCGCGGGTACGGCGACAGCGACCAACCCCCGGAGATGGACGAGCCACCAGAAGCCAGCGGCCCGCCCAACCGCGCCGCGCAGGCGGCGAAGACATCGGCACCGTCGTCGATTGGCTCCACGAAGAGTTCGACACTGTCCACCTGGCCGGTGTTTCGTGGGGCTCACACACCTGCGGGCGGTACCTCGCGACAGGCGACCAGCCCGTCGCCTCGCTGGTCAACTGTACGCCCGTTTACAAACCCGCCTACGACTTCGATATCGCACTCGACGCGCTCGGCATCGACGACTACGATGTTGGCTGGTTCGAGCAGGACTACGGGACCGTGCGGGCCCGCTCCGACCATCCCGACCACGTCTTCGAGGCAATCTGGCGGGCACAGGTCGAGTCCGGGCAGGGTATCGACGACGACCGATTCGCGGTGCAGGCGGGTGGTATCGCCGACTGGGCCGACTCGACGGCCGGCGACCCGGTCTGGGACCCCGCCGAGGTCGGCGTGCCGACGATGGTCTTCTACGGGACCGATAATGAAATTGCCGACCGGCAGGGGTCGCTGGCGTGTTACGATCGCCTGACCCATCCCAACAGTGAGTACGTCGAACTCGCGGGCGTCGACCACTACATAATGCACGACGAGCGTCGTCAGGATGTCTTCGAACTCACCAGTGACTTTCAGGACCGGGGTGCGGAGCTACATACTAGCGGATAAAATAAGTATTTTCGCTCACCAGAGACTGTGCACAGTTTCTATGATCAAAGAAAATATCTATACAGTTGCAGCCAGTATGGTAGTAACACCTCTATAGCACTCATGATCCATATTACTCCGGAGACCCCGCTGTCGACGCCGGCGGTGGGTGGGCTCACGACGACGGAATCGGGGTGGAAACTCGATGTCTCCCGATACGAGTCGTTCATCGAGACGACAACCGGCATGAGTGTGGACGGGGACCTCAGGGCGGCAGATTGCTATCGCATCGGGAACAGACTCGAAGCGCTCATCACGGACCACCGGCACGGCGGGGAGTGGACGGAGGCGGTCACCGAGCGGTATCCGGATGTGGAGTCACGCGAGGAAATCGTGGGCTTGGCACGCTTTTTCAGGGAGTGTCACGACTGCTGTCTTGACACGGCGGACGCAGGCCCGCCCGGCTGAGTCAGGCGGGTGCAGGGTGGCACAGGCGGCGAAGCTCCGCCAGCGAGGCGACCTCGTAGGTCGGCTCCGGGGTCGGGTCATAGCGCTTGCGGTGGGGCCGCCGGACGAACGCCGAGTCGATACCGAGGTCCGCGGCTGCGGCCATGTCGACCCCGCTATCGCCGACGTACAGCGGGTTCGACGCACCGAGGTCTTCGATAGCCCGCCGGAGGTAGTGGGAGTTGGGTTTCATCCGGGTCAGCCCGTCCAGCGAGGGTTCGCGGCCGTACTGTGCGTCGACGACGGCACCGAGACCGAAGTGGTCGACAACGAAGTCGATTGTCTCCTGTTGGTTGTTGCTGACGATGCCGACCGTCGGGTTGAGGCCGCGGAGTTCGTCGATATCGTCGTAGGCGTCTTTCTGTCCGGTACGGATGTGCTGGCGCTGGGCGCGGGCGGCGTAGGCCTCACGGCGCTTCCAGAAGGCGTCGCTGTTGACGCCAACGCGCTCACAGACCCGGACCAGCGTCGCCAGACAGTAGCCGTCCAGTTGTGAGAGCTGTGCGTCGGCGACGTTCGGGACGCCCAGGTCCTGGAAGGCGAGCCGACTCGCCCGGTCCCACAGTCGGCGGTCGGTCGGCGTCACCAGTACACCGTCGTTGTCGAAGATGATGGCGTCGTACTCCATTGGCCCCGATTATCGGTTGAAAAGCCCGGAGCCGACAAAAGGGTCGCTATGAGGGGTATGAGCCGTCCATAGCCGGCAATAGCAGGAGGGAGTCACGCGGAATCGTCGCCCCCCAGCCACGCCATCTCCGCGCGGAGTTCCCGCTCGGTCAGCCCGTAGAAGTCAGCAGCGTCCCCGAAGGAAACGCCCTCGGGGTCATGGCCGAACCGGAGCGCCGTCAGCCGTGCGTACTCGGCTTCGGTGATGGTGCCGGCGTCGAGTTTCGCCTGCAGACGCCGCTCTTCGAGCCCGCCGTCACCGAGACTGTCAGCACCCTCGTCGGTCATTCCTCGGAGCCGTCTTCCCAGCGGAAGCGTCCATCGCGCTGAACTACCTCACCGTCCACCTCGACGGTCGTCCCCGCAGCCTGCATATCCGTGATGAGGTCGACGTGGACGGCGCTGTCGGTGCCCGACTCCCCGGCCGGCAGGCAGGCGTCGTAGGCACGCCCGAGGGCGAGATGGACGGTGCCGGCCATCTTCTCGTCGAAGAGAATCTGTCCCGTCGGCCGGTCGATACCCCGGTTCATCCCGATGCCGAGTTCGCCCAGTTGCTTTGCGCCGCCGTCGGTATCGAGGATGGACTCGATGACATCGCCGCCGGACCCGGCTTCCCAGTCCACTACGACGCCGTCTTTGAAGACGAGCCGCACGTCCTCGACGCGCTGGCTCTGAATCGTCATCGGAATGTCGAAGACGACCTGGCCGGCAGTGTCGTAGGGTGCGGTGAACACCTCGCCGCTCGGGAGGTTGTGCGAGTCGTCGGCGACACTCGCCGTCGAGTTGACCGCCGTTCGCCCGTCGATAAAAAGCGTGAGGTCGGTCGCCTCGCCCTCTTTGCGGATGCGCACCTCGCTTCCCTCGTCGAGAACCCCCTTGAGCCGGCTCATTTCGGCAGCCAACTCCTCCCAGTCACGGAGGATGGCGCCGTAGACGAACTCACGGTAGGCCTCGATGCTCATCCCGGCCTGCTGGGCCATCGCCCGCGTCGGGTGGACCGTCGAGACCCAGTCGGTGTCGAGGCGGGCCTCCCGGATTCGCTCGCGGGCCTGGGCGTAGGCCTGCCGGCGCTCGTCGGGGACATCTGCGCCCGCGGCCGTGTTGCGCGTCCCGCGAAGCGAGAGGACGCTGTCGGCCCGCTCGTACATCGCCAGTTCGTACGCAGGGTCGGTCTCGAACGTGCCTTCGTGGGCACGAAGGTAGGCGCGTGTCAGCTCCCAGGAGTCGTAGCAGGCGAGCAGGTTCGCACCGCGCTCGCCGAGCGCTTCGGCGACGGCGACGCCAAGGTCGTGTGCGCCCTCGCCGACGCGGACGACGACATCGTCGCCGGGGTCGATGCAGGCGCTCCAGTCTACCAGCGTCTTAGCGTGGTCGTGGATTCGCTGGTCCATGGGTTGTGGTTGGCTGCCGGGAATAAAGAGCCTCGCTCAGACGCGCGAGCCGACACTGCCGAGCGGGCGCTTGACGGAGTCGGTCGGCGTCTGAATCCGGATGGGTGTCTCGGCGGAGATGTCGGCGAATTTAAGATGGAGTCGGTAGGTGCCGTCGGCCTGGATCGGCGCGGCCTCGTACTGGCGGCCCGCCGTCGCCCAGACGTACTCGCCGGCATAGCGGCTGTCGACCGACCCGGCGACGGTCCACTGCTGGATGCTGGCCCGGCTGTCCGATCGGAAGGAGGTGCCAGCCATCGGGTACTCCTGGGCGGACCAGCTGTCCGGGCGGCCGAGAAAGCCCTCGTCGAGGGCGTAGACCTCGGTAAAGCCCGTCTTCTGGAGCCCAGCAGCGCGAATCGAGGAGAGGTGGTGTGGACAGCCACAGTAGGTGACGACGCGGTCGTCGGCGGGCCAGGCCTTGATGCCGCCGCCCGTGGAGTCCTGCTGGGCGGGCGAGCTAACCCCGCCGTAGACGTGTGCGCGTTCGTACTGGTCGAGCCCGCGGGCGTCGACGAAGCGGGCCTCGCCGCGGCGATACCACTTCTCGACCACGCCGATGGGTGCGAGCCGCACCGTCTCGTCGTTGACCGAGAGTGTCTCGAAGGAGTCGGGGTCTGCATCCGGGCGCCCGGGCCGATCGGCGAAGGTCGGCGGATATCCGTCGACGGGGGTCTCGTCCCTCGGATAGTCGCCGTTGGCGGCAAACGTCGTCGACAGCGTTCCGGGGTGGTCGAAGGGGGCGCTCCCATCGGTGGGGGTGTCGTCGTCACCGTCGCCCGGCGCGACCGGTATCCCTTCGGTCGTGGTCCCGCCGCTGTCGCTCCCACCCGAGCAGCCAGCTACCCCGCCAGCGAGCCCCACACCCACTGTGGCGAGGAACGTACGTCGGTTCACGAAGCGTGCGTAACAACCACGCACGCAAAAGTCTACTGCCAATCCAGCAGTCCTACCCGGCGCTCGGTGCGAACTTCTCGGTGTAGGTCCGGGCGAGGTAAAACAGGAGTGGTGCCCCGAGGAGCGTGGGCCAGAGCCACCGCAGCACCTGTGGCAT
Source organism: uncultured Halobacteriales archaeon (assembly GCA_964581735.1). Classification (GTDB taxonomy): domain Archaea; phylum Halobacteriota; class Halobacteria; order Halobacteriales; family Haloarculaceae; genus Salinibaculum. The sequence goes on along the minus strand of CAZOQK010000077.1, from coordinate 3,496 downwards.
AAACAGGAAGTTCACCGATGAAAACGCCGTGACGGTAGCGATATAGCCCGCACCCATCCGCGTGACGTGGCCGGCAACCCACCCGCCACGCTCTAACCCAGTTCGGAGTTCGCGCACGTCGTTGACCGCGAAGACGCTCCCGATGGCACCGAACACCAGCAACACCGTAGCGAAGCCCGACCCGGCGAGATACTGCAGCCCACCCATCCCGAGCAGGCCGACACCCGACAGCGCCAGCAGGGCAACGGCCACCCAGTCGGCCGTCCCCGGGCTGTCGCTCGGGCGCTTCCGCGAGAGCACCCGGTAGCCCGAATAGGCGAAGTAGAAACTGAAGATGGCCACCAAGGCGAGAAACCGCCGGGCGAACGTCGGGTCCATCGGTAACAGCGCCAGCGCCGTCCCCGAGACGACGGCCATCGAGTACACATAGCCGGTCCCCAGTCGCCGATGGCGCAGGCCGCCTTTCTTCGTGAGGAACGCCCCCAGTCCCGCAAACAGCGCCGCAAACCCCGCGACGATGTGAACCCCCAGCGTGACCCCTTCGACCGTGCTCATATGGGATGATTCGTCCCGATGATAATAAAACTACTGAGTAAGCACTTACTCATTTCCGGGGACGACACCGCCGGGCGGCCGTCGGGTCATCAGTCGGCCAGCAGGGAGTCGACGTACGCACGCCATCCGGCGTGGATGTCCGCACCCACGTCCATCCCGAGCGCGACGTAGAAGCCGGTTGAGCCGTCGGCGGCCGCGAGCAGGAACGCCGCCGTCGCGCGCGGGTCGACATCGCGGAAGACGCCGGTCTCGACTCCCTCGCGGACGATGCCGGTAAAGAGGTCGAGCGCCGCGGACTCCAGTGCGAGCAGCGGCTCCCGGAGCGTGTCGTTGTAGGGAGCATGAGAGAGCAGTTCCATAATGGCGACGTGGACACCCGCGTCCTCGTCATCGGGGTCGACGAAGAGGTGCTCGCAAGCCTGTCGCAGCCGCTGTTCGGGGCCGCCGCCAACGGTCGCCAGTTGCTTGCCCAGACTTCCCGCAGTCTCTTCGAGAAACGCCCCGATCATCTCGTCTTTCGTATCGTAGTAGTAGTACAGCCCCGCCTCGCTTTTGTCGTACTTTTCGGCGATTTTGGCGGTCGTCAGGCGTTCGTAGCCGTGTTCGGCGAGCGCCTGCCGGACTGCGAGGGCGATTTCGGCTTTCGTCTCGGCGGCGATACCGTCGCTCATACGTCCGAGTGAGCGCTCGCTCGCTTCAGCGTTACGGCTACGACTCAACGGGCGGCGGGTCATCGCGGTCGTCGATGCGGCCCGCAGCCGACTCCCGCCTGCCGGTCGCCGGGACGAGGGCGCTCCCCGCTGCCGCGCCCAACCCCCGCGGCGGGGTGTTGTTGTACACCGTCTCGTACTCGGCGACCCGGTACGTTTCGTGCCAGATCCCCACGGCGTCGTCGTCGGTCCCGTTGTACGCACCCCACGCGTCAAGATGCAGGCGGTCGTGGTCGCGGGCGTACTCCCGAAGTGACTCGAAGTCCTCCCAGTACTGGACGAACCCGATGTCGCGGGGCGGCGAAAGGAAGCTCCAGCTGCCGAGCAGTCCCGACTCCTCGTCGGCTCGGAGTTCCCGAACCATCCGCGGCGCGACCAGGAAAACCGGGAGCCAGCGGTGTAGCTTCCAGAAACTGTTGATGTGCATGCCGATGAGAAAGACGACCACGTCGTCGTCACGCTCGGCGTGGACCCGGCCCCGCCGGTTCGAGCCGAACAGCCCCGCGAGGCGCTCACGCACGCCCATCATCGTCCATGACGAGTTCGAGTTTCCGCTCGAACTCCCGTTCGTCTATCTCGCCCTCGACGTAGCGCTGTCGGAGTCGCGCGACCGGGTCGGCCGCCCGGTCCCCGCCGTCGTCGGGGGTGTCTTCGTCGCGTCGCGCGGCGTAGCCGATGGCCAGCGGGAGGAAGACGCCGTAGCCGAGCGGCCAGACCAGCCACGCCATCGGAACGCCTGCTGCTGTCACCGTGAGTCCGACCGCCAACACGACCAGCGAGACGATACCGGCGACCGACGCCCCCTCTGTGTGCCTCTGAGTGTGTGCGTGCATACGAAACGCTACGTCGGCCGGCCATATAAAACTTAGTAAGCACTTACTTAGCCGCCGTAGCGACCACGTGCTCTTTATCTGATGACTGTATCGGGGCCGATATGATACCCCTCTCGACCCTCCTCGATGCAGTTGTCTTGCAGTCTGGACCCCGGGCCGGGATTCGATAACGTCCCGACGGTAGACCCCGGCGTCGGCCTAAGCGGGAGTGCCGTCGGGGCCTTCCTCTCGACGCTGCTTGGCGGCACCATCCTCGTCGCGCTCGCCCTGTTGATGGTGCTTCTCGCCATCACGATAGTCGGGATTATCGTCGTGATTCCGCTCGCAATCGTCGTCGGGCTGGCGTGGGCCGCCGGCGCCTCTGTCGCCTTCCTCGCCATCGCCGACCGCCTCGTCGGGCGCGAGGACGGCTGGCTCAAACCGCTGCTCGTCGCGGCGCTGTTCAACGGCGGCCTCGTCTCCTTCGCTGTCGGTGCCGCCGGCTTCGGCGCGCTCCTGCGTGATTGGCAGGAGTGAGCCGACGTTCCGGAAAAGCGACGTTCGGGTCCGGTCGTGGTGCTGGCCCGGTCAGGCGGATTCGTGGTCGCCGCGTGCACGCCGGCGTACGTCTGTGAACATCACGACTCCGACGCTGTTGAAGATGACAGCGGCGGCGAAGGCCTCGCCGGCGCCGATGCCGACGCTCCCGACCGATATCTCACCGACCGCGAACGCGAGCACTCCCAGGGCAAACAGCGACAGTGCCACAAACTGGAGGACAGTGTTGGTGTGCATGAGATACCAACGCCGTTTCGGATAATAAATGTGTATTCTCGAATACTGTCTCGTTTCAAACTGTGACTGTCGGTTTCTCGACGGCGTCCCGGTGTACAGTGCCGGTGCTCCCGAGCAAAAAAATGAGAGAAGATGTCAACGGCTGCCATCCGGCGGCGAAGCCGCCGGTTCACTCCGAGCGCTCAACCGAGCGCGAGGAGCATTTTTCCCCAAGTTTTTACGCCCGAGCGGTGCGCGCGCGGCGGAGCCGCGTGCGACACCCGAGGGCGTAAAAAGTGGTAGCTAGTCGTCTGCGGGTGCCCCGGTGCCCTCGTCGTGTTGCTGTTTGACGTGGGTCAGCTTGCCACCGTCGGCGAGGATTTCGCGCTCGCGCTCGGAAGCATCGAGGGTGCCCGTCAGTTCCCAGTCGTCGTTCACGCGGACCGTGAACTCTTCCTGGCCGGAGCGGACGGCTTCGGCGACATCATCGACGACTTCGATGTCGTCGCCCTGCTCGATTTTCTCGTAGTCCTCCTCGTCGATTTCAAGTGGGAGCAGACCGAAATTGAAGAGATTCGCCTTGTGGATGCGCGCGAAGCTCTGTGCGAGAACGCCCTCGATGCCGAGGAACATCGGACACAGCGC
>CAZOQK010000076.1:0-10101 GCA_964581735.1 uncultured Halobacteriales archaeon | reverse complement strand
CCCCGGCGGGGGGTAAAAGAGTGTCCAAACGCCCGCGTGATGGTCGCTGGCAGTGTATCACCCCGTGCAGTGGCAGGCCGCGGCGCCACATCCGAAGCCCTTAGCCCCCGACCCCACAAGACTCTCCCAATGGACCACCTCCTCGTGCGCGCTGCCCGCGGCGAACACACGGAGCGCCCACCGGTCTGGCTGATGCGCCAGGCCGGCCGGCACATCCCCGAGTACCGCGAGATTCGCGACGACTACAGTTTTCTCGACGCTATCAAGACCCCCGATGTCGCCGAGGAAATCACGATGCTGCCCTGGGAGTACTACGAGCCCGACGGCCTCGTGATGTTCTCGGACATCCTCACCGTCCTCGAACCGCTGGGTTTCGACTACCACATCGAGAGCGGCGTCGGCCCAGTCATCGACAACCCCGTCTCCGGCCCGGACGACGTGGACCGTTCACATTCGGATGTCGCCCACGAACTCGACTACGTCGGGGAACTCCTCGTCCGCCTGAACGACCGCATCGGCGACGAAACCGCCATCATCGGCTTTGCCGGCGGCCCCTTCACGCTGGCCTCGTATGCCGCCGCTGGCGGCCCTTCACGGACGAACATGCCCCTGCGTCAGCTCCGCGCCCAGCATCCCGACGCCTTCCGCACCCTCCTGTCGTCGTTTGCCGACGTGGTCAAAGACTACCTCGAGTTTCAGATCGGCAACGGCGCCGACGTAGTCCAGCTGTTCGACACCTACGCCGGCGCGCTCTGCCCCGCCGACTACCGCGAGTTCATCCTCCCGTTGCACCGCGAGATTCTCTCGGACCTGAACACCCCCTCCCTGGTGTTCGTCCGCCGGATGGGCGGGCGCCTTGACCTGCTCGCCGACAGCGGTGCCGACGCCGTCGCGCTGGACTGGACCGTCGGGATGGCCGAGGCCCGCGAGCAACTCGGCGGGATGCCCGTCCAGGGCAACCTCGACCCGTCCTATCTGTTCGGCGACCCGGAGTTCGTCCGCGAGAAGACAAGAGAGGTCATCGATGCCGCCGGCCCCGAGGGGCACATTCTGAACCTCGGTCATGGCGTCAACAAGGACACGCCCGTCGAATCCGTCCGGGCGTTCGTCGAAACGGCAAAAAGTTACGACCGGGACGTGTGACTACTCCCCGGGAATAATCCGCGTCTCCCTGTCCTCGACCGGGGTCGCGTCGATGTCCCGCGGTGGCACGTCCTCGGGCGTTTCCGCGAGGGTGTCGTCTGCCAGCAGCAGTACGGAGAAGTTGTCTTTCCCGCCGCGGTCGTTCGCCAGCGTCCCCAGCGCCGTCGCGGCGTCGTCCAGCGAGTCGGCGCCGAGTACCACGTCCCGAATCTCGTCGTCGGTGACGACCGACTCGCGTATCTCCGCGCCCATCTCGTCGGTGCCCTCCGTCTTGTAGGCCTCGTAGAGCTCCGGCGCGTCGGTCTGAGCGTCGATGAGGCCGTCGCTGGTCACAAGGAGTGTATCCTCGGCGTAGAACGGAATGGAGTCTGTTTCGACATCGATGGCCGCCGTTTCGGGGTCTTCCGCTGGCGTGCCCCCAAGTGCGCGCGTGATTTCATTGCCTCGTGGGTGGACGTGTGCTTCTATCTCGTCGACTTCGCCCGCGTCGTGCATCTCCTCGACGACGGCGTGGTCTTTGGTCAGGCGGTCACTGGTGTCACGCTCGCGGTTCAGCACGTACGCGCGGCTGTCGCCGACCCAGCCGTAGTGGAGGTGCCCGTTCGCGACGACACCGGCGACGACAGTCGTGTACGCGCCGGCGCCGCTCTCGACGGCGTTGGCGATGATGGCGCGGTGGGCCGTATTAATCGCACCTTCGATGGACTCACGCAGGTCGGCAGGGGTCGGGACCGGAGGCGTGCGCCCGACGCTCACGTTGAAGTCGGTCGGGTCGGCGCGGGCAGCCCGAATCGCCACCCGTGCGAGGTGTTCGCAGACCATAGTTGAGGCGATGTAGGAGGCCACGTCGCCGGCTTCGTGGCCGCCGGCGCCGTCCGCGAGGACGAACGCCGCGGCGCTGCGGTTTGCCGGGCGACCATCTGTATCGTCCACGCCGTCCGTCTCCGGGGTTCGGGTCTGTCCGCGATACCCTTGGCGGTGGCCCTGCTCGAACACCGAGAGGGCGACGCTGTCCTCGTTGATACCCGCCGGGCGCTTGCGGTCGCCGATGTCGTAGTTGGTTGCATATCGCATCGTCATCCCTCGAACTGGAAGATCACGCCGTAGCTGGGGTGGACCAGAGCAATCAAATCGCCGTCCGACAGCGAGTGTGTCTCGGGCGGGACGAAGCCGTGGCGGTCGGTCGGGTCCTCACCTTTCTCTTCGAGTCGCTTGCGCCCGCTCTCCCCTAAGACACGCTGCCAGCCCTCGCCTTTCTGAGCGTACGTGCCGTTGAGACTCCGGTCGCGCAGGAGCCAGTCGCCGTCCTCGTCGATGTCGAACTGGACCTGGACCGTCGAGATGTACTCCTCGTCATCCTCGATAGCGATGGAGGGTGTGGGCCCTTTGGCGTAGCGGCGCCCGATGGTGTCACCGGGGTAAATCGAGAAGCGCTCGTTGGCCTGCAAGTAAGCGACAGTGGCTTGGGGCGGCGGACTCGGGTCTTTGGCTTCGAGGACGTGTTTCATCGAGGTGGCGTTGGCGTAGCGGTCCTCGAAATGCGCCTGGGTCGCCCGCTCGATGACCTGTGCAAGATACGGCTCGCAGTCGACGCCGAAATCCCGCGGGTTGATGCCGTCGACGTTCGGCACCGTGCCCTTCAATAGGAAGAGGACGAGTTTGCCAATGGAGTAGACATCTGACCACGGTCCCTGTCGAGCGTCGGAACTGCCCGCTTCGGCGACTTCCTGTGGTTTATACGGGCCGAGAATCGTCGTCCCGGAGTCGGCGGCGTCAAAGCCCGTGGCGGTGTTGAAGTCGATAAGGACGGGCGTCGGGCGGCCACCCCGCTGGGAAATCATCACGTTGTCCGGTTTCAGATCGCGGTAGACGATTTCGTTCTCGTGGAGAAAGCTCATCGCGTCACAGAGGTCGATGCCGGCCTGGCGGACCTCCTCGGTGTCCGAAAGCGGCCCGGTTCGTTCGATGGCTTCGTCGAGTTCGTAGCCGTCGATGAACTCCACAACGAGGTAGGCCAGGTCGCCGTCTTTTCCCTGGTCGTACAGCGTCATCACGTTGGGGTGGCCACCGGCGTCACTGATTGTCTGGAGGGTTTCGGCCTCTTTCTGGAAGTACTGGTCGATGACCGCCTCGTCGTTGCTCGACGCTTCGTAGTTGGGAATCTTCACTGCGACCGTCTCGCCGGTCTCGGTATCGGTGTCGGTCGCCTTGTAGGCCTTGGCGAAGCCACCTTCACCGGCCTCGGAGACAAGTTCGTAGCGGCCGCCGATACGCCGTCCGAAGTCCGGTTCAACGGTCATCGTCGGTCACCCACCGCAATCACTTCTGGATGCCGTCCTCGTCGTCGCTGACGATTTTGGTCGCCTGATTGCGCTCGGCGCGTCCACCTTCTTTGACGAGTTCCGTCCGGCGTTCGACCTCCTGGACGAGTTCGGTCTCCTCGCCGTGAATCTTCGTCATGCGCTCGACCTGTGTCTCGGCCTCGTCAACGTTGCCTTTCCCCAGTTCCGTCTGGATGACCGTCTGCTGGTGGTCCATCTGGACCTCCTCGTTGTGTTCGGCCAGTTCCGCGTTGTCCTCGGTGTAGGCGACGCTGATGATGTCGCTGGCCTGGCCGCCCCGGGCCGTGAGCGTCACGTCGACCAACTCGACGGACCCCTCCTCGTTGTGCCGCTCGGGGACGTGAATCTTCATCACGACCCGCTGGTGTTCCCGCTCTGTGAGGTCGGGCAGTTTGAGGATAGCGGTGTTGTCCGCCCAGTCGAGGCTCAGGTCATGTGCCTGTGGCAAGGCCCGGTACACTTCACTCACTTCGACGCCGGTGTCGACATCCAGTTTTAGTTGGGCGTCCGGCGCGACGACGTTTTTCGCCTGTTCAACGGCTTCCCCGAAGAAATCCTCGATGTCGCCGGCTGCTTCGAGGTGGGTCCACTCGCCGCGTGCGGTGGTGCCGAGGGTCCGAATCGTCTCCTCGTTGTAGTCCTCGCCGATGCCCGCGGATTCGACGCGAATCCCGGACTCGTCGATTTCGTCCGCGAGCGTCTCGAAATCCGAGGGTTCGTTGTGTTTGTCCTTGCCGTCCGAGAGCAGGAGAATCCGCCGAACGGCGGTGCCTTCGGTGGCGTTATCTCGCATACCGAGTGCTTCCAGGGAGTTCTGTGCGGTCCGGAGCCCGTCGAACATGTTGGTGCCCCCGCCCGCCGTGAGTTCGTCGACATAGTCCATGGCCTCCTCCCGGGAGACATCATTCCATCGGATGGGCCGCATCACGAGTTCGGCCTCCGAGTCGAACGTGACGATGCTGACGTAATCGTTGTCATCGAGCAGGCCGAAGACCCACGACGCCCCGTCGCGGGCGCGCTCGATTTTGCTCCCGCCCATGGAGCCGCTGGTGTCGATACACAGCGCGATGTGACGCTGGACCTGCTCCTGTTTTTCACCTGGCTCGACGTCAACCTCCGCCGTAATCGTCGTTCCACTCGTCGGAACGTTTGGTCGGTTGACATCGGTCGTGATCTCTGCTGTCATACCTCTCACCTGTCCCCGATACCTCATGTATTTTTGCCCCATTCGGGGGCTGGCCGCGCCACTGAGTTTCACATGTGAGTACAGAATTAGCCGTAACGGGCTTTTGCGTCTACTTTGTATTACAAAGTGCAATCGACAGCAAACTTTATTACGACACAGATTAGTTTCCATTGTACGATGACGACAGCACACGTGCCAGCGGGCGACGGGCGCGATGGCAGTGCACGCGGGTGGCTCCGGCAGGCACGCGCGTTTGCACAGCGCTACGTACGCGAACTGTTCAGAAACAGGGCCGTCCTCTTCTGGTCGGTCGGCTTCCCGGTCGCGTTTTATCTGTTGACCATCACAGTGTTCATCGACACCTCAGCGATTCCGGGGGCTGCGCTGCCGTACGTGAAAGCGGGAACAGCCGTGGGCTATGGAATGTTCGGCGCGATCATCGCCTCGCTGAACTCCTTCGGCCAGCAGCTGGCGGCCGATTTCGAGGCGGATCGCTACATGCAGTACCGGTCGCTCCCGCTGGCTCCGAGTGCCGACCTGGCCGGACGGATGGCCGCCGGTGTTGCCCTCTCGGCGGTGGCCTTTCTGGCCGTCCTGGTTGCTGCCATCGGGACCGGCGCGGAGTTCGGGCTCCGGAGCGCACTCTCCGTGCCGCTCGTGCTCGTCGCGTTTCTCACGTTCACGCTCGTCTGGATGGCGCTTGCAGTCCTCGTTGCGGTGGTAGTCGAAGATACCAGATACGCCTCCATCATTACCATCTCCGTCGCGCTCGGGTCGTACTTCCTGACGGGGTTCAACGGCACCGACCCCGGGAGTTTCCAGGGCCCGACCGCGCTGTTGCACTGGCTCCCCAACACCGCCGCGACGCGGCAGGTGAGCGAACACATCGTCGTCCCGCCGGCCAGTCTCGCTGACGGCGCTGGGGCGCTCGGCGTGCCGGACCCCGGCGTTGCGTTCGCCCAGCTCGTCCTCTACGGTGTTGGCGCCGCGGTCGCTGCGCTGGTTCTGATGCGGACTGTGGTCTATAAGGGTGGTCGCGCGTGACCGAGACCGTCGTCCGGGGCCGCGGCCTAAAGAAGGAGTTCGGCACCGACAGCGTCGTCAAGGGCGCAGATCTCGCCGTCGACGAGGGCGAAGTCCTGCTCCTCATGGGGCCAAATGGGGTCGGCAAGACGGTCCTGCTGTCGTGTCTCGCCGGCAGCCAGCAACCCACCGAGGGCGCCGTCGAAGTGCTCGGTCGGCCGGTCGGCGAGGACGGCGGCGACAGCCTCAATTTCCTGGTGCAGGATTCGATGGCCATCGAGACGCTGACCGGCCGTGAGAACGTGGCGTTCTACTCGCAGTTACACCACGGCTTCACCGACCGCTGGGAGGCGTATCTCGATCGGCTAGGACTGACAGACGACCTCGACAAACTGGTCAAACACTACTCCGAAGGGATGACCCGGAAGCTCGAATTCGCGCTGACGATGAGCGTCGACGTTCCCATCTACCTGCTGGACGAACCGACCGCAGGCGTGGACCTGACTACCATCCAGCGGTTCCACGATATCATCCTTGACCAGCGGTCGGCGGGCAAGACGTTTCTCGTCTCCAGCCACCGACCAATGGACGCGAACATCGCCGACCGGATCGCGTTCATGCCCAACGGCACCGTCTCGGTGGTGGGGACACCCGCGGAACTGATGGACGCCGTCCCGCCCGTCCTCCGGATTACCGGCAGCGACGCCATCCACGCGGCCGAGTCAGTGGTCGCCGATGGCCGGCTGTTCCCCCTGGGCGGAGAGGCCCGGGGATTCCTCCCCGAGGGCCGCAGCGTCGCCGGGGTGACCGACACACTCCCGGCCGGGAGCGTTGAGTGCATCGAGCCGACCTACACCGACCTGTTCAACTACTACGTCCACGTGACGGGCGACAGATGAGCGAGGAACTCGATGTCGAGCAACTCCAGCAGGAACTGACGAGAATCAAGGACGCGATGGGGCTCAGCGAGCGGTATCCAAGCCAGTTCCAGCTCTGGCTGGTCTACGGCGTCCTCGTCGGGCTGGCGTCGCTTGGCTCACAGGCTATCGTGCTCTATGACCTGCCGGGGTGGGGCCACGCCGTCTCCTGGGGCGGGTTCATGGCGCTGGGCAGCGTCTATCAGTACGCCGCTATCGACGACCCGACCAGTGATGGGGGGACCGGCGGCGGCAAGCCCAGCATCGGTCTGCAGTATCTGGCGGTCTTTGGCTACGCCGTCCTGGTGGTGTGGCTCGCCGTCCCGGGGCTAGAGTCACTCGGTAGCGCCCGGGCCAGCGCCACTATCTTTGCCGTCGCCGTCGGGGCGGTCGGGCTGGCGTACCTGCTGGCCGGCAACGCGCTCCGTGCGTACTACATCCGGCGGCGTGACCGGTTGGCGTTTTACGCCGGCGGTGTGTGGATGCTCACCCTCGCTGCGGCCATTCCCGCCGTCCCACTCCTCCGGCAGTGGGGCTATGCGGCCTTCGGAATCGCTTTTGGGCTGCATGCCGTCGCCTCCTACTACGTCCTCGCCCGGGGCTGACAATGGAGTTCGACAAACTCGTTCACCAGCCGACACGGCTGCAGATTTTCGCCTACCTCTACCAACACGGCGAGACGCCCTTCTCGGGCCTCAGAGCTGACCTCGACATCACCGAGGGGAACCTCTCCAGTCACATCCAGAAGATGGAGGACGCCGGGGCGGTGCGGGTCGAAAAGGAGTTCGTCGACCGCAAACCCCGCACGACCTACCAGTTGACCGATGACGGCCACGAGAAGTTCGAGGAACACATGGGGACTCTTGAATCGCTCATCGAGAGACTGGGGGAGTAACCGCCGGAGTCGCCGGGACAGACCGGCAGCGCCCGAGCAACCCAGGAGTACAGCCCGGAGTGTCAGGTCACGGCGTCGGCCAAGAGGTCGAGCCCGCGGCGGTCGACGGCGCTGCGGGCCCACTCTACGAGTGCTTTTGCGTTCAGGACTGTCCACTGACCGTCGTAGGCGGCAACCCGTGGCCGATCGGCGTAATCGGCGGCCGCCGTGCCGGGCCGGACGGACTCGACAGCTTCGACGTAGACGAACTCGGTGCCCTCGAGCGTGACCGAGAGCGGATCCCCTGGGACCATTGTCTCGGGCAGATCCGCCCGCGCGACGAGTGTCGCACAGTGCTGACGGACGACGACGAGTGCGGTCCGACAGGAAAGCGGCGGGCGACAGAGCAGCCCCGCCAGCAGGATGGCTTTGTCTTCGCAGTCCCCACGGTCGTTGATGAGTGTCTCGGCGGGATAGCGGACGAACTCCACCTGGCCCGTCGACGCCCGGTCGGATACGTACGTGACAGCGGCCGTGAGCGACTGTGCAGCCCGAATCGTACTCGCTCTGTCGGTCGCACGTTGGGCCAGCTGCCGTGTCACATCGGTGAGGTACGCCTCGCACTGGGCGGCGGCGTACGCCCAGCCGAACGAGTGGTCGCTCGTGGTTTTCTGCCGATACGTCGCTTCCGGGACGGCGACGGTAATCCGTGTCCCTCGGTCGTCGATACGGAGTTCGTGGTCGGTGTAAATCGGTGTCGAGTCACGCTCAAAAGGTCGCACCCGCCTGAGTGCGCCGCCCGACGACCCCTCGACGACCCCTAAACCCAGGGCGGCCAGGAACTGTCGACGTGTACTGGTTTGCGTGCGCGCCCGGTCTGTCGTCACGGCGTGTGGTTGGTCGGACATGTGCGGGAATCCACGGTGGGAAGGGCACCGACGCCCTGGCTTGCGGTTTTCCGGAGCAGATAAAGATGGCTGCTATGTGGCCTTTCGTGTGGGACATAGCCAAACCGGCACAACCGTGTATCAACGCTCGCTTGGATACGCGATACACAGCTTTGTGTCGAACGGTCAGTGGGGGGCGACTCAATCGGTCGCTGCCCGAACCTCAGTGGCAGTCACCCACCCCAGGACAATCAGAATCGGAACGAACACCGCCCCGGCGACGACAAAGGGCGACCAGTACGAGACCGCGACGTAGAGCAGCCCCGCGAGCGCGGGGCCAAATGTGCGTGCGAGACTCCCCGCCGACTGGGTGAGTCCGAATGCGCCACCCTGTTGATCGTCGCTGGCGTTCAGCGACACCAAGGCATTCAGCGAGACGTTCGTCAGCGCGTTTCCAAAGGCAAGCGGCGTCGAGACCAGCGCCAACGCGACCCCGCCCGACTCGACGGGGCCGATAGCAGGGACGAATGACCACGACAGCGAAAACGGAACCAGCGCGAGCGTGACGGCTTGGATCGCCGCCCCCGACAGCGCCAACCGGTGCTCCCCGAAGCGGTCAGTCAGCGGCCCGATGAGCCCGCCCTGGATGATGGCGATGAGGACGCCGATGTATGTCAGTAGAATAGCGTTCGCCGCCGTTCCGTAGCCGAGGCGGTCGTTCGTCAGGAAAATAAACTGGCTCTCGAACGCCGAGAACGCGAAGGAAGCGAGAAAGAAAGCCAGCACGAGCGAGCCGATATCGGGGGAAGTGATGGCGTCGTAGAGCCGTCGGAGACGGCCGGTGCTGCCGGCGGTCGCGGTCCCGGCGTGGCGGCGTGGCTCGGGCAAGACGATGAAGGCAAGCCCCAGATTCGCCGCCGAGAGCGCCGCCGCTGTAAAGGAGGGCATCGTGAACTCCGTAACGGGGATAGCGGCAGGCAGGACGCTCCGGAAGAATTCAAGCGCGAACGGGCTGGAGACGAGGCCCGAGATCGCGGGGCCGAAGACGAACCCGAGTCCGAACGCCGCACCCAGGATGCCGAGCCCCGCGGCGCGGTCCTCCGGTGGCGTGATATCGGCGATGTAGGCGTTTGCAGTGGCGATGTTCCCGCCCATCGCGCCGGCAAAGGCCCGGGCGGCAAAGAGGATAATGAGCCCGTTGGTCGCCCCGAGCAGGGGGCCGAGTTCCCCCGCGATACCGAAAAGCATCCACGCGACGACGCTTCCGGTAATCGACAACAGGAGAACGGGGCGACGGCCGCGTTCGTCCGACAATCGCCCGAGGATTGGCGCGCCGACGAACTGGAACAGGGAGTAGGTGGCGATGAGGAGACTACCGATGAACTCGTTTGCCCCGAAGAATTTGGCGTACAGCGGGATGACGGGGATGAGGATGCCAAAACCCAGCAGGTCGATGAAGACAACGAGAAAGAGCGTCCCGATGGCGCGCTTGCGGGACATGCCCGGAATCGGGACGCCATTGGCTTGTTCATCGGATTCCGCCGGGTCGGCGTCATCAGTCACGATGGGTGCTATCGACGGTGACGAGAAAGTGTTTGCGTTCGCCCTGCGGTTGCGGTGCTGCCGCGGTAGCCATCACGACAGCACACCGCGAGCGAACAGCGTGAGCGAGCGGCCTTTTTCGCCCACGTTTTTCAAGGAGTGGTTCGCGCTTCGCGCGAACCCGACG
>CAZOQK010000075.1:0-10116 GCA_964581735.1 uncultured Halobacteriales archaeon | reverse complement strand
CCTACGAGATGAAACAGATTCGCGCCGCCGACGAGTCGGAAACGCGGTTTTTCACCTGTACCGAGTGCGACCACAAGTGGCGCGAGGACGACCACTGAATGGCCGACCCCGACTACCCACACGTTCCGGACGCCAAACTGGACGGCTGGGACCTCGCCGAGGAATCCGTCGAGACGGTGTTTCAGTTGCCCGCCGCGCGGGTCGTCGGGGCCACGAAACAGTACGAGGACGGGCGACTGCGCACCGCCGTCCGGGACGTGACCGATGGCGGCGTCGACCACCGGTGGCGGTTCTTCGCCGCGACGCGGTTGGGCTTTGATCCGATGTTACCCCCCGGAACGATCCCGTCGATGATTCTGCCGACGATGCGCTCGGAGGCCAAGAAGACGTTCAAGAAACGCCTGGGGAGTCGCGGCGTCAAGGACATCGAGCGTGGCCGCCGCGAACGGGTGCGGGTCCGTTCGGGCAACCGTGCGCGCCTGACCCGCTACGACGGCGTCGACCCCATCGCCGGTGGCGTCCCTGTCACGGGGTGGGTCGGGGTCTGGAACGACGGCACGGACTTTTTCGTCGTCACGGGTGGCTACCCGTCCCGGCCGCTCTCGGACGTACTGGACACCGACGAAACGGGGGACGGCCTGGCCCGGACGGCGAGTGAATCGCAGGGCGAACTGCTCGGTTTGTTGCGGGACGTGAACTGAGCGGTCTATTCAACTGTGTGATATTTGCCGAGCGTAGTCCGCACTTACTGTCGCTGTTCACACCGATGACCGACCCCAGCGTGTCCCTCTCCGATGTCGGTCCGACCGGCGGGATAACCGGTATCGGGTCGAGTATGTCATTCGGGAAGTGAAACGGCGCATTTTTTATTCCCCTTCGGCGCCGGACACGTGGAGCAGGACCAGTCGAAAGGCGATTGCGGAACGTTCCTCGGTAATATGCTACTGCAGATGGAATGCTGGCTGTGACATTGAAGCAATCTTTATTAATCATCACTCCGGTTTCGATATTATATGGAAGTAACAGTTACGGAGGAGATGATGGACGATAGAAGAGCGGTTGGCATTCGTATAGAAGAAGTCGCCAACCTCTCTTTCGACCTGAGTGAATCCGGGGAGTACGTCAATATAGGGCAAATATCTGGCAGACTGCTGTTCGAGTACGAAGTCAACCACGGACAGGTTCGGGAGGAGCTCGAACGTGCTCGAAATCCGACAACAAAGGACAAGACAAGCGCGTTCTTCGAGGATTGGTCGCTTGGGGCTGTCGACCCAAGTAGTCTCAAAATCAACTATGGGTCGGTACTGTTTCGTGGCACCGAACCCATTGACGCGATTCCGAGGCAGTTTACACTGACCCCGACGCTCAGTACCCAAGAGTTCGAGCAAACTCCACCTGAGGACCTGAAACGCAAACTCCGTCAGGAAAAAGAGTACACTGTGGAGTATAACGACCTCGAATCCGACATCAAGTCCTATCTCGAACGGGAAGGCATCAACACCGACAAGGTGTCACTCGGGTCCCCAGTCCATATTCAGGCCCGCGCAGAACCTATCGCGGAGGGGGACGTGTTCGGAACGGAGTTCCGTCTCACCGTCGAGAACCAGGCGCCCAGGGAGCTAGAACCCTCGACGCTGCGCGTGTCAATGCCGCCACAGATAGGGCGAGAACTCCTCCTGGACGACGACACGTCGGGGTCCTTCGACCCCGCAGAGGGTGAGTTCGTGTTCGACATCCCGAGCATACGGCCGGCCGGGAACCAGCCGAAGGTCGAGGAGATTTCGTTCCTCGTTCCCCAGGAGGCCGGGCGAGACCTCGAACAGGTGGAGGGGTCGGCGACGCTGAACACGTCACAGCCGTTTACCAACTACCTTCCCGAGGCGGTGTTCGACGCCGGCGGGAACAAGACATACGACGACCAGACATCGGCAGGAGCGAACTATGCAACCGTTGATAAGACGTGCTCCATCGAAGCGGACTTCTCGACACCAACCTCGGAGATTCTGGTCGGTGACGCGGCAACTGTGAGAAAAAAAGATACGCGTGGACGGCGTTACGCCACGACAAGCGTACACCGAGATAGAGTCTATATTGAATCAGCGGGGTATCGACGCGATCGATACTGGGCTCAGTAAAGGCGAGGAGATGCGAGAGGGCGCACAAGTGACATCATTCAACGGGAGCTTTGAAAACGGATCTGTTATCTTCGGCGACACGCGTATAACAGTCGAGATATCAATCAACGGAGAGCGGCGGACAGGCGAGAAAGGGAGAGAAACGAGTAGTGGCGAAGAGCTCCCCGCCAAACAACGTAACGTTACGATAGACTATGGTCACGCGGGAGTCCAGGTCATCGCGAAGGGAGCGGATCCACAGAAGGTGGATTCGTTCGCAGGTGACTTGCGCGATGAAATCAAGCTCAGTCTCCAATCCATCGCGGAGGAGGTCTAAACGATGCGAATCGATCTCGATGATAGGCTCAACAAGGAGTATCCGGAACGGTCGAACTGTGAAGTGAACGACCGCGACTGCGACTACGATGTCGACACAGTCTGTCACAGTTGCGGGACGAAGATGTGCGACGCCTGCAGTATCGGCGTCCGGCACCAGCCGCGGCTCTCGAAGTATACGCGCGATGTCGGCGATGACACCGAGCGGTTCGAGTGTCACTGCCCGGACTGTATCGACGACCACACGCTGAACGTGCGCAATCTCGGTATCGGTGGCGGGATGGGACTGTTTGGACTCCTGCTCACGTTCGTCGGGCTCCCAAACACACCGGTCCTGGCGGTTATCGGCCTCGTCTTGCTCGTTGCCGGTGCCCTCGTGTTGCGTGCCGAGTATCGGTTGAAACTCCGTCAGAACGAGAACTACGGTTTCACGAGCCTCTGGTGATCGTCCGTGCCAGCAAAGACCGGTGGCTCCCACGCCTCGGCGGCGTTCGTGAGCATGCTGATCGGGACGACGATGTCGAAGTACGTTTGGGAGCTCGTGCCATCGCTCGGCGAGGCGACGCTCCTGTTGCTCGGCGTCATTGAAGCCGTTCCCGGCCTCTCGGTTCCGGTGACTGAGGAGTTCGGCGGGGCGCTTCTGGTTATTCTGTTGCTGTCGTTCGCGTGGGGCGTCGTCTACCACGTGACCCGCCACGGTTAGCGGGAGTCACCAGATGACCGGGCGGTGGTGGCGGTTACGTCCCCGCCGAAACCCCCGAACGCGGCCCGTCTCTCAATTGCGGCTCCACGAACGGTCCGAATCGTCACGGCTCCACTTCGAGTCGCCGTCTTCGGTATCATCGTCGTCAGGGTCTTCGTACCCGTCGGACGAGTCTCCGCCCCCGGTATCGTCGACACCGTCACCAGGTATCCTGCTCCCGACGGTGCCCTCGCTGTCGGCATCGGCCCCACTGTCGGCTCGCGCGCTATCTGTTTGTGGCATGCGGTCGCTGGTGACGTTTGCAGTGTTCGGTTCCATGGAAGGACTACTGGGTTCCCCGTTGCTCGCGTCCAAGTCGCCGTTCGCGGTCCCGGAGTCGGCGGTAATTGTCGCCGTCGATCCGCTTGACGCCCGCGTTCCCCCAGTGGTCTCGGTCGCCCCAGCGGTATTACCGCGCTGGCTGTCTTGATACTCGTCGCTTTTTCGCTCGTCAAAAGAGGCGTTGAAAAGACGGTACGCCCAATCTGACCATACCGGGGCTGAACTCGACGCACTCGATGTGCCCGACGGCTTCTTGTAGGCGTCGTAGATAGCGTACCCCCAGACGCCGAAAAGGAGAAAATTGAGCGCTCCCCCGACGAACGTGTTGAGGACGTAAAACCCGCCGAAGAATGCGATCATGAAGCCGAGACCACGGCCGAACTCGCGGTTTAGCATCTGTCCCAGCCCGGGGACGGGAGTCGAGGCCGCTGCGGCGAGAAGCGACGTGCCGTCACCGCTCGTCTCCGGCGGTGATCGCTGTCGTGTCCCACACTCCGGACAGATCTCGGCTTGTGCGTAGATGTCGGCCCCACAGGTGGAACAGTAGACAGCGTTCGCTCCAGCGGCGTCGTCTGTCTGAGTCACGATTTCCGCTTTGTCGTGACAAGTAATAAAAATCCCGTGGCCACGGTAAGCGTCGCGTGCCTCCGGTACGGCACAGTGCCGCCGTCGTCAGGGCCAGCCGACCGGTGGGCTGGGAGTCCGGGCCGTCATGTAGCCCGAACTCACCGCCAGGAATCGGGGACAGAAGACTGGTCGGCCATCACGGCCGCCGCGCGAACGTGAGATAGCCGGTGTGGCCCACACCGCCGGTCGACGGCCGCGACCCGCGGTCGTCGAAGTCCATCTCGCGTTGAATCGTCTCGACGGTCTCGATTTCCTCCAGCCCGACCTCCCGTGCCGTCGCGACTACCGCCCGCGTCTGTTCGACGAACGGCGAGTAGACTGCGAGAAAGCCGCCCGATACGAGCAGGTTCGGCGTGTGCTCGACGACCACAGCGGCGTCCTCGGTGTCGAGGGTCAACACGTCGAACCGGCCGAGGTTCTCCAAGTAATCAGTCACGTCGCCCGTTCGCACGTCGACGCTGTCACCGACGCCGGCCAGCGCCATGTTCTTGCGGGCAACGTCGGCGAAGTCGGGGTCGCGCTCGAACGTGGTCACGTCGGCGCCGATGCGCCCGAGATACGCCGAGAGCACGCCGGTTCCGGTGCCCGCATCGAGTACTGCATCGTCGGTTTCGATACCAGTGTGCCCGACGATGAGCCCGATATCGCGGGGCATCATCGGCGCGCCGGTGCGGTCGAGATGCGCAAAGAGGTCCGGGCCGCGGAGTTTCCGCACCCGGAATGCGGTGCCCAGATGCGTCTCGACGGTCTCGCCCGCCGAAACGTCTTGGGGCACCTCCAGAATACCAAGGTCGGTCTCCAGGCGTTCGCCCGCCGCCAGCAGATACTCGCGGTCCTCGTGAACGAGCAGATATGGCACTATTCGAGGCGCTCGACGGCCGCCGCGAGGTCGCCGTCGGTCGCTCCGAGTGCCTCGCGTGCCGCGTCCTCGCCAGCGCCGGTGCGCTGGGCGACGAGGTCGATGTCGTCCTGCGGGATACCGTCGTCGGCCTCGCCGTCGTCGAGTGCCGGGTCGGCCCCGCCGGCGCCGCGGTCACGGCGCTCGGGCGAGCCGACGACTTGGTATGTTTCCTGGCCCTGGGCGTCCATCAACTGGACCTCCGCGTCGGTGAAGACCAGTTCCTCATCGGGTGTTTTGATGACGACCTCTTCGGCATCGAGCTCCTCGATGTCGATGCCCATCTGCTTCATCATCTGTTTCATCTTGCCGGGGTTCAGTCCGCCGCCGCCTCCTCCAAACATGTACCACTGTTCACGCCAGTCAATAAAAAGGGCTGTGTTGCCGACCGGGGCTTTACTCGATGCTGTCACGAACGGACACCGCCATCCCGGTCTCGAAGTCCAGCATCCCGGCCCCGGAGAGCTCCGCGCGTCCGACCGCGAGCAGGTGGCCGTCCTCGTGTTCGACCACGACCTCGTCGCGGGGCCGGATGTGGTCGTCGGCGACATCGACGAACTTCGCGAACACGTTGCGCCCCTCCCGGACGAACGGTTCGCTCTCGTCGCCAACAACGACACGGTAGGGCGTCTCAGCCGCGAGTGACTGCAGACGCGCTCCGCCCGCTGGCCCCAGCCTGAACCGGCCGTCGGTCCCGTAGGTGGCCAGCCGGCCGCCCTCGGCACGGACCTGTCGTGGCCGGCCGGAGCTCGTTGTCGTCACGGTCAGTTCCTCGCCGTCCGGGAACAGCGCCACACCGGCGTCGCTGCCGAACTGGTAGTCCGCCACCCGACGGAGGAACAACCGGTCGGTGTCGTCCATCGTCACTACGTAGACAACGGCCGCGTAAAACCACACCGTTCCTCTGCCACACAGCCACGGGGTTGCCATGTCTTATCATACCGCAGTCCGTCGGTTTGGGCAGATTTATGTCCCGAGATAGGCAAGCCCCAGTTACAATGAGCAACGCAAGCAAGGCGAAGATTCTGGCGGGGGCGGCGCTCTTGCTCGCCACGACAGCGATTATTCTCTACATCAGCAGTGCCGGGGAGGCGATTCTCCCGGGTCTGATCGGGAGTGCCGCCGCACTCGCGATGGCGGCGGGCGCGCTGCTCGTCGGGACATCGGAGGGTGGCCGGGCTGTCTAAAGCAGGAACCGGTCGGTATCGGCACTCAGATTCGTGAACTCGTGGGCCGCCTCGATGAGGTCCTCCGATGTCGATTCTTCGAAACAGTAGGTTTCGACGCGGACCCCCTCATGTTCGAGGTGCCGACACAGTCGTGCGAAGTCACCGTCACCGGTACACAGCGCCACGGTGTCGACGTGTGGGGCCAGTGAGACGGCATCAAGGCTCATCCCGACATCCCAGTCGGCCTTCTTCGTGCCGTCGCTGAAGGTGCGAATGTCCTTGATCTGTGTCTCGAAGCCGATGTCGGTCAGCGCCTCGAAAAACGACTCCTCCTCGGGAGCATCCGCTTTGACGACGTAGGCGAGCGCACGGGTGAGTTGGCGGCCGTCGACGGCCGCTTTGAGGAGACTACCGTAATCGATGTTCTGTGTGTAGAGGCTCTGTGCCGTGTGATAGAGGTTCTGCGAGTCGGCGAGCACGGCGACTCGCTGGTTTGGATGAATGTCGGTCATGACTCACGTACTGACGGCGCCACACAAAGGGCTTGCTACCGGCGTCAGTAGCTGCGGAGTTTCTCGATTCGCTTCTCGACGGGCGGGTGCGTCGAGAAGATGGTTTCGAGCACGCCGCGGTCACCCTCGAAGATACAGAGTGCGGCCACCTCGTCCGGCGTCCCCTTCTCCTGTTGTTGCTGGCGTCCGCGACCGCCCCGCTGGTTGAGTCCCTGACTGGACTGCTGACGGCGTTTGGCGCCCTGGCTAATTTTCTCCAGGGCCCGCGCCATCGCGTCAGGGTTGTTCGTGTACTGGGCGGCGTCGCTGTCGGCGACGTACTCGCGGTACCGCGAGATCGCCAACACGAATATTGAGACGATCATCTGGGCGATAGAGCCGGCAATCATTGCAAATATGTACGACCCAATGTTGCGCTCGCCGCCAAAGAGAACCGCGAACTGAACGGCGATACCGACCATCGCAGCGATGGACTGCCCGATGAGCATCATTACCACGTCGCGGTTGTTGATGTGGGCCAGTTCGTGGGCGAGGACGCCTTTCAGTTCCTCGCGGTCCAGCAGGTCGATAATCTCGGTGGAGACGACGACCACGCCGGCCCCACGTCGGCCGACGGCAAAGGCGTTTGGCACGCCCATATCCGCGACCATCAGGCGCGGTTTGTCGATATTCATGTCGCGGCTCAGCTGCCCGACCTGGCGGTGTATCTCCCCGTACCGTCCGTCCTCGGGCATATCCTCCGCGCCGACGCTGCGGAGTGCGGCCCACTTGCCGAATTTGTACTGGAAGCCGACGAACCCGATTGTCCCCAGCAGAAGGAGGGCCAACACGGTGGTGTTTGCACCGAAGTTGAGGATGACGAGCCCGGCAATGGCCGCGTAGAAGGCAAAGAGGATACTCCCCATGACGACCATCCGGAATTTGAGACCAATGTGTTGTACCATCACTGGTCTCTACGCTCCGACGCTTAAAAAAGCGTGCGTTCCATGCGACACACTCTCAGTGCCGCGGTCGAAAGGCACAATCTCTAAGTCCCTCGCTACTGCTGTAAGGAATATGCTGGTCAGCCACGCCGGTCCGACGAACAGACCCCCCGAGCGTGGCGTCCGTTTTTCTCCGAAACGGAAACGGTAGTTGAGGCTCCCGGCAGGCGTGGCATCCCTGTCGTGGGTCGTGCTGGGCTGGGCCACCAGCAACGGGACCAGAACCGAACCACACAAGCGACACCGCGACGACACACCACACAACGATGATGGACTTCGACACCTTCGGCGGCGTGTACCCCGCGATGTGCACGCCCTTCCACGACGACGGCAGCATCGACTTCGAAACACTGCGAGCGGACGCCCAGCGGCTCGAATCGGCGGGCGTCGACGGCCTCGTTCCGATGGGTTCGACCGGCGAATCAGCCACGGTCAGCCACGACGAACACATCGAGGTCATCGACGCCGTCATCGACGCCGTCGACGTGCCCGTTATCGCCGGCAGCGGCTCGAACAACACTGCCGAGGCCCTCTCGCTCTCACAGCGGGCCGCCGGGGCCGGTGCCGATGCGCTCCTCCTGATTTCGCCGTACTACAACAAGCCCGAACAACACGGCTTCGTCGAACACTACGAGACCATCGCCGACGAGGTGGACGTGCCCCAAATCGTCTACAACGTCCCCTCCCGCACGGGGCAGAACATCGAGGCCGACACCGTCGCGACACTGGCCGAACACGAGAACATTCAGGGGTTCAAGGCCGCTGGCGGGGACCTGAATCAGGTCTCGGAAATCGTCGAGAAGACCCGCGACGAGACCTTCGACGTGCTCTCTGGCAACGACGGCGAGACGTTGCCGATTCTCTCGGTGGGCGCCACTGGGTGTATCAGCGTCGCCGCGAACGTCGAACCCGAGCGCATGAGCGAGATGGTGCATGCAGCCTTAGACGAGGACTACGCCGAGGCCCGCATCCGTCACCACGACCTCAGCCCGCTCTTTCGCGGGCTGTTCTGGGAGACGAATCCGATTCCGGTCAAGGCCGCTCTGGAAATCCGCGGCCATGGCAACGGCAACGTCCGATCGCCGCTGACAGAAGCCACCGCGGAGACCTACGACGCGCTCGAAGACCTGCTCGCGGAGTACGACGAACCGTACGCGGAGGCACGATGACAGTCCTTGGTGTCAACGGCGCGGCCGGCCGGATGGGCCAGACCGTCATCGAGACGGCAAGCGAGCGCGACGACATAAAAGTCGCTTTCGGCATCGATGTCGATACCGACGCCGACAGCGAGGTCCCGCTGTACGCACCCGAGGGGACGGCCGACGCGCTGGCCGAGCACGACCCCGATGCCGTCATCGACTTCACCGTGCCCGACTCGACGGTCGCGCTCGCAGCGGCGTGTGCCAACGCTGGTGTTGCGCTGGTCGTTGGGACCACCGGCGTCGACGAGGGGCAACTGTCCCAACTGCAGGAAGACAGCGAGGTCATCCCCCTTTTGAAAGCGACCAACTTCTCGCGTGGGATTCAGGGACTCCTGCGGGCGCTCGGCCCCGCGCTCGAAGCGCTTGATGGCTACGACGTGGAAGTGATGGAGACCCACCACAATCAGAAACGGGACGCCCCGAGCGGGACGGCCAAGACGATTTTGGAGGAAATCGGCGACTACCGCGAGTTCGACACCATCGCGGGTCGTGAAGGGATCCAGCCACGCGAAGACGGCGAAGTCGGCATGTTAGTCCGCCGTGCCGGAGACATTCGGGGCGAACACGAAGTCATCCTCGCGGACAACGACGAGGTGCTGACCATCAGCCACCGCGCCGAGGACCGCGCGGTGTTCGCCGCCGGTGCTGTCGACGCGGCGGTGTGGCTGGCCGACCAAGAGGCTGGCTGGTACGAGTTTGCCGACGTGGTCGACGCGGACGAATAGTCGGGCAAAGAACATTACCCACCCGGTCATGGTAGTGGTATGGCAACCGACGATGAGGGTGGGCTGGCCGCAAGCGGGGACGGCCAGGCGGCACGGCTCGACGTGCTCCCCTTGCATTCGACGGACCTGCTGACGCTCCTGAACGAACAGGGAATCGTCCAGTACGAGAGTCCGTCTATCGAACGGCTCTACGGCTACGACCAGGACGAACTGGTGGGTGAACAGGTCGCGGAGTACTTTCATCCGGAGGACCGCGAGCGGGTTCTCCGCGCGTTCGAAGCCATCGTGGAGAGCGACGAACACCGTCGGGAGACCGTCGAGTACCGACATCGGCAGGCGGATGGAAGCTACAAATGGATCGAATCGGTTGGCTCGTCAAACCCCACGCCCGACGGCAACTACGTCATCAACTCTCGGGATATCTCCGAGCGCAAACAGCGTGAACGAGAGTTACAGCAGACCCGAGAGCAGGTCCAGTCCGAACGCGACGGCAAGGAAGCCATCCGCCAACTCCTTTTGCAGACAT
>CAZOQK010000074.1:10034-10305 GCA_964581735.1 uncultured Halobacteriales archaeon | reverse complement strand
CGACGAACGCGGCTGGGATGGCGCACTCATTAAAAACCCCAATTGCTCGACGATTACGATGGTCCCGCCGCTCGCGGCGCTTGACGACGCCTTTGGCCTCGACCGCATCACCGTCTCGACGCTGCAAGCCGTCTCCGGGGCGGGGTACTCGGGTGTTACGTCAATGGAGATTATCGACAACGCCATCCCGTATATCGGCGGCGAGGAGGGGAAGATGGAAACGGAGTCCCGGAAACTGCTGGGAACCTTCGACGGCGCGGAGGTCCACTGG
>CAZOQK010000074.1:0-10024 GCA_964581735.1 uncultured Halobacteriales archaeon | reverse complement strand
ACGGCCACCTCGAAAACGTCTGGACCGATACCGTCGATGACGTTACCATCGCCGACGCGGAGGACGCCATGGAAGCATATCCATCGCTGGACCTCCACTCCTCGCCCGACCAGTTGGTCCACGTCTTCGACGAACCCGACCGCCCACAGCCCCGCCTCGACCGGGACAACGAGAACGGCATGGCCATCGCCGTTGGCGGAACACAGGAGACCGACGGCGGCCTCCAGTTCAACTGTCTCGCCCACAACACAATGCGTGGCGCGGCCGGGGCGTCGGTGCTGAACGGCGAACTACTGCTCGAAAACGGCTATCTCTGACGGCTGACCGACGCGTGCGCAGGCCGGGCCGGCGCTTTGGCTCTCGTCCCCCTGTCCGGTCTCACTCCCGGGAGTGAGACCGGTTGTTTCCGGAACGGTACCAGTAATTGTTGCTTCTGTAGGGCGTTTTCACACTGCGAGTACGCTGTAAACGGTCGGGAGCGTGCGTACGTTTATCAAGGGTCGGCTTCGGAGTGAGTATACGCCTCATGGTGGGGGACCCAATGACGATACTGGTCGCAGAGGATAACGCCGACTGTCGTGATCTCTACTCGATCTGGCTCGGCGACGACCACACGGTCGAGCTTGTCGCGGACGGGACAGCGGCACTTGAGGCCGTCGGCCCGCCGGTCGACATCGTGTTTCTCGACCGGGATATGCCCGGCCACACGGGAACGGAGGTCGCGCACGAACTCGCCGACATGCCGTACAACCTGTACGTGGTGATGGTCAGTTCGAGGGACCCGGATTTCGACATCGTCGAGATGCCCATCGGCCGGTACGTCCAGAAGCCGGTCGACCAACCGACACTGGAGTCGATTATCGAGCAGTGTCGCACCCAGAGCGGGTACCGCGACGCACTGGGCGACTTCTTCGTGTTGGCGGTCAAACTCGCGTCTATCGAGGCAGAAACACCAGAGGAGGCACTGACCGAAAGCGACGAGTACGAGCGGCTTTGCGAGCGGGTCACAAGAAAGCGTGCGGATGTCAACAGCGCGCTCGCCCCGGACCAGGTGGACTGGTCGCTCGCGTTCAAGACCTGCCCGGCCCCTGGCGACGGGCAGGTAGGAAACCCAAACGCGTAGTGCGGGGTGGCCGTCGGTCGAGTAGTAACCGCCGGTCGATGACAGGGCATTTATGTCGAGGCAGGTCGGTCAATCGGTATGGAACGCGTCGATGTCGCCATCGTCGGCGGCGGGCCTGCTGGCACCTCCGCAGCGTGGCAAGCCGCCGAGCACGGTGCCAGTGCGCTCGTCGTCGAGAAAGGGGTGCCGCGGGCCGACCGCGAGATGCTCGGCCCGGACTCAACGGACGCCGCCGGAATGCTCGACTACTGGGTCGACCTGATGGATTTCGCGCCCGAAGACATCCCCGACGATATCATCCTCCGGCATCTCGACGGGGCCGATTTCGTCGGCCCGTCGGAGACGCTCAGCATCGACAGCACCGGCATCGATTCCTCATACCCGGACTTTGGGTTTGCCTTCCAGCGCGCCCGCTTTGACGACTGGCTCCGCGAGGAAGCACAGGCCTGCGGTGCGACCTACCGCGTCGGTGACTCCGTGACCGGCGCCGAAACCGACCTCTCGGGTGATGGCACCCGCGACCAGACACACACGCTCGCTCTGTCGAACGGCGACGAAATCGAAGCCGAGTACCTCGTTCTCGCCGACGGCCCACAGCGGACCATCGCAACGGACGTACTCGACCAGTTTTTTCCCGACGGACGCTCTATCACGGATCATCTCAACCCCCGGGTTGTGAACCACATCGCCTACCAGGAACACCGGACGGTGCCGGAGGACATCTACGAGAAACACCGGCTCAAGTTCTGGTGGGGGCACATGCCCGGCCACACCGCCTATCCGTGGGTGTTCCCGAACGACGGCGAGGTGGCCCGTATCGGGCTGACGATGCCCATCGGGCTCGACATCGCTGATTTCGACAACTCCGAGTGGAAACTCCTCCGCGAGGACGACGAGGGGATTCCGCGTGGCGGCGAGTACATAGAGCGGCTACTCGAACTCGTCTACCCCGAGTACGATATCGAGGATTTCCCACTGGTCGAGGACCGCGGCAAGCAGGGCGGCACCGAAACCTACCCGATTTCCTCGACCCGGCCCATCGACTCGCCGACTGCGGCCGGTATCGCCGTCGTCGGCGGGGCGATGGGCGGAACTTCGGCGTTCCACGAGGGCGGCGACCACGTCGCCGTGCGCACGGGGAAACTGGCCGGTGAACTGGCCGCCACGGACAGCCTCGACCGGTACAACCTTGCGTGGAAAGACGCACTCGAAGACGAGTTCGCACGGAACGTTACGATGGCCGATATCGTCCACGACTACGGCCCAGAAGACTGGGATTGGGCCTTTGGCACCGCGGATACGCTCCTGAATCGTGGCGAGTATTCGTGGCTGAGCATCCTCAAATCCGGCATCGGTGGCTATCGGATGGTTCGGAAGTACAAACGCAGGAAGTCCCAGTTTCACGACGGCGGCTACGTCCAGTTCAAAGAGAGCGATTACGAGGTCTAGCGCCCCGGCTCGCCGGCCGCAGTGTCCGCGCCGGTCGAGTCGGCCGAACCACCCGAATCGCTGTCAGGCGGGTCCCCGCTGGTGGCATCGCCGGCGAGGGTGTCGTCGCTGGATTGGCTCCGGTCCGGGAGATACGAGAACGGTGAGCCGTCTGTGACGCGGTCGTTGAGGGCCGTCAGTACAGTATCCAGCGAGCGCTGGGCGTCCGAGAGCGACTCGTCGACGGTCACGTCGTCTCACCCACCGAAGGTGTAGGGCAGTTCATCACGCCGACGGCGCAGCGTCTCCATCTCCCCGACGAGGTCGTCGGGGACCGGCTGGAGGGTGGAGCTCCCGACGAGCAGTTGCGTGAGGCTAAAAAACCAGATGCGGTAGGTCCGGAGCGTCGCCGCGGTGGGTTGTTCCGGCCCGAACCTGGACGCGTCGGTATCGAAGGCGTCCAGACGGCGCGTTCACACGTCGCCGGCCGACGCCATGGAATCGTTGCCCGACAGTGCCGTAAGCGCGCCGTATAGCTGCTTGACCGTCCGTTTCGTGCTGTCTCCCGGCGAGATTGTGCCGGGATCACAAGCACCGGGCAGCGGCATCGAGGAGAGCGGAAACCCCATCCCGGGCAGCGAGTCGCCCGATCACGTCGGACTGGTCGAGAAACCGCCGGAACGGCCTGAACGGGTCGGAGTCATCGATCATTCCCGAGGTGTAGCGGTAGCACATTTTTCAGTTTATCCCGGGAAGTTATGAGCGGTGGCGGCCAACCAGGATGTGCGTGCCTTTAGTCCCCGCCCGAGTCCCTGTCACGGGAGCAATGACCGCGCGGCGAACCCGGGCACGCGACATTCGCAGTTCGGGGATTGCAATGCAATCTCCCGCGCTCGCGGCTGACGCCGCTCGCGCAATTCGAGTTCGCCAAGCGAACTCGCGCCCGGCACGAGGGTTATCCGGCTGACACGGCACGCCGCCTGGGATGATGCCGGTCGTTAGTGTTCCGGGCGACACGACTCGGCCAGTGACTACACCGGGATTACGCCCACGTCAACGAGTAAGACGGCGTTGTAGGCGGTGGCCAGCACAGTGACAGTCGCAAAGAGCGCGAGGAAGATAGCGGCGTTGCGGTCAGAAAGAAAGGCCCACCCGCCGACGAGCCAGACCATCGCGAGGAACTTGACCAGCCACAGCCCTGCCGGGCCGAACGCGCCCATCAGCGTCGCGACGACGGCGTTGCCTTCCTGGAGTCCGCCGGCGGTTCCGACCAGCGTCAGGAGGATGTCACCCGCGGTCGCAGTCAGAATGAGCGTCCAGAGCGCGGCGTGGATACGCGTCATCCGCCGCTCGCGCCGGAAGGTAAGCAACGGCTCGTCCGCCTCGGGACTCATCGTCCACAGACAGGGCTTCAATCGTACTGAAAGTTACTCACCCACAGATTCTTTATAATGAGTCACATAACCCTCGATAATCGGCATGGCAGAGACGTTCTACGGGGTGTTGGGCGTGGCTGACGATGCGGAGACGGAGACGATTCGCCGCGCGTACCGCGAGCAGGTCAAGGAACACCACCCGGACGTGAGTGATGACCCCGGCGCCCCAGAACAGTTCAAGCGCCTCACTGCCGCCCGTGACGTGCTCGTCGACCCCGACGAGCGGACGCGGTACGACGGACTTGGACACGCCGAGTACGTCGACAAACACGTCGAGTCGGCAGTGTGGGACCCCACGGAGAACGGTCATAGCACGGCGGGGACGGCCACGAACGGGACTGAGGCGACCGTGGCCACAGCGGCGAGTGAATCAGCGGCGGAGACAAACGACGACGGCTACGACCGAACCGCGTGGCTGGGTGAAGACGGCCCCGGGAAACAGCGCCGACGCCATCGGCAGCGCCAGCAACCGAGCCACGCGGCCGGCGCGACGGCTGCCGCCAGGGACTGGCAACATGCCTCGAAAGCCTACCAGCGGGCCGACACCGGCGTCGGCACGGGTCAGCAGTCCCCACTCAAGAGCCTGCTGAGCGCACTGCGTGCGGTCGGGCCGTGGTTGGTCGTGCACGCGATATTCGTCGGGAGCGCCATCGCTACCTCATGGCTCGCGTTCTCCGGACTGGCGGGGCACGTTGGCGTTTCCTGGCCCACGCTCGTGTTGAGTATCCTCCTCATCGGGATGGCGGTTTTCGCGTCGGTGTTTCACCTCATTTCCCGGCTCTACTCCTAAGGGTAAGCCGTTTGTACGCGCCGCCGATAGGGGCTGTCATGGAAGTACGCGAGGTAGCGGACTTAGACCCCGGCGAGCGACGGGCGCTGTTCAAGCGTGACGCCGGCGTCGAGTCGGTCCGCGAGGATGTCCGTGACATCATCGGCCGGGTGCAAGAAGCGGGTGACGTGGCGCTGCGCGAGTACGGCAGCGAGTTCGACGGTGTCGACATCGGGAACATCGACGTGACGGACAAAGTCGAGCGTGCGCGTGACTGCGTTGACGAGGACCTGCTCGACGCTATCGAGACCGCTGCCGAGAACATCCGTGCGTTCCACGAGCGCCAACACCCCGAGGACTGGCGTGAGGACTTCGACGGCCGCGAACTCGGCCGGCGCTACCGGCCCATCGAGAGCGCCGGTGTGTACGCACCCGGGGGCACCGCGGCCTACCCTTCCAGTGCCCTCATGGGCATCGTGCCGGCGAAGGTGGCTGGGGTTGAACACGTCGCCGTCGCAACCCCGCCCGCCGAGACCCTGAACCCGGCAACGCTCGCTGCAGTCGACGTTGCCGGTGCCGACGCCGTCTATCAGGTCGGCGGGGCACAGGCGATCGCCGCGCTAGCCTACGGGACGGAGACGGTAACGGGCGTGGACACCATCGTCGGACCCGGAAACAAGTGGGTCACTGCCGCCAAGGCCGAGGTCCGTGGCGACGTGGAAATCGACTTTCTGGCGGGGCCGAGCGAACTACTGGTCATGGCCGATGGGAGTGCGGACCCTGAGTTGGTGGCGGCTGACCTAGTCGCCCAGGCCGAGCACGACACCGACGCCTCGGTCGTCGCAGTCACTGATGACGACGCACTCGCGGCGGCTATCGCCGATGCCGTCGACGAGCAAACACCCAAACGCGAACGAACCGATGTCATCCGGGGCGCGCTGGAAAGCGACGCCAGTGGGGTCTTTCTCGCGCGGTCGATGAGCGAAGCGACGCTGTTCGCTGAGGAGTACGCGGCCGAGCACCTCGCGATTCAGGCCGAGAACGGGGAGGAACTGCTGGACCGCATCGACAGCGCCGGGTCCGTCTTCCTGGGTGAGTTCAGCCCCGTCGCCGCGGGCGACTACGCCAGCGGGCCCAACCACGTTCTCCCGACGGAGGGGAGAGCACGCCTGTTTGGCGGTCTCTCCGTCGATACGTTCCTCCGGTCAACGACTGTCCAGCGCCTGAATAAGGGGTCATTGGGTGAGTTGCAGGAGACGATTACCCGGCTGGCGACCGCAGAAGGCTTAGAGGCGCACGCGGAGAGCGTTGAGAAGCGATTCGAGCGGGAATAAAAGAGCACAAGACAGCAGTGTCCGCTCCATCGCAGGAATTATTTGTCCAGCCGACAATATATAGTAAAATGGGTTCCCGCAATCGTTCACGACGAGATGTACTGAAGACTGGAGCAGCAGTCGCGAGTGTCGGCGTGCTCGGCAGTCTAAGTGGATGTTCGAGCCTGCTCGAGAGTGACAGCGAGACGGCAGACGGGGAAAGCGGTGCGGATGGCGCCTCCGCTGACATCCCCGCCCGGTCGAACATCGTGATGAGCATGAGCTTCGACGCCGTGCTCGAAGACCAGGCGGTCCGCAGTGCGGTCAACAGCGCGCTCTCGGAGCAGGCAAGCGGTGACTCGATGGTGCCCACGTCGGTGTCCGAAGCGCTCGGGATGGTTGAGGAGGAAGCGGGCGTCGACCCCCGCAATCTCAACGATATCGTCCTCTTCGGCGAGAGTGAAAACGAGGACGGCGAGGATAGCGACTACGTCGGCTGGCTGGCCTACACCGACTGGAGTCAGGCGGAACTGACTGGGCTCATTGAGGAGAGTCGCTCCGACAACGACACCGTCACGACCGAAGAGTACGGCGGCACGACAGTGTACGTCAACGACGGTATGGACGACACGACCGAACGCGTCGCCGTTCTCGGGGACGGAACGGTGGTTCTGGGCCGCGCCGGTGCGACAGAGGATGTCGTCGATATCCGGAACGGCGACGGTGAGGCCATCTCCGGCGACATTCGCTCGGCGTGGGATGCTGCCAGCGGCGACTACGCCCGGATTGCAATGGATATCACTCCCGAAGACCTGCCGGACGGGCAGGCCGAAGTCGCCGCACCGACGGTCCGGAACATCGAGTACGTCTACGGCTCCGTCTACGCCGACGGCGACAAACGCGGCGTGCAGTTCAATCTCGAAACCGGCTCGGAACAGGACGCTCAGGATGTCAAGACGTTCATCGACGGGCAGATGGCACTACAAAAGGATACTGCGGATGACCCACAGACCCAAGAGATGCTCGAAAACACGGCGGTCACCACCTCCGGGACGACAGTCGTCATCGCGAATCAGGTGGATGTCGATGTCATCAAGCCCGTCATCGAACAGTTGGTCACCCTGTTCGTCGCGGAGCGGTCGGGCGGCTACGGGACCTCCGGGTACTCCACTGCGTAACCGCTCGGTGACCGTTGCAAACACTTAGGAGCGTCCAGTTGTTTCACAGTAGTATGAGCAGCAGTGCCGGGGAGTCTGACGGGAGCGGAAATCCGGTCCAAGTCACAGAGGAGGCAGCAGAGGAAGCGCTGTCACTGATGGACCAGCAGAACATGGACATCGACACCGGCGGTCTCCGCCTGTACGTCCAGCAGGGTGGCTGTGCCGGGCTCTCCTACGGGATGCGCTTCGAACACGAACCCGAGGGTGACGACGCGATTACCAAACACCACGGGCTGCGTGTGTTCGTCGACCCCTCCAGTCTGAACTACGTCGAGGATTCCGTCTTGGATTACGAAGGTGGGTTGCAGGGCGCGGGGTTCCATGTCGAGAACCCCAACGTCGTCAGCGAGTGTGGCTGCGGCGAGAGTTTCCGGACCTAATCGGCCAGTTCGAACGCAACCTCAACTTCTGCCTGGTACTCTCTCCCCTCGACGCTCGCTATCTCGACCCCCTGTTCGACGACAGTGACCCAGTAGACGTTGTCCAATGTCGACTCCGCCCGGTCGACCGCGTTCTCGATTGCTGCTTCGAAGCTGCTCGAACTCGTGCCGATGAGTGTGATTTTCTTGAATACCATGAGAGTGTATTTGTTGTGGCCGGCGTCTCGCAAATCTTGCGAACGACCCACATACTACCTTACAGGCGATTGACCTAAAGCTACCGCTGGAGCGGGTCCGCTCAGTCGCCGATGTCGGTTTCAGATGTCCCCCGTTCGGGCCGGAACTCCCGGCTGATGGCCTTCCAGGCACCGGTGCGGAACCGGGTGAGGTTCACGGCCATCGGTACTGCCGTTTCGACCAGCAGCGCGGCTTGCAGCACAAAAACACCGAGGTCGGTGACGATGCCGAGCGCGCCAACCGGGAGCGCGACCAGATACATGCCGACAAGCGTCGCCATGAACGGGACTCTGGTGTCGCCGGCCCCGCGGAGTGCGCCTGTCACAGAGCCGTCGATGCCCAGTGGAACGACGCTTAATGCGGCGATGCTGACGAATGCAGCGGTGACGCCGATGTTGGTGTCAACGAACACACCAGCGATAGGTCGGGCAGCGACCAGTACGATGGCGCCGACACAGACATACACCACGAGTGAAAGTTTGATTATCTCACGGCCGTAGAGTGCCGCCAAGCCCTCTTCGGTGGCGCCAAGCGCCTGGCCGACGAGCGTCGATGCCGCGATGGAGAACCCCCAGGTAAAGGAGTTGAGCAGGTTCCGGACTTGTCGGCTCACACCGATTGCCGCGAGCACGGCCGGGCCGAAGAACCCGGCGATCCAGAGCAGCGGAAACACCGCTATCCCTTGTGCGATGCGCCGTGCTGCAAGCGGCGTTGCGACGGTCGCTAGCTGGCGACTGAGTCCAACGGCAGGGCGGGTGTCGAGCCCGACCGGAATCGGGCTCGCGCCCCGACCGAAGTACGACCGGCCGGTCAGTCCCCAGGTGAAAATAGCAGTGACAGCGGCTGTCGAGAGGGTCGTCCCGAGGGCAGCGCCGAACACGCCCAGCCCAGCGCCAAACACGAGCCCCACGCTGAGAGCCACGTTCAGCAACGCGCCGCCTGCACGGATGGTCATGGGTGTGCGCGTATCGCCCACGCCGGCGTAGGTGCGTGAGGACACAAGATTGAACCCTTCAAATAGGAGGCCGAGCGCGATGACAGAGAGGTAGACCGTCCCAAAGCGGGTAGCCGCAGGGCCGCCACCAACGACTGCGACGAGTGGGCGGGCGCCAAAGCCAAACAGTGCGGACACCGGCAACGCGAAGACGAGAGCGACGAGAAGACTCAGGCCGGCGACCTGTGCAGCGCGGTCGGAGTCTCCGCCACCGTAGTTCTGCGAGACTAAAGAGAGCGTGCCGCCAGCGAGGCCAATAAAGGCGAGCTTCCCGACGGTCCAGTAGGCGTTTGCGACGGTCAGTCCCGCGACGGCCTCCGCGCCGACCGCGATGCCGACGACAGCCAGGTCTACCGTCCGCTTGGACGTGATGACAAAGCCAGTGACGATGCGGGGCCAAGCCAGGTCGACAGTCTCGGCAAGTCGGTCGCGCTTGATGACGTTTGCTCTGGCCAGTGCATCGGCGAGCAAGCGCCAGGCCACAGCGAGACGGTCGCGCACAGCCGACGTTACACTGTCGGCTAATTATCGGTGTCGAATCGCCGGCGCAGGGGTATCGAGGGTAGAATAAATACGGACCGCACGTTCATACCGTGGTGGAGCGGTGCTGGCAGTCCACTTCGCCGTCACCGATCTACACTCTACGGTCCGGTTCTCGCGACTCTAAAGGGTCAACACGTCCACCCTTTTTGAGCTTGGGTGGTTCACTCCGCTCACCACCACTCGCGCGAAACCGTCCGCAGAACTCTTCGAGTTCTGCCGTTGAATCCAATCTTCGATTGGCTGACCTCTGGAGAGCTTTGCTCTCCAAGAGGCCGTCAAAGAGCTACGCTCTTGGGGACGTGGGCGAAAGCGCCGCGCTCACTCCGCTCGCGCGGATACTACTGATAATCAACTTCGCCGTCGCCTTCGCCGATCCACGCACCGCGGTCCGGTTCACGGGACTCCAACGGGTCGATATCTTTATACCACGGAACGTTCTTGAGTTCCTCCTTGTTGTAGGCGAACTCGTCTTTCGTGTCGGCAACGAACTCGAAGTTCTGGGTCAGGAGAATCGCGTCGACAGGGCAGACTTCCTCACAGAGCCGGCAGTAGATACACTGGCCGATGTGGAGGTTGTACTG
>CAZOQK010000073.1:0-10310 GCA_964581735.1 uncultured Halobacteriales archaeon | reverse complement strand
CGCGTACGAGTGGGGACCCTCCCGCCGTGGACTGCCCGACCTGTGGTCGGGAACCTCACGGCTTTAGCCGTGGAAGGATGTCAGAGGCCGTCCTGCTTTTCGAGTTCGGGGAGTCGGGTCTCACCGCCGCCGTCGGGAGTCTGAGTACGCTCGCCTTCCTTGCATACGGCATCGTCTTCTACCGCGACCAGATATCCAAATCCCGGCTCCAGGAGACGATGCTCGACTCGCCGTTCCGGCATCTACTCCCGATTCTGACCGTTGCCGCACTCTCCGGCGTGGTCAGCCTCGCCATTCCGTTCGGGCTGGACCGTATCATCGTCCTGCACGTCGAAGTCGTCTTCATCATCGTGACGGCGACGGCGCTGATGACCGGGACGATCAAACTCCGGCAGAACCTCGCCAGCCTCTAACTGCGACAGCAGGCCGGCGCATCAACAATGAGTCCGTCGACATCCAGCGCGGCGAGTCTGTCCGCTTGAGTTTCGGTCTTGACTGTCCATGCGTTCACGTCGAAGCCGGCACCGTGTGCCGTATTGATGAACCCCGCATCACAACAGCGCCGGTAGGGGTGGACGGCGGCACACCCCAGGCTGGTGGCCGTGTCGAGTGCTGCATCAGGCCCGTTGGCAAAGAGCAGTGCGAGCGGGACGGACGACCGCTCGGCGACAGCCTGCAGCGTGTCGGCGTCGAACGACGAGACGAGCACCTCTGTGTCGTACCGGTCGAAGACAGCAAGACAGTCCGCGGCGAGTCCCCGCTCTTTGAGTTCGACGTTGAGGCCGACCCCTCCGGGGAGCGCCTCGAAGACCTCCGCGAGCGTCGGGACCCCTGCGTCGCTGTCACCGATGGAAAGGGACTGAAGCGTCTCCAATGGCGTCGCTGCGACGGAGCCGGTCGCGCCCGTGAGCCCGTCGAGCGTGGCGTCGTGAAAGACGACGAGTTCTCCGGACCCACACCGGCGAACGTCGATTTCCACCCAGTCAGCGCCGGCACTGGCGGCCGCACGCACGGCCTGGACGGTGTTCTCGGGATTGACGCCCGCGAAGCCACGATGTGCGATACAGTCCACAGCGGGTGTAGGGGTGGCCAAAGCGAAGACGTTGTGGTTCAGACCCTGATCGCATGCGAGAATTCACCGAAATCACATAGGATTTAGGCCAGGTCCCCGACAGGCCGCTTATCGACGACGAGCGACTCGGACGGCGCCAATGCCTGCGGGCCGTTGCGGGTGCCGGCGGACTCCTCGCTGTCAGCGGCTGTCTGCAACTGAGCGAGACAGGTGGGGAGACGACGACCGGTTCCCCGACGGAGACGCCACCGGCGACCCCGACAGCGGAACCATCGAGTTCGACGGAGACGCCGCCGGAGTCTGACGAGACGCCTGCGGGAACCGAGACGCCGACCGAGGAGACACCGACGGAACCGGACCAGACCGGTCCCTCCGAGGAGGCAACACAGAACCCCGACATTCCGGGGCCCGCGCGGTGGACACAGCGGACGCTCGCACCGATTCGACAGCCTCCGGCCGTCTCAAACGGTCTGGTACTGGTCAGTAGCACCGACCGCCATCTCTACGCCTTCGACGCCGAGGACGGCTACCGGGAGTGGCGCGTCGGGTTCAGCACGGAGCCACTTTTTTCGGTCGCCGACGGCACCGTCGTCGTGTTCGTAGAGCGCCGTGTCCATGCAATGGACGCCACCACCGGGGGAACGCTGTGGGACGGGAGCTCGGTGGCAGGGAGTCACGTGCCGCTCGTCGCTGACGGAACTGTGTTTCTCCCCGCTCGGGTGAGTTCCGGCGGCCGCGTCGTCGCACGCTCGCCCTCCTCGGGAACCAAACAGTGGGAGTTCAACGAAGCGGGCACCGACGAGCGAACCATCGTCGTCAGCCAGCCAGCGTATGCGGACGGCACCGTCTGTGTTGCGGCGGGCAAAGGGAATCGACGGCCGAGCACGCACAGTTCCGTCTACGGCCTCGACGCCGCCTCAGGTGAAAAACTCTGGCAGACCGACCTCGGCGCGAACTTCGGCGAGACGAACCTCGTCGCTGCTGGTGGGTACGCCGTGGGCGGCGGGGACGAGGGGGCGCTTCGTGCGTTCGATCTTGAAACCGGCGAGCAGGCCTGGACGCGCAGCGACCTCGTCGACGACTCGCTGGCTGCCCACGACGGCACGGTTTATCTGGGCGGGAGCAAGGTCGTCGCGCTCGACCCCGCGACCGGCCAGACGGACTGGACGTTCGACGACGACGGTGCTGGCTACAACCGGTTCTTCGAGACGCCCGTCTTCGACGGCGACTCGCTGTTTGCCGTCTCTGCACGCGTGGCCCCGCGAACCTACGAACTCGACCCGACGAGCGGGAGAGAACGAAACACTGTCGAAACAGTCGGAGCCGGCCAGCTGGGCGGGGTCGCTGTCGACGAGGACAGCGTCTATTTCGGCGCTGACGACGCGAACGTGTACGCCTACGCGCAGTCTTCCAGCGGGTCGCGCTAATCACGCCGTCTCGACGCGGTAGGTCCGGATGCCGCCGCCACCGATTGCGACGACGCTCCGACCGACAGCGAATATCGAACTGAGCGAGAACGGCATCTCCCGCTCGATGTGTACGGTGCCGGTTTCGGCACCGATGCCAAACAGCGTCCCACCACCGTCCTGAATCGCCCAGACGACCCCTCGCGCGGCAGCGACGCGCGCGAACGGGTCGTCGCGCTGGACGCGCCAGCGGCGCTCGCCCGTTGTCTTGTCCAGTCCGTAGACGGCGTTGTCCTCGGCGCCGAAAGCGAGCATGCCGTTCCAGACATCGAACGACACCGGGTCCCCGAACGGTTCGTACGTCCAGACGAGTTCGTCGGCCGCCGTGTCGTACGCACCCATTCGGTTGTTCGAGTACGGCAGCGGGAGAAAGAGAACGTCGCCGTCCGCAAACAGCATTCGCTCGTGGGGAACAGCGACACACTCACGCCGGGTATCGGGTCCCGCGGGTCGACCGACGGCAACGGAGTGCCGTCGCTTGGCGAGTAGCCCCTGAAGTTGTCGCTGAATCCGAGATAGAAATCGCCGTCGAGGACCGGTGAGATGGCGTTTTGCCGGTCGATACCGTCGACTCGCCAGGCGCGGCCCCCGCCGTTGAGTGTCACAGCGTCGACAAAGCCAGGCCGGTCCCGCTGGAACGGGAGGAGGACCGTCCCCTGTTGTCCTGAGAGCACCGGCTGGACCCACACCTCCCCTGACGGGTCGTACGACCAACGTTCGGACCCGTCGGCGACGTCGTATGCCTGGAGCACATTCCCTGCGGTAACGAGAACTGCCGACTCCCCGACGGTGGGTTGGATACTGGACCCGGGACCGAGTGTCGCCCGCCAGCGCTCGCTCCCGTCGGACAGTGAAAGCGCTGCAAGCGTATCGGTCGATCCGACCAATACTGACGATTGGAGAATCCGCGGTTGAATCCAGATGTCGGTGGCGAAGGGCGCCCGCCACCGCCCGCTCCCGTCAGCCAGCGAGCGCGCGACGACCGTCTCCTGGTCTTCCAATTGCGTGATCACCATCTCACCGCCGGCCACACCGGGGTATTTGTAGGTGAGCCCCGTCTCGTCGGTCCACCCCTTCGACAGTCCGGAGGGGTCCAGCGGCCCCTCCGAGTCGGACGGCGAGTCCTCGGGTTCGGCCGTCGGTATCCCCTCTGGAGATTCGGGGGTTCCGTCGCGGGTCGCTGTCAGCGTCCCGGTCGGTGGACTCGATTCCCCAGGTGACTCCGTACTGTCGCCGGTCGACGCGCGGAGACAGCCGGTCGTCAGTGCGATGCCGAGCGTCTGAAGGGCGCGGCGGCGGCTCAGGTGCGAACGGTCGCCAGTCATTAATTACGTGTTGTGCTCACTTGTCGGCGACCTGCGCGCGAATCTGTTCGTACATCTCCTCGGGGTTGGGCACGTCAGTGAGTATGAGCGAGCCAAGGCCCTGATTCAGCGCAATCGACCCAAAGCCAAGCAGCGCCTGAAACCGGGACTGCTCGAACTCCTGGCTGCGGATTTTCTCGTAGGGTACTTCCCGGGTCTTGGTCCGGAAGAGCAACTGGAACTCCCGGCAGATGCCGTCTGAGTGGACCGTGTACGTCGTCCGCCTGAGCACGATGATGTGAACGAAGTACCGAACCAGCCCGAGAACGAGGAGGATGCCGACGCCGACGCGGGCGACGCTCGCCAGTTCCGGGCCGACGACCAGCGACGGTGCGACCGTCAACACCCCGAGGGCGCTGAAGCCGATGAGGGCGAGGGCGACTATTTTCAGAATAGTCGGCTGAATCGTCGGTGTCGTGCTCTTGAGGACGGACCTACTCCGGGACTCACCCGCGGCAGGTTCCGTACTCGGTGCCGTGGTCGATGGCTCGGTACTCCGTTCCGGCGTGTCGTGTTCTTGTTCGGACATGCTATCGTTCGTGTGGGGGTGTGCGTTGCATTGTCAAGCGAGAATCGGGAGGCCGGCGAGCGTGATGATGAGAGAGCCGAGGACGTAGAGCGCGGGCGATAACCCGACGGCGACGATGACGACCACGCCGCTCGTCCGGGTCATCCGGTGGTTCAGGCGCGCGCCGAGATACAGCGAGTAGAGGTAGTAACAGACCAGCAGGGCCAACACCGCGAGCAACACGGTGCCGTTCTGTGAAAGCGCCTCGGGAACGACCCCGTCGGGGCGTCCACCAGGCAGTCCGAAGTCGGTGCCGACGAGGTCGATGACGGCGTAGATTGCCGCCCGCTGGACGTTCAGAACGAAATCCCGGGCGGCTGCCAACCCGTCCGTCGTCGTCAGGTACCAGACGACGGTGAACATCCCGGCCAGATAGGCCGACGTGCTGTAGACGACGGTGTGGAGACTCTGGACGAAGCCGGCCGAGTTCCGCGTCACGACCACGCCCAGGTGGTACGTGACGAGCGTCACCGCCGCCAACACGGTGATGTACGAGGAGTTTTGCACGAACCCGAGCGTGAACCGCCAGAGTACCGTCGGGTCGCCCAGCAGCGCGCTGACGGCTGCGAAGGCGTCCGGTGGCGTTCCGCCCTCGGCGGGCACGCCGAAGCCGGCAATCGTCAGCGGCCCCGCGTACGTGACAAGATTGACGATGTACACGGTGACGAGCGATAGGGTCTGTCGGAGCGTCTGCGTCCGTGAGCGCGCGTACGCGCTCGTCTGGGCGGCGACGAATTCACGTGGCCGGACGAGCGCGTCGAAGATACCCCGTGCCAGACTCCCGAGGGTTCCGGTTACCATCTGTATGATGGCACTGAGTCGGACAGTTTATATTTTTATACTGTCCAGTAAAGATTCGGTAACTACTCGGCCCTTGTTTGGTAGTTTCGGGGCGGCACGGAGACAGAACTATTGGGGTCGCCGCCGCAGTCGCTGCCATGCAGGCAGTTCGGTATCACGAACACGGCGGTCGGGACGTACTGACAGTCGAGGACGTGGACCGGCCAGAACCCGACGAAGGCGAAGTCCTAGTTGATGTCGAAGCGGCGGGAATTAATCCCGTCGATACGTACTTCCGGGACGGGTCGTACGAACCGGGGGAGCTTCCGTGGATTCCGGGCTCGGACGTTGCGGGAACGGTCGCAGCAGTGGGCGACGGCGTGACCGCCTTCGACGCCGGGGGCCGTGTCTTCGGTACCGGGCTGGGGAATCAGTTGCCGGGCACCTGCGCCGAGTACGTCGCCACACCCGCCCAACGTCTGGCACACCTTCCCGAGACCGTAGACTTCGAGACCGCGGCGGCGACGGCGCTGGTCGGCGTAACGGCCTGGCAGACGCTCGTCGAGGCGTGCTCGCTGCACCTCGCCGATACCTGCCTGATTCACGGGGGGAGCGGCGGCGTCGGCCACGTTGCAGTCCAGTTGGCGGCGGCCGCCGGTGCGACGGTGACGGCGACTGCCTCGACGGGATACCACGGCCAGTTGCGGGAACTCGGCGCTGACACGGTGCTGGACTACCGTCGTGACGACCTCGCCGAGGCCATTGCCGACGCCGGCGCGCCGGACGTGATTCTGGACCACCGCCTGGACGAGTATCTCCCGCTCGATACCGGTGTCGCGGCACAGGGGGCGGACATCGGTGCCATCGGGAACGAGTCGCTCTCGGCGACGTTCGAGAACGTCCCGCAGTGTCGTGGGAAGGCACTCTCCGTGCATCACGTCAGCATGTTCAACACGCCTGACATCGGCGCGGTGTGTGCCCGCCTCGCGACGCTGCTTGCCGACGGGGACCTCGGAGCTATCGTGGCCCGCCGCTATTCGCTGGACGACATCGCTGATGCCCACCGCACCGTCGTCGAGGACAGCTACCTCGGCAAGGTCGTCGTCACTCCCTGAATCATCCGCTTCGTGCCGGCATTACCAGTTTCGCGGTATTTGGTACCAATTACCAAACTATCATGTTGCTGGAGACCGTACCTTTTGGGTAGTCATGAAGGCGACAGACAGACCCGAGTTCGACACGACGGACCGGCGGCGCATCTACCAGTACGTCGAGCGCAACGGGGCAGTCAGGCCGGAAGCGCTGTACGACGAGAGCGTCGTTCGCATCGAACCCGAGCGGTTCAGACAGCTCGTCGCGATACTGAAACGCGACGGCGTCCTCAAAGAGGGAGACGGGAAACTCCGCGTGGCACTGGATGGCGGTGCGACGGAGGAGTACCGGACGGCGAACTTCGACTTCGAGATTCGGCCGGCACGCCAGGAGGACTTCTCGGGCATCCTGGGCGTCATCGAACAGGTCGCGAGCCAGCGCACCTACATCGAAGCAGAGACCGTCGCGGAGCAATTAAACCACGAGGACGCGCTCATCCGACACAACGACCTGGATACGCGGATGTTCTTCGTCGCGACGGTCGACGACGAGGTGGTGGGCTGGTGTCACGTCGAGGCTCCGGAACTTGAGAAACTCCGCCACACCGCCGAACTGACTATCGGCATCCTGGACGAGTATCAGGGTGAAGGGCTGGGGAGTCACCTCCTGCAGCGGGGGTTGTCATGGGCCGGGGCCAACGGCTACGAGAAGGTGTACCAGTCGCTCCCGGCGACGAACGAGGGTGCCGTCGCGTTTCTCAGGGACCACGGCTGGGAGGAGGAGGCCCGTCGGGAGGGCCACTACAAACTCGACGAGGCGTACGTCGACGAGGTGATGCTGGCGCGGACGCTGGCGTGAGCGCCCGACGTTTTATTTCCTCCCCGGTCCAGAGTTTGGCTATGTCAGTTTCGTTCGATTTCAGTGACAGCGTGGTACTCGTGACCGGCGTGGGTGGCGCACTGGGCAGTGCGGTCGCGGAGGCGTTTCTCGACAGCGACGCGACCGTCTGTGGCGCAGACCTCGTCGACAGCGAGAGCGAGGACTTCCTGCTTTCCGACCCCGGCCGCATCGACTTCTATCAGGGCGATTTCACCGAGGGGGCACAGGTCGCCGCGGCTATCGAGGACATCACTGAGACACACGGCGGCCTCGATTGCCTCATCAACATCGCCGGCACCTGGCGCGGTGGCAACCCCGTCGACGACACCGATGTGGATACCTTCGATTTCCTCTTCGATGTGAACCTGAAAACGATGTTCTTAGCGACCAAGCACGCACTCCCACACCTCCGCGAGCGCAACGGCGCAGTGGTCAGCGTCTCCGCACGCTCCTCGCTTGAGGGCGGGGAAGGCGACGCCGTCTACCGCGCCACGAAAGCCGGCGTGCGCATCCTGACAGAATCGGTCGCCGAGGAGAATCTGGGGACCGTCCGTGCGAACGCGGTGATGCCGAGTGTCATCGACACGCCGATGAACCGCGAGATGATGGCCGACAGCGACTTCAGCCAGTGGGTCGACCCCGGCGACATCGCCGACGTGATGCAGTTTCTCTGCAGTGACGCCGCGAACGTCACCAGCGGCGCGGCCATCCCCGTCTACGGCGAAGCCTGACTAGCCGGGAACCAGGGCCGATTCGAGGAGGCCCGCTCGCACCAACAACAACTGGACGCCGAGGGCGAGCGTGAACGTGACGGCAAGTGCAATTACGATGTGGACCCACCATATCCAGGCCACAGTGAACGTCCCGCCGACCGTCGAGCCGCGGCTCACTTTGTCGGTGAACTTCTTCTTGCCGACCCAGCCGACAAAGACCACGGAAAGCAGGACTGCAAGCGGAATCGACAACTGAAAGACGATGACGTTGTACCGGCCGAGAATGTCGGCCCCGAGTGCCGACGGGACCCCGGCGAGGAAGGCGGTCCCGACGGCGGCGCCGCCGGGAATCCGGCCGAGCGCCCCGGAAAGCGGGACAAACGCCGCACCCAGCTCGCCCGTGCCCGGTTCGACACCGATGGCGAAGAGCACCGGAAACACGAGGAAGCCAGCAAGCAGTGCAACGACGGTGTTGACGACGACGATAGCGCCGCTGGCAACCGGGAGGCTGTGGTCAGCGTCGAGATACGAAGAGTAAGCAATCATCGCGCTGAAGCCGAACAAGAGGGGTAAAAAACGCCTGCCCGACGGCCAAGAGAACGATGGTCCCGAGGTTCGCCCGGAGTGTGCCAAGGTCCGGCGAGAGATAGTACACGTAGCCGTCCGCGACGCCAGACAGTGTCACGGCCCAGGCGCTGAGTCCGACGGGCAGGAGGAGGATGGCCGGAATCGGCAGTCTCGTCGCGCGCCCGATACTGTCCCGTGAGTTTATCAAAGAAGTCCCGACGCTTGCGCTTCGGGTCAGCGTGGCGTCGAGCGACCGTCTTGCGTTGTTCCTCCCGATTGTTCGAGCCGTGTCCTTCCGTGAGAGGTTTCTTTGAGCGTGTTCCAACCGTTCGCGTTCGTCGGAAAGGTCGGGCGACTCGACAGCAGTCCCGTTACTGTCCTGGACGGTGTTTGGCTGAATGCAGGCGCCAAGCCCCCGTCCTCAACAAGCACCGCAGTCCGTGCAAACGGACAAGGAGCGCAGTAGGGCGGGGGTCTCAGCGCCTGATTTTAAATAAACCGACGGAGTGGTCACCGCCCGTGACGGGCGGGCGTTGTAAATTGTCTTCCATGACATTCGTGTATCGTCGTAGCACCGCCGCTTCGGGTCCGGGCCGGCCGGAAGCAGGTGGCGCTGCCGCGCCGGAAAACGGCCACGTGTGGCCGGTTCGAGGACGTTTTGGCCCGGTCGGAGTCTTCCCGGGGGAACGTGCGCAAACCACACCCCTTCCGTCTGCGGGTTTTCGACAGCTGACGATAGGTAATTTTCTGATTGCAGAATCCTTTTTACGTCGGTGCGTTATGCAACGGTCAATGAGCGTCGTGAGGCACCAGACATGACGATGGAAGAGCGAATCGAGGAGTTGCGCGAGATGCGTCGCGAGGCGGAACTGGGTGGCGGCCAAGACCGCATCGATGCCCAGCACGACAAGGGCAAGATGACCGCCCGCGAG
The DNA here is from genome assembly GCA_964581735.1 of uncultured Halobacteriales archaeon. Classification (GTDB taxonomy): domain Archaea; phylum Halobacteriota; class Halobacteria; order Halobacteriales; family Haloarculaceae; genus Salinibaculum. Next base: position 877 of record CAZOQK010000073.1, on the reverse strand, counting down.
CGCATCGAATACTTCCTTGACGACGGCACCTTCACCGAGTTCGACCAGTTCCGGACCCACCGGTGTCACAACTTCGATATGGAGGAGCAAGAAATAAAGGGCGACGGCGTCGTCACCGGGTACGGCGATGTCAACGGCCGCACTGTCTTTGTCTTCGCCCACGATTTCACCGTCTTCGGTGGCTCCCTTGGCGAAGTGTTCGCACAGAAGGTCACGAAAGTGATGGACAAGGCGATGGAGACGGGCGCGCCGGTCATCGGCCTGAACGACTCTGCCGGCGCACGCATCCAGGAGGGTATCGACTCGCTGGCCGGCTACGCGGAGATTTTCCACCGCAATCAGCAAGCAAGCGGTGTCATCCCCCAGATTTCAGCCATCATGGGACCGTGTGCTGGTGGGGCAGTCTACTCCCCCGCCATTACGGATTTCATCATGATGGTCCAGGACACCAGCCACATGTTCATCACCGGCCCGGATGTCATCGAAACCGTGACCGGCGAGCAGGTCGGGTTCGACGAACTCGGCGGCGCGAGCACCCACGCCTCCGAATCCGGCGTCTCACACTTTACCGCCGCCGACGAGGAGGAGGCGCTAGACGACATCCGACACCTCCTCTCGTATCTGCCACAGAACAACGTCGAGGACCCGCCTCGGGTGGACCCGTGGGACGACCCCGAACGGGACTCGGCCGAGGCAGGGGACATCGTCCCCGACCAGCCACAGAAGCCCTACGACATGACAGATGTCATCGGCGACGTGGTCGACGAGGGCTCGTTTTTCGAGGTCGCCGAGGAGTTCGCACGCAACATCGCCATCGGCTTTGGCCGACTCGACGGCCACTCCATCGGCGTCGTAGCGAACCAGCCCCGCGTCAACG
>CAZOQK010000072.1:0-10381 GCA_964581735.1 uncultured Halobacteriales archaeon | reverse complement strand
GTCCTCGGCCTAGCGTTCAAGCCCGGCACGGACGATATCCGCAACTCCCGGTCGATTCCGGTCATCGAGGGACTCCGAGAGCGCGGTGCCGAAGTCGTCGCCTACGACCCCGTGGCAACAGAGGAAATGCGCGAGCGGTTCCCCGACATCGAGTACGCGGACAGCGCCGCCGACGCGCTCGCGGGCGCACACGGCGCGCTCGTCGTCACCGACTGGGACGAGTTCGGGGCGCTTGAGGCCGAGTTCGATGCGATGGAAAGGACGGTGGTCGTCGACGGGCGACACGTCATCGACCGACGCGAGGGCATCACCTACGAAGGGCTGACGTGGTAAGCGGCGTCAGGGACGGACCGTCTCAACCACGTCGCCGAGCACGTCCCAAACCTGCCGGATGACGATTTTCACGTCGAACCAGAAGGACTGCCGGCGGATGTACTCCACATCGTAGCGGAGTTTCTCCTGTGGGTCGTGCCCCGTCGCATCGTTGATCTGTGCGAGACCGGTCAATCCGGGTTTGACAAACCACCGGCTCCGCCACTTCTCGGCCCCACGCTCCATGTCGACATCCAGTTCCGGGCGTTCGGGACGTGGCCCGACGACGCTCATATCGCCGACGAGAATCGACCAGAGTTGCGGGATCTCGTCTAAATGTGTTCGGCGAATAAATCGCCCGACACGAGTGACACGCGGGTCGACTTCGCCCTTGTCTTCCTCGGAGAGTTTCGCGCCCGAGTCAGCCTCCGCTTCGGGAATCATGCTGCGGAACTTGTAGACGGTAAAGGTATCACCGAACTCCGCGGTCCGGGACTGGCTGTACAGAATCGGGCCGGGACTGTCGAGGCGAACGGCGAGCGCAATGGCGGCGATGACCGGCGAGAGGACGAGCAGGCCGACACCCGAAAAAGCGATGTCGAACGCGCGCTTGACGACGTAATCCTGCCAGTCCCACGGCGCGAGGTCGACTTCCACGAGGTCACCGCCGCCGAGTCCAGCAGTCAGCACGTCCTCGGCGTGGTCGCGGTGGACCATCGCCGTCACGCCGTGTTCTGCACACGCGTCGAGCGTCCCGAAAAACTCCGCGCGGTCGGTCTCGGCAAACGCCAACAGCGCCGTGTCGATATCGTGTTTCAGAAATACCTCGTCGAGTCGGGAGAGACCGCCGAGACTCTGGAGTTCGTCGAGGCGTGCCGTCACGTTTCCGCCGTCCGTGAGTTCGACCTGTTCGGCTGGTGGGCCGTCGCTCACGCTGAACGACGAGGGTGGAGAGACGTACCCGAGAACCGGAATTTTCGTCACAGCAAGGATGTCGGCCATGGTTTCTGGGTCGTCACCGACGATGACAGCACGGCTCGTATCCCGCGGACGCCGACGAATCGCGACGGTGTACAGCGGGAGCACGACCAGCAAAAAGAGGGTCGTCAACATCAGCGTCGACCGGGGGAGCCGGTAGCTGTAGTTGAAATAACCCAGCGCGGCAAGCCCGATCATCGAGAGCAGGAGGCGCTTTTGCGTGAGCAAAATCGTGTCCAGAATGCGACGGGGCCGGGGCTTGAACACGGGCCACAGTGCCCCGAGGACGACGACGAGCGTCGTGGTAATCGCCCACCCCAACACTCCGTTCGAGAGAACGACTGGGGCCGGGCGGCCGAAATAGGGCACCAGCGCGAACGTCTCCTGCACGGCGGGGAGATTGACGACCGTGACAGCGATAGCAGTGAGGATGGCAGTCCCGAGGACGCTAACGACGCGATACCGCCATCCCGATGCCATTGTTCCCGATACACGTCAGGGAGGATATAAGACCTGCGGCAGACGGCGGACAATCGTCAGACACTGCTGTCTGTGGGACGGATTGCGAGGAAGTGGTCCAGAATGTTAAGTACGAACGGATAGTAGTAGTCGGTATGAGGCTGGCAGCGCAGACGACTATTGGAAAGCGTCTTCCTGTCGAAGACCTCCAGCAGCTGTTTGCACAACAGCAGGTTCGACTTGCAATCTGTTTTGGCTCCTACGCGACTGGCGAGACCCACGCAAAGAGTGATATCGATATCGCCGTCGAGCTTGATCGATTGGAGCCTGGGGATAAGGGGTACAACGACCGGTTTTTCGAGATTTATTCCGCTGTAAGTAATCTTCTTGGGACCGATGATGTCGACCTGATTGATATGCACTCGGTGTCTGGTTCGCTCGCGCGAGCCATCTTCACAAACGGTACCCTCATTTACGGCGAGCCGGACCGAGTGGAGCATCTCCGAGAGCAGTTGGTTCCATCCGAGGACGAACGACCGCCGCGCGAGCGCCTGGATGCTGCTATCGAGCGGATGGACCAGCACCTGGCATGAGCAGTGAATTGTCTCGAGAACAGTTAGAGCGGATTCTCGATGCAGTGGAGACAATCGAGGAGTGCCTCGAACGGCTCGTCAGAGCCCGTGATGAAATCGACCGGGGGCAATATCACGAGGACGAAGATATGCAGGCAATTGTGGAGCGACGATTCGTAATGATGACCGAAGCGACGCTCGATATCGGGTCAGTACTCGTTCGTCATCGAGAGGGGAAACCACCATCCAGCAATCCAGGAACGATGAGACGGCTCGACGACTGTGGAATTGTCTCTCCCGATGTCGCATCGAAGATGGTCGATGCGGCCCGATTCCGAAACGTACTCGCACACACGTACGGGGATGCGATCGACGATGATGTCGTCTACGATGCACTCGAAAGTCTTGGCCGATACCGAGCGTTCGTCGTAGAGATCAGAGAGTACCTCGACGAAATCGGCTCGCTGGGAGCGTGAACACCGAGAACTGCCAGAAGAGTACGATCAAGAAGCCATCTCGACCTGTGTTCCGTTCATCACGGCACTTTCCGAAACCGTGACCTGCCGCGTTTCGTTGCCAGTCGCCAGTTCGTACGTCCCGGGGTTGGCGACGGTGACATTGAACGCACCAGCGGCGTTGGCCTGCGTCCGGCGCTCGTACGTGAACTCGGCACCGGGGATAGTCACCTCCGTCGAGACCGAGACAGTCGCGTTCGACTCGACAGTCCCGGCGAGGGTCGCACCCTGAACGAAGCGGAACGCCTTCCGGTCGCCACTCTCGGTCGCGTAGATAGCGCGGTAGCGTGAGAGTCCTTCGATGCCACTGTCTCGGCTTCCAAAGTGGTCGTGAAGTCGTGTGCCGATTGCGCTCTCGTTTGCGGAGAGTGGCTTGGTAACGACAAACCGGGTGCGACCACCGACACGGTTTGTGGCCGCTTCGGGGTCCGTCTCTCCAAAGAACGGTCGGTAGTTCGACTGTGCATAGCCGTACGACTCCGAATCACCGTTGACGAAGTAGTTGTACATCCGGTTGCGGCCCCAATCGCTGAACACGTAGCTCTCGGAAGCGTTCTCCCAGCCGCGTTCGTCGGCGTACTCGTTCAGATACGACGCCGTCTCGTAACTGTCACTGTCGATGGAGACCTGTTGCATCTTCACGCCGGACTGAACGGCGCTCAGCCCGCCGACCAGCAGGAAGAGCAGGAAGATTGAGACGACCGTCGACGAGTCGGGGCGTCCCGGCCACCAGTCACGCCAGTCGGTGCCATCGATGGGGCCGGGGACCGTCGTCAGGTCGACCCATGACGCCAGCCAGACAAAGCCTAGCCCGGCAAACAGTGCGGTGAACGCCGAGAGTTCCCCGACGAATCGGACCTGCACCAGCGACAACCCGAGGAAATACCAAGCGTAAACGACAGGCACGAGCCACTCGTCGTCGCGCCGTACGAGTCGAACGGTCGCCCACACCAGCATCGGCAGCGCTACGACGAAGATGACCCCGATGAGCAACAGGAAGCCGAGCGAGTCGCCACTGAACAGCGGCTGGACCTCCGCAATCTCCCGTGCCTCGAAGAGCCTGTCAATTCCCCGCTGGAGCTCGCTCCAGAGGTCGGGGAAGAGCTGCGTGAACCCGACGAGTGATGCGGTACCCACAACCACTTCAACGGCAGCGAGTTCGCGAACGTCGCGCCCGAGCCTGAACATTAGTTCCCCCACGGCGACGACGGCGAGGCTGCCAGCGACCAGCAGCGCCGGGGCCAGCGCGACAGCCGTGGCGTACCAGCTCGTCGAGTCGTGTACCGCGTAGATGCCGACAGCGGCGAGTCCGACCCCAAGGAGTAGCGGCGCGTTCGCAAACAACGGCGAGCGCTCCGCGCGGGCGTCGGCGAGGACAGCGCCTACCACGACTCCGGCGACGGGGACAATCAAGAGGAGGCCGTTTTCCCAGGCGAGCACCTGCCCCGTGATGCCGAGGCCAACGCCGAGTCCGGCGAGCCAGCGGGTCGGGTCAGTGTAGTCGCGCTCGCCCGTCAGCAGGACAACCAGCGCCAGCGCGGTCAGCGTCAGCCAGAGGTAATCGAAGGCGTGGTGGTCGGCGTAGCCGAGACTCGTCCGGAAGGCGTGGGCGGGCGTGACCGCATACAGCGCGAGCGTCGAGAGCGCGACGCGGCGGTCCCGTGTGACGCGCATCGCGATGACATACAGGAAGAGCGCGGAGGCCAGTGCCGACAGGACGGGATACAGGGCCAGCGTCAGTGCAGTGTCACCACCGAAAAAACCGCTCAGCCACGTCAGCGACGCGACGAGAAACGGCTCGCCGTGGGAGATCCCCTCCGGTACCTCGCCGATTGGAAGCACGCCGATGGTCCCGTCGGCGAGCGTCTGCTCGACCCGGTAGAGATAAAAATACGGGTCGTTACCCGAGAGGACGACAACTCCGTCGCGAAAGACCGAGCCGAACGGGACGAGGCGAACGGCGACGACGAAGGCGAGCGCCGCGACGAGCAGTCCCACGCCGCGCCAGTCGACGGTCGGGAGTTCGAGGGACAGTTCGGTGTCGTCGGTGCTGTCTATCGGTATGTCTGCCGGTGCTGATTCGCCAGAGAGAGCGGCCCGGACTGCGTCGGGATTGGCGAGGCGGTACTCGCCGTCGGCTTTCTTGACGACACCCTCCGAGACGAGTTGGCCGAAGGTGCCTGAGTCGACGGGGATGTCGTCGAAGGTCCACGTCTCGTGGTTGGCATCGACCTCGTGGATGTCGTCGAGTGCGTCGTCGAAGTCGGGTCTGTCCGCGAGAAGGTCCTCGACCCGACGGCCGTCGGTCATGTGTATTCGGTTCCCCGTCTGAATCATAAACCCATCGGGGTGGAACCGACGGGCGCGTTAGTCCTCGCTGGCAGTTGCCGTCTCGCTGAACACGTACCGGTCGGCTGCAAAGACGAGCAGGCTCACAGCGATGACAAAGGCGGGGACTCTGGGGTCGGACGTGACGTACAGACTCGGCGTCGGCGGCCGATAGCTCGGCAGGAGTGGGAAGAGCCACTGGCTCGCCCTGCCGTCGGCCCAGACACGCAAACCGTCGAGAACGATGTGTACGCCGCCGCCGATGACGAGCAGCGTGTAGACCCGTCGCCACCAGCGACGCTCGAACAGGAGCGTAATCGCGCCCGAGAGAAGGAGAACGCCCCCGAGCGTGCCCGTGACGCTGTACGTGAACGGAATCCCAAGGGCTGCGCTGACGGTATCGGCGTCGAGCAGAATGTCGATTTTCTGCAGGTCAGGGATACAGGCACCGCCCATGCCGATGACGACCCAGCGAGGACCGAGCCACTCGGTCCACCAGCCAGCGATGGTCAGGAGGACGTACGCGACCAGCACGGTTGCCAGCAGGTCAGCCATCCCGAGCCTCCAGCGAATACGTTTGCCAGTCGATTCGCCAGTACCGGAAAAAGAGTAGCAAGAAGAGCACCACTGCAACGAGGGAGATACCGTATTTGAACAGCAGCGAACTCCCAGCGGGGTTGACGACTGCGACGTTTTCCGCCTCGATACTCTGTCCCGGTCTCAGCGTCCCGTAGACCTGGACTGTACCGCCAGGCTGGACTGACGCGTCGAAGTTCCGGACCGTCATCTCGAAGGTTCCCTCGTCGTACTCAACCAGAATCCGTGCCGTCCCATCATCGACCGCCTCGATGGTGCCAAAGAGCAGCGTCGTCTCGCCGGTGTGCTCGTCATAGTCCGTCCCGAGGCTGTCGGTGGAGGGATACGGCCAGCGCTGCTCGCCCGTTGCATCTGCGACCACACCCAGTCCGGCCGTTGCCAGCAACAGGAGTCCGACCAGTGCAAAGCGTCGCCAGCGGGTCACGTCAATCGGTGACACCCCCGTTCGGAAAAGCCGTTTCGGTCCGGGTCTCGAAGCACACAAATCCACCCGTCGCCACTGTCCGCCATGCGCCAGTTCCTCATTGTCGGCCACGAGGCCCCGACGACAGCCGACTTCTCACTGGACGATCTCACCGGCGCTGGTCGACTGGATGCGCTCTGTCGCTGTGTTACGAGCGGACTCCTGCTCTCACACGACATCCGTGAGGACGTGCGCGTCCACCTCGTGCTCGCCGACGAATTCACAATCGAGTTCGACGGGAGCGCGCTGCAGGGACTCAACCCCGACGAGCGCTCGACGGCCGCGCTCGTCCGAACAGCAGTAGAAGAACGCGAAGAGGCTATCGGCCACATCCCTGTCGAAACGTCGCCCGGCGTCTCACTCGTCCGGAAAGGGTTCGAAGCGACGCTCGACGAGTTGGACGGAACTGTCGTGCAACTCCACGGCGAGGGGACGCCTGCAGTCGACACGGAACCACCGGCCGACCCCATCTTCGTCCTCTCGGACCACCGGAATTTCACCGACGAGGAGACAGCACTGCTCGCAGACGTTGCCGACGAGCGCGTGAGTCTCGGACCGCGACGCCTCCACGGGAATCAGGCCATCACCGTCGCACACAACTGGCTGGATACGGACTGCTTTGCCACGTACTGAGCACCCAGTGCTGGTATGACCTGGTAACAGACAATTTCTTTATGCCGTCGATAACATCTCACACGTATGGGACTACTCGGGCGACTCAAACGGGGGATAGCGCTGACGAAAGACAGCATTGTCGTGTTGCGGCACAATCCGGGACTGATGACGTTCCCACTGGTCGCCGGGGCCAGCGGTATCGTCTTCCTGGCGTTGCTGTTGGGCAGCGCTTACGGCATGCTCGATACCATCGAGCAGAACAGGAATGTGGGCTATGCCTTCCTCTTCGTTGCCTACCTCGTGACGACGTTCGTCTCGTCGTTCTTTACCGCGGGGCTGGTCTACGAGACGCGGCAGGTCTTCGACGGCCACCCCACCGATTTCCGCCGGGGACTAAACGCCGCGTGGAAAGTAAAAGGCAAACTCCTCGTCTGGTCGGTCATCGCCGCGACCATCGGCGTCATCATCAAAGCCATCGAGTCCTCGGACAGCCGGGTGGCTCGCATCTTCGCATGGCTATTCAGCGCCGCGTGGTCGATTCTGACCTTCTTTGTGGTGCCCGTCGCGGTACTCGAACCCGAGGAAGGAATCCTGAGTATGTTCAGGACCAGCGGCGGGACGTTCCGCGAGACGTGGGGCGAGACGGCCATCGGGATGATCGGTCCCGGCCTGATTGCGATTCTCGTCTTCGGCGTCGGCGCCGTGGGGACGTTCGGCCTGTTCACTGTGACAGGCAGCACCATCGCCGCGGCAGTCGTCGCCGGTGTCTTCCTGATTCTGGCCGTTCTCCTGTCGGCGACCATCAAGGGGATTATCAAGACATCCCTGTACGTCTACGCGACGGAGGGGAAGCGCCCGAGCGAGTTCGGCGACCAGGATTTCCAGTCGCTGAACGCATAGGGAAAGTCGCAATCGTTAAATCCGACGACGGTCACCCTTCGAGTGCGGGCTGATGGGGTAGCTTGGTATCCTCGGAGCATCGGGTGCTTTGGACCTCGGTTCAAATCCGGGTCAGCCCACTTTTCGCCGACCCAACACCCACAGCGATGCATCCATCCGGGAGACACTTGCCCAGTCGGGCCGATGTTCGTGTATGGACGCCGAGGACGGAAGCGCGCGCGTCTGTGTCGTCGCCACACAGGACGCCACGTTCCAGCGGTGTCGGGACGGCTACTACCCGTCACCACGCTCGTACGACCGTACGCGTGAGTCGTTCGATTACATGGCGTTCTATCGGACAGCCCCAGTCTCGGCAATCACCCACTACGCGCCAGTGACCGGCCGAGAGGCCCAACAGCGGGCTAGGTCGGGACCGTTGAGCGAGGAGGACTGGGCGGCGACCATCGACCCGTTCAGCGACACCGACGAGGTGGTCGTCTTCGAACTCGGCGACCTCGTCGAACTCGACACGACAGTCGAGAACGACCAAAACGGGGTCAGGGGTGCGTGGTACTGTCGGCTGGCGGCCCTCGAAGCGACCGGAACGCTCTCAGCGCTCGCAGCGCGGCCCGACCCGGAGAGATAATCGGAACGACAGGTCCGCCGTCGTCCATAAACTCTCCGAAGACGACACAGTTTTTACCCGTCATACGTTGGTCAGTAGCATGGAGTGGACCCCCACCGCCGCCCCCGCGATGTTGAACGCCTGTGACTGCGGGAGCGATTCTGTCGAGGTGCGACCCGACGGCCTCGTGAAACTGTACCGCTGTGCGGACTGTGAGTCGGTACTCGGCGACATCACGATGGGTCACGAACCCTGACCGGTCGTCTCGACGGGGACCGAACCGTCGCCGGGAGATACCTCTTTAAGGCCAGGGTTGGTACGTGGCCACGGTCCTTTTTATGACTCGCGCAGAAATTGAAGGTGATGTCAGACCTCCCCTGGGAGACACTGTCGAGTGATGTTGCATACTCCTGTGAGGGGTTCGATATTGTCAACGAAGACGTGCGTCTCCCCAGCGGCGAGGCTGCGGAGTTCGACTATCTCTCCGACTCTGAGAGCGTGGTCATCCTCCCGTTTACCCCCTACGGGAAGGTGGTCGTCATCGATGAGTGGCGCCAGGCCGTCGACCGCCTGAACCGAGGGCTCCCCGCCGGAAGCGTCGAAGAGGGTGAGGACCCCGACGACGCCGCCCGACGGGAACTCCGCGAGGAGACGGGATACGAGGCGGGCAATCTCACCCACATGACGACGATGGAACCGGCCAATGGCTTCTCGGATGCCGTCTTTCACTACTACATCGCCCGCAAATGTGAGGAGACCGCAGAGCAGGAACTCGACTACAACGAGAGCATCAGCGCCGAGACAGTGACGCTCGATTCACTGGTGCAGTCGGCCCGCGACGGCGAGATTCGTGACGGCCGGACGGCGTTTGCCGTCGTCTACTACGCGCTCTTCGAGATTTCCTCTGGCCTGCCGTCGTGGTGACCTCGCGACTGAACTCTTCCGATGGCGTCTGCACCAACACTATTAGTACAATGGCGTTCGTACCAACGTCCGTGGATGACGCCCGCCGACGACGAAGTGACGGTAGTGCGAGACAGGCGGCGTGAGTTCGGCGACAGACTGGTCCGAACTCGGGTGCTTCGCGTACCGGAGTCCGAGAAGTTCCCCGAGGGACTCAAATACGCGCTTCACTACGGAAGAAAGGCGCGGACGTTCCGATACTGCGCTACGATAACCACCACGGCGTGCACGAGCGCCACGCTGGAGCGAGCGTCGAAGCAATCGACTTTCCCGGTGCTGAACGGTTGCTCCGGCGATTCATCGACGAACTACCGGACGACGTCTCACCCTAACCACCAACCCATGACCACCACACTACACATCACAGTCGAGTCGACGGCTGAGTTCTTCGAGAGTGCCGTGTCTGACCTGCGGGATATCGACGCCGAGAACCCACTCGACGACAGACACGTCCTCAGTCTCCCGGACCAACAGGCCCTCGCGCGTGTTCTGAGCGCGAAGAACCTGGAACTGTTGCGGACGATTGTAACCGACGAACCGGAAAGCGTCCGTGACCTCGCTCGGCAGGTCGACCGCGATATCAAGAACGTCTCGACAGCAGTGAACGAACTCGAAGCGCTTGGACTTCTCGAGTTCGAGACGGCAGGCCGCGCGAAGCGACCGGTCGTCTGGTACGACGACATCGAAATCGACATTCAGTTAGCCGATTTCGGCGGTGACGACACCGAGACAGCCCCTGCGTGACCGCGTTCGATGTGAGTGTCGCCACCACAGAACGCAATCCTTACCCCCCGCACTCACAGAGAGAGTGCCAATGCCCGGGGTCTTCGAGGTCCGAGAGTACGACGCCGCCGGTCGGCTCGGCGAGCTGACGGTCCCACGCGCGGACGTGACCGTCGAGACGCCAGCCCTCCTGCCGGTCGTCAATCCACACGTCCAGACGGTGGCGCCCGCCGACCTCGAATCCGATTTCGGCGCCCAGATTTGCATCACCAACAGCTACGTCCTCCACGGCAGCGAGGACCTCCGCGAGCCGGCACTGGAGCAGGGCTTGCACGACCTGCTCGACTTTTCG
>CAZOQK010000071.1:0-10465 GCA_964581735.1 uncultured Halobacteriales archaeon | reverse complement strand
TGTTGTACTGGACGACGTGGTCGACGTGGCCCACGTCGATACCCAGTTCCATCGAAGACGTACAGAGCAAGCCATCGAGGTTGCCCGACTTGAATTGTGATTCGACTTCGATGCGGGTCTCCTTGGCGAGCGAGCCGTGGTGGATGCCAATGTCCGTCCCGACCTTCTTGAGTCGGGAGCCAAGCGCCTCGGCCGTCTGTCGCGTGTTGACGAACACAAGCGTCGACCCGTGTTCCGCGACGAGTTCGTCGATAACCCGGACGTGACTGGCAACGTCTGCCTGCGTGACGAGTTCGCTCGCGAGTCGTTCGTCTGCTTCAGTGACTGTCGGACAGCGCACGTCCACGTCGAAGGCCTTCCCCTCGTCAACTTCGACGATTTCACACCCCCGGTTGCCGGTGAGAAAGCGGCCGACTTCCGCTGGGTCGCCGACCGTCGCCGAGAGGCCGATACGCTGGAACGGGCCCGAGAGTTCCCGGAGCCGTTCGAGTCCGATAGTGAATTGGGTGCCGCGCTTCGAGACGGCGAGCTCGTGCACTTCGTCGACGACGACGTGATTAACATCTTCGAGCGCGCGCCGGAGCTTTTTCCCGGTCAGCATCGCCTGGAGCGTTTCCGGCGTCGTGACGAGTACATCCGGCGGGTCGTTGGCCTGTTGTTGGCGCTGGTAATCCGTCGTATCACCGTGGCGAACGTCGACCTCTAGGTCGAGCGTGTCTGCCCACCAGTCCAGTCGCTCGCGCATATCGCGGTTCAGCGCGCGAAGTGGCGTGACATACAGCGCGCCGATGCCAAAGCGCTCCTCGTCGGCGAGTGCGTCGAAGACCGGCAGCATCGCCGTCTCGGTTTTCCCACTCCCAGTGGGCGCAACCACGAGCGCGTGGTCGCCGTCGGCAAGCGGCGGGATGGCGGCGCGTTGGGGTGCCGTGGGCGTCTCGAACCCCCGCTCGGAGAGTGCGGCCCGGACCGTCTCCCCGAGTGCGGCGAAGGCCGCGGCACCCGACGCCGTCCCAGCGTCTGTCATTGCCAACAATAAGTGGCTGAGCCGATTAAGGGCGTCGGAGCGTGGCGAACAGGTGACACTGCTTCGGCGTTGCTCCCGAGTGGCGTGTCACACAACCGCGACCCACCCGGGACTAGCTGTCAGAGCACGGGCGGGGCTGGCCAGGTGCTGGTATTTGAATCTCGGGGAAACTCAGACCGAGTCGTAGCGGCCCAGTCGCGTCCCGTTGAGGAGGTACGCCTCACCGTCTGCCAGTGCCTCGGGCAGGAACGGCGAGAGGAACTCCTGGCCCTCGACGTTGACCCAGGTGCCCCCTGAGAGGTCATTAAAGGCCGGGAAGACGACGAGTTCCTCCGGACTGTCGAACTCGGTGTCGTGGAACCGTTCGAAAGGCGCGGGGTCGCAGTCGTCCCGGAGCCAGGCGCGCTCGGCGCGTCCGCCCCCGACTTCGTCTTCCAGTTTCACCACGGGGTGTTCGTGAGCCGTACAGAGGGTCTCGGCGTCGAGTACGTCCGGGCTCGGCCAGGTGTGACCGTGTGCGAAACCGACCGACCCGAGACGGGTGCCGTGGCCGGGTGCGAGCGTGACGTTCTCGACGGTTGCTGCGATGGTTTCGACCGCGCCATCGTGGTTGCCGAGAACGGCAGTCACGGGTACGCGGTCTGCGATTGTCGAGAGGAGCCGTTCGATTTCCTCGCGTTCCTCGCCCCACGCATCGCCGATGGCGTGTCCCAAATCACCGAGAACGACGACGCGGTCCGGAACTGTGCGGTCCAGAAGCGCGAGCAGCTGGCTGCGGCGCTCGTCGGCGCGACTGTCGAGTTCCACACCCTCCCGTTGGAGGCCGAGTTCGATACCAGCGTGATAGTCGGCAACGACCAGTGCGCGCTGGTCGCCGCAGTCGACGGTCGCCGCGGGTGCGTTCGGGACGGGTTCGACGGCCATCAGATGGGTTTGACTGTCCTGTCGTCGGGCTCGTAACACCGCCCGCCCATGAGCGCGTCCTGAATCGCGTCCTCGACCTCGTCCGGACTGGCGTCGTACCGCTGTGCGACGGTCTCGATCAGCGTCTTACGGTCGGCACCGTCACCGTCGTCGAGTTCGCCCATGACTTCGACCGTTGCGTCCTCGAGGTCGACATCTTCTGCGGGTTCGGCCGTTTCCTCGTCGGCTGCCTCCTCCTCGACTGGGCCGTTGTCAGCCGTCGGCTCGGTGGGCTCACCCTCGGGCGTAGTCGGCTCCTGGCTCTCGGGCTCGGGCGCGGATTCGGCTGGCGTCTTTACTGCCCCGGCATCGGCCTCGGCTTCCGGCTTGTCCAGTTCTTCGGGGTCCGGCGTCTCGATGTCGGCCTCGCCGGGTTCGGGCACGTCCGTCCCGCTCTGGAACTCCGTGCCGTACTCCTGTTCGATTTCCTCGCGTTCCTCCTCGTCGAGGTCGAACTCGCCGGGCTCGAAATCACCGATATCGTCGTCTTCGGTGTCTGCTCCGGACGGGTCGTCGGCCGTCATCTCGTCTTCGCTTCCCGTCGCGGCTTCGCCCGTGCCCTGCCCACCACCAGCGGCGGCAGCCGGTGCCTCGACTGTCTCTCTCTGTGTGGTCTCAGATTCGGTTGGTTCGGGCTCGGACGGCTCGGAGTCGGTCGGGTCGGGTTCGGCCGGTTCCGGGTCGGCGCTGGCGGCATCGGTCGCTCCAGCGTCGTCGGCTGAGGCGGTCTCCGGAACGCCGGTCGTCTCTGTGGCCGTCCCGTCACCGGAAGCGGCCGTCCCGGTTTCCGTCGATGTATCCTCGGCACTGACCGACGCTTCGATATCGGTGTCGGCGAGACCGGACAGGTCGCCGTCGTCGCCGTCGCCCGGTGACACTGAGAGTTCCGACACCTCGTCTAGATCAGCGGCGACCAGTCGCGCACAGTCGACTGCAGTCTCGCGGAGTGCGGTCAGGTACGCCCCCGTCGTCCCGTAGTGATTGATTGCGGGCGGGATGCCAGCAGCGAGCCCATCGTCAATGCCGTTGTCTCCGAGTGTCATCCGCAGGTCCTCACCGCGCACGTCGAGCGGGAGTGCCGTCGCCATGTGACCGGCCCGCTCGATTGTCTGTTCTGCGGTCTGGACAGTCCAGCGGTCACGTGTCTCGGCGTCGACTTCACTGATGCTCTCCGGGCGAACGGAGGTGAAAACCTGATCCGAATCGTCCGGTTGGAAGGTGCGTGCTTTCCCGGTGAGTGCGACGAACATCGGCGTCCGTGCGCCGTCGAGAAACGCCTGCTCGTCGGGTTGGTACTGCCCGGCGTAGAGGACAAAGGCCCCAGTCGGGTCGACGACGCGCGCCCGCAGCACGTCGTCGCTGACTTCCTCGACTTCGGTGAGGACGCCGACGACGAACAGGCGATTGACACGCGCACCCGTCGGTGTGATGACGTAGTTCGGGGCTCGTTCCTCGTCGCTTTCGGAGTAAGAGAAGTCTGCGTCGTCGAACTCGGCGGCGAACAGCCGGTAGGCGACCTCACGTCGTCCAGCGCCGCTCTGCTCGCTTTCGCTCATGCGAGCACCTCCGGGAGTCGGGTTCGCCTGCCCGCGGCCACATGGCAGCCGTTTCGAGTCGCGTTGCTCATGTGTCCACCTCTGCCAGCAGCGCATCGGCACGCGCAGCCGGGTCGTCCACGCTCTCGGTGAACTCGGTCGCATCAAGGTTCGCGCCGTATTCGTCGACGGAGAGCGAGCCGCGCACCCGGAATTCACGGCCGACAACGCCCTCGGCGATTGTGTCGGCGACGACTTCCTTGTTCATCTCCTTGCGGGCGTGGCCCTTTGCGTCCTCGATGTCGCCGCCGTACACCTGCTCGGTGAGTTCCTCGTCCAGCACAACGGTCACCGTACCGGTCCCGTCGTCGAGAATCGCTTTCGTCCGAAGGTCGTCTTCGCCCTCGACATCGCCGTGGCTGCGACACTGCCCGTTCTGGACGACGCGGGAACACTGGGGACAGCGCTCGATGAGGCCGGACCCGTCACGGAGCGAGATGACGTTACCGACCAGTTCCACGTCGAAGAGTCCACCAGACTCGACAGCCTCGCGAATCGGGAGTCGCTGAGCGGTTTCGCTCACCTCGACGGCCCTGTCGAGCCGTTTGACCGTCGAGAACTCCGAGACGTTCACCGAGGGAACCCCGCGGAACTCACGGATAAACGTGTCCTCGATACGGACTGACGCACCCTCGCTGAGTTCGGCGTGGGGGTCCCAGTCGGTGAAGGGAAGCCGGGTCGATTCGTCGGCGAGCACGCCGCTGAGAATCTCGGTTTCGCCATCGCGCCCGTCGATGACTTTCGGCTCCGATTCGAGGACCGTAACTTCGACGTTGATGCCGCGGCCCCCGGGTTCGAGGGCCGCGAGCGCGGCGTCACCGCCGATGTCGTAGGTCACGTCCAGCCCCTCGTCGCTGACCTCGGTACTGGTGCTCTCGCCCAGATTGAGTTCGGGGTTGCCCTCCCACTCCCGGACGCCGGCGTTGCCTATCTGGACCGTCTCGCCGGGCGTGATATCGAACTGGTCCCAGGCGGTGTATGAGATCTTGCCCGACCCGTCGGCGAGTTCACCTTCCATGATTACCTGGTCCTCGCCTTGATACCGGATCGAGCGTTTCCCGACAGTGAGGACGACGGCGGTGACCGAGACGCTGCCGTCGCTGGTGGTCACGGCAGCGATGTCCTTGCTCGGTGGCGCACCGCCACCGCCGCCGTCACCGCCGGAGCCGTACTTCCGTCGGAGACTCTGCTTTGCCTCGTCCATCGGCACGCTGTAGGAGACGAGGTTCTCCAAATCTTCCTTGACCTCCGTTTTGTCTACACCGAGGTCGGAGGCGAGTTCCTCGGCATGATCTTCGAGACTCATCACCTCGGTATTGCCACGCCACCACTATAATCGTCCGGTCCGCGCGGACGGCCCGCGGCGGATGTCAGCCGCCGGCAACTACGTGTACACTGTGCGCAAATCCACGTGGAGTAGTGACGACCGGTTCGTTTCGTGGAAAGCCGACGAAGTCACATATCGTCTGGGGTCGGCAAACGCACAACGGCCCCACGAAGAAGACGGTCGACTGCGACCGTTTCAAGAAGTGGGCAACACACTGTGGCTTCGATTCCGAGCAGGCCACCCGCGTCGACCACGACCACGAGCCACGGATACAGTATCGCTGCATCCTCAAATGTGGCCGAATCGAGGGGGAGACGATGGATCTCGGCGACGAGAAGTGGTCGCTCGGGGGGCAGAAGACCCCATGACTGTTCGTCGAACTCGACGGCGAGGCGCTGGCCCGCGTGAACGGCTGGGAGTTCGAGACGCTGACAGATATTATCGAGATGTGCCACAAGGGGCCGGAACCGCTCATCGAGGCCGCGGACGGCGTCAAAAAGCGGCTCAACGGCCGGCCGTTCATGAAGCATCCGCGGGAACGCCAGCGCGACAGCAAGTAGCCAGGGAGAACAAGTCCGAAAGCGGCTAACCCGCTGGCAACGATGGCGACTGTATGCAGGGAACTCCCGATGTCGTCGTCCTCCGTCTGGGCCACCGGCCGGGCCGTGACGAGCGGATGACGACACATGTCGGCCTGACCGCCCGCGCTCTCGGTGCCGACCGGGTCGTGCTGGCCCAGGAAGGTGCCAGTCGCGCCGACACTATCGTCGACATCACGGACCGCTTTGGCGGCCCCTTCGACGTCGAGACGACCGACGAACCGATGGCGGTGTTGAACGGCTGGGACGGCGTAATCGTCCACCTCACGATGTATGGGCTGCCGCTCCAGGAAGTCGAGGGCGAGATTCGCAAGTGCCATGGCTCGGAGCCGTTGCTGGTGGTCGTCGGCGCGGAGAAAGTCCCGTGGGATGTCTACGACGGTGCTGACTGGAACGTCGGCGTGACGAACCAGCCACACTCCGAGGTCGCCTCGCTGGCGGCGTTCCTGGACCGACTGTTCGAGGGTAAAGAGCTGGACCGCGAGTGGGAAGATGCCGAAAAACGGGTCGTCCCCCAAGCCGAGGGCAAGCGCGTCGAAGAGAGCGACTGATTAGGCTCGTGTGCCGGGATGGGCGGCCCCGACCCGATGGTTTTAACCACGTCACACCCGGTTGTTAGGATAATGGCTTTTGAGGAACTCCTGGAGGACCCTGTGATACAGAAGTACCTCCACGAACTCGTCGGCCCGAAAGGCATGCCAGTCGCGGCGGCACCGCCCGACGGAGAAGTGACCGACGAGGAACTCGCCGAGGAACTCGGACTCGAACTCAACGATGTCCGCCGGGCGCTCTTTATTCTCTACGAGAACGACCTGGCGAGCTACCGGCGGCTCCGCGACGAGGACTCGGGGTGGCTCACCTACCTCTGGACCTTCGAGTACGACGCGATTCCGGAGCAACTCGAATCGGAGATGCATCGCCTGCTTGAAGCGCTGGAGAACCGCCGCGAGTACGAGCGCAACCACGAGTTTTACCTCTGTGAGGAGGACGGCATCCGCTTCGAGTTCGGCGAAGCGATGGACTTTGGGTTCCAGTGTCCCGACTGTGGTGGCGAACTCCAGTCGTTGGAGAACACGCGCCTGGTTGAGGCCATGGAGTCACGCATCGATGAACTGCGGGACGAACTCAACATCAAGGCGCCAAGCGCAGAGGTCTGATGGTCGTCCTTGCAACAAAAGTGTACGTCTCCGGGGACGCCCGCGAGCGTGCACTCGATGGCCTCCAGTCAATGGTCGCCAACACCTTCGAAGGACTCGATGTGACCGTCGAGGTGGGCCTCCGTGACGACCAGTTCCCCGCGGTCACTGTCGAGGGTGAGGACGAGGTGGTCGCCCGGAATCTGCTCCGTGAGGAGTGGGGCGAGATTACGCCACACAGAGACGACGGCGAGGTGTACACCGGTATGCTCGAATCGTGGGACGACGACGGCTTCGTTCTCGATGCGGGCCGGCGCGTCCGGATTCCGGCCGACGGGCTCGGCCTCGGGCAGGGGTCGCCCGAGCAGATTCGGACCCGCTTTGGCCTCGTCCAGCACGTGCCGTTGCGGTTCGTCGCGGGTGAGACACCGCGGCTGGCCGACGCGGAACAGGACAGACTCTACGAGTGGACACGCGGGACCGGTCGTCTAAACATCAACAGCGCGACCCGCTCTGAGGTCCGGGCAACGCTCAACCGCGCCGGCCACGCCCAGGATATCGTGACCGTCAAGCGGCTTGGTCTACTTGAACAGAGCGTCGTCTGTCGCGAAGGGACCGACCCCCCAGGGCTCCTGGCCAGCGTCGGCGAGTACCTGCCCGCGGAGCTGCTCTGTGTCGTGCCATGAGACGTAAACGCCTGCTCGCGCTCGTCGCGTTGTTCGCTGTCGTTGCGCTCACCGGGTGTCTCGGCGGCTCCTCTGAGATCGACGCCGACCGACTCAACGAGAACGCGACCTACGACTGGAACACCTCGGCCAACGCCACGTACAACATCTCCCGGTCGTCGTACGCCACGGTCCTGACCGTCACCAACCAGAGCATCGAGGTGTGGCAACGCGACGCCATTGAGGGTGAAACCCCGGTCCGATTACGCGCACTGAAGTTCCGCTTCGCCAATGGGACCGTCGTCAGATCGAACCAGACGAGCAACTTCACCGCCACCACGGGCAATGACCGGACGACGATTCGGATGCCGACCGACAGCGGGCAGGTGGCGTACACCGCCCCGCGGAGCGGGAAATCCTTCAGCACCCCTACCGCTGTCAACGGGTCCCAGGAGGTTATTCTCCCGCCGGGTGCCCGTGTCGGGATTCCGCTTCTCTCCCAGGTCGGCCCGGGGAACTGGAACTCGACTGTCGAGAGCAACCGGATGACCGTGCGGTGGGGCAATCGGACCGATGGCACGCTGAACGCCAGGTACTACTTAGAGCGTGACCTGCTCATCTTTGCGGCGCTGGCGATTATCGCCATCCTCGTCGGTGGCGGCGGTGGGCTCTACTACTACCGCCAGATTCGGACGCTCGAAGCCCAGCGCGAGGACATCGGCATCGACATCGACTACGACGACGACGAGTTCGACGACGACCCGCCGCCCGGGATGGGATAGCGGCCGGCAGCGGGCGGGGAACTGTGCCGGAGATGATTTGACCCTTCGGACCAAGTGCTTGGTATGCGCGTCGCGCTGGTAACCATCGGTGACGAAATCCTCGCAGGGGATACCGTCAATACGAACGCCGCCTGGCTGGGGCAACAGCTGGCCGACCGCGGTGTCGACATCGGCAGGGTGACGATCGTGCCCGACGACATCCGGGACATCGCGCGGTTGGTGAACGAACAGCGTGCCGAATTCGACGCCGTCATCGTCACCGGCGGCGTCGGTCCGACACACGACGACGTGACGATGGACGGCGTCGCGGCCGCCTTTGGTCGGGACACCGAAAGGAGCGACGCAGCACTGGAGTGGCTTGCCGAGGACGGCGGCTACGCCCGCGACGACCTCGCCGACGGCACCGCCGACATCCCGTCGGGCGGTGAGTTCATCCGGAACCCCAACGGCGTTGCGCCCGGTTGTCACATCGGGAACGTCTATGTCTTCCCGGGGGTTCCCGAAGAGATGAAAGGGATGTTCGAGGTGGTCGCCGACGACTTCTCGGGCGCGGAGACGTTCACAGAGACGGTGTACGCCGACGAACCCGAGAGTGCCCTCATCGACCGCCTCATCCGAGTTCAGGAGGAGTTCGACGTGACGGTCGGGAGTTACCCGGGCGACAGCGTCCGATTGAAGATACAGGGACCGGACGAAGGGAGCGTCGAGGCAGCCAGAGTGTGGCTGCTCGACCACGTCGAGTCGCCGGAGTAAGAGGCCGTTACCGGGTGAGCGAGCGAAGCCAGAGTGCAGTCAGGAGAACGCCACCGAGGAGGATGACCCACCCGGAGGCATCGATGACGGTTCCCTGCACGGCCGATCCGTTGGCTGATGCGAGTAAGACACTCATACTCGCCAGTCATCACGGGGAGGTTTAAGACGTTCCGGTTTGCTTTTTATTGCGCTCGTCCAAACGGATCTATGCGCCGTGTTGGGGTAGTCGTGAATCCGATTGCGGGGATGGGTGGCCGCGTTGGGCTGAAAGGCACCGACGGGAAAGTCGAGGAGGCCCGCGCTCGCGGGGCCGAACCGCGCGCTCC
Organism: uncultured Halobacteriales archaeon; assembly: GCA_964581735.1. Classification (GTDB taxonomy): domain Archaea; phylum Halobacteriota; class Halobacteria; order Halobacteriales; family Haloarculaceae; genus Salinibaculum. Next base: position 1,295 of record CAZOQK010000071.1, on the reverse strand, counting down.
CGGGCGTGCCCGCGACGCCCTCAACGGACTCACCGAGACCGACCCCGATATCGAACTGTTCGCCGCCCCGGAACGGATGGGCGAGGCGATCGCACGTGCGGCCGGTTTCGGCTCCGAGACCGTCGAGGTCCCAAGCGGCGGGACCGGGCCGACCAGCGCAGCAGACACGCGGGCAGCGGTCCGAGCGTTCGTTGAAGCGAGCGTCGATATCGTGTTGTTCGTCGGCGGGGACGGAACGGCAGTCGACGTTGCCGAGACGCTGTCGGACCTCGACGCTGACACGCCGATTCTGGGCGTCCCGGCGGGTGTGAAAGTCTACTCGGCTGTCTTCGCCGTCTCGCCGCGTGCCGCGGGTGTCGTCGCCGGAACGTTCGAGCGCACCGAGCGAGCGGAGGTCAACGATATCGATGAGGACGAGTACCGCGACGGGGAAGTCTACACTGAGTTGCGAGCGGTTGCGACGGTGCCGGTCGCAGACCAGCGCCAGTCAAGCAAGCAGTTGGCGAGTGGCAGCGTCGGCGCCGTTGCGGAGGGCTTTCTCGACGAGATGGAGGCCGGCGTGACGTACGTGCTCGGCCCGGGCAGTACCGTGGGGGAAATCAAGGCGAAACTGGGGTTCGACTGGACGGCACTCGGCGTCGACGTGTGGCGCGACGGGGAACTGCTGGTTCGTGACGGGACCGAAACCGAGATTCTAGACACGCTCGGGGAGCGAAACGTCGTTGTCGTCTCCCCGATCGGGGGGCAAGGCTTCGTCTTTGGACGCGGGAACCAGCAGATATCCCCCGCCGTCATCGACCAGTCGGAGATAGCAGTCGTCGCCTCCAGACGGAAACTTGATGACATCGGCATCCTCCGGACCGATACCGGCGACAAAGCACTGGACGAACGGCTTCGGGGCTGGCAACGGGTCAGAGTCGGCCGGTTCGAGCGCCGGCTTGTCGAACTGGTCTGAGTTCCCGAGTGTATAACGTCTACCGCAGTATGGTGCATGAACGATTGTGACATTAAGGGACTACTGGTACAATTAAGGTTCTGCGCGCGTCCTGTAACAGTATGGAAACCAGGAAAGTCCAGCGGTTGGGGCCATCGACGCTGGCGATGACGCTGCCGGCGGAGTGGGCACAGGCCCAGAGCGTCGACAAAGGCGACGAAGTGTCGCTTCGCATCGGCGGGAAAGGCACACTGACTGTCATGCCGGACTCGGTCACTTCCGAGGAGTCGGAGGCGATAATCCGGGCAACGGGGCTCGACGCCGACGCCGTCGAGCGGGCAATCGTCGCACAGTACGTCCT
>CAZOQK010000070.1:0-10492 GCA_964581735.1 uncultured Halobacteriales archaeon | reverse complement strand
CGTGGAGATTGCGTCACCCTGCGCTTCCAGAATCTGACTCTGCTTTTCACCCTGTGCACGGATGATGTTCGATTGCTTGTCACCCTGGGCCTCCTCGATGGAGCTGCGCCGTTCACCCTGGGCTTCCAGAATCATGGCACGACGGCGACGCTCAGCGGAGGTTTGTTGCTCCATCGCCTGCTGGACATCCTTCGAGGGGTTGACCTCGCGGACTTCGACGCTCTCGACGCGAATCCCCCACTCGTCGGTAGGTTCGTCGAGTTCCGTCCGAATCTTCGAGTTGATCTGCTGGCGTTTGTTCAGGGTGTCGTCCAGTTCCATGTCACCCAGCACGGCACGGAGGGTCGTCTGGGCGAGGTTGGAGACGGCACGCTTGTAGTCGTCGACCTGGAGGAACGCCTTCTTTGCGTCCATCACCTTGATGTAGACAACGGCGTCGGCTGTGACCGGCGAGTTGTCACGCGTAATCGCTTCCTGGCGGGGGACATCTAGTGTCTGTGTCCGCATGTCGAAGCGGTACGTTCGCGTTACGAACGGCAACACGAAGTTCGGCCCCGGTTCGAGCAGTCCCTGGAACTTCCCGAAGCGGGTGTACGCCTGCTTCTCGTAGGCGTCGACGATGACGATACTTTTGTACGCTGTCACGAGCGCCAGGATGAGGAGAATCCCCGCGACAATCGGGAAGGCCCCACCTGACTGCAATACTACTGCGGGGAGCATGTACCTATGCTTCGGGCCAGTCGGTGAAAAGTGTTTGTTCGGGTGACCGGTCACCGAATCGGAGAGGTGTCAGGACCCGGACTCGGTCTCGGTTTCGGCCTCGGCCCGCTCGCGCTCGCGGGCCAGTTCCCGGTCGATGTCGTCGGTCGCGTCGCTGAACGATTCGACGGTCAGGACGTTCCCGCCGCCGGGGTCGATAACAATGACCGTCTCGCCTTCCTTGATTTCACCGTCGACGCTCCGTGCCTTGTAATAGGGGTTGAAACCGCCGTCTTCGAGTTTCACCTCGCCGTCGGTCGGGGTGACACGCTCGGTGACGCGGCCGGTGTTGCCACGGAGCGACGAGGAGTCGGTGGTCGTCCCCTCGCCCTGTCCCGCGTAGATATCGAACTCGCGGTAGACGTACAGCGTCAGCCCCGTCGAAATGAGGACCGCAACGGCCATGATGGCCAGCGCGATAGCACCCAACCCACTGGGCAGCGCGAACCCCACAAGCCCGGCGGCGAACAGCCCGACACCCAACACAAAAAAGTGTGCCCCGGGGGCGAACGCCTCGGCGGTGATGAGCCCGGCTCCTGCGAGTGTCAAAAGCAGGGGGAGCGGCAGCCCGAATAACTCTACAGCCATGCCACACAGTAGGGGTGCCGAGCGGATAACGTTTCGGGGATTCCGGCTCAGATTAGCGCCGGATACTCCGCCTGGGCGAGGGCGAGTAGTTCGTCGACGGTGTCGGGGTCGTCCGTCCAAAAACTGTCGTACATCGCGGGCTCCTGTTCCTCCGAGACCAGTGTGGCCTTCCGTTCATTGGTGCCGTTGCCGTCGTACAACAGGAACCAGTACTCTTCGAACCGTCCGTCGGTGTCTTCGAACACGTCGAAGGGCATCTCACCGACGGCTGCGTCGGGCGTGCCACAGACGGTCACGTCCACGCCCGCTTCCGCGAGACGGGTGTACACCGACCGCGTCCGCTCCGAGTCCGAAAGCGTCGAGAGCGTCTGGAACCCTGAGACAAGGCGGCCGCCACCTTCACGGAGTGCGCGCCGCTCGAAGGTGCGTGACATCCTGACCATCCGCTGGCGGCTTGTCTCGGGCGAGACCGCAACCCCGTCGCCCGGCAACACTGGTAGCGTCGCCCGCCGGTCCGGGCCGCCATCGGCCAGCAACGCCTCAAAGTCCGTCTTACTCGCCCACCCATCGTCGACCGACACCGCTTCAAACACCTCGTCTCCACGGTGGAACACGCCCAGATTCGCCGGGTTGCCTTGGCCCGTCGTGTCCGTCGTCACGGCGACACCCGACCCTGACAGCGTGGCCGCTATCGCTTCGAGGTCCTCGTCGGTGCCGTCGTAGTTATAGACGGTCAGCGTCACCGATTCCGCGCGGAGCTTCTCCAGCAATGCCCTCATGCGCCGACACCCCCGTTCGGGACACGATGCCACTCGTCCGTCACGTCCGGCGCGCCGGTCACGCGAAACTCCGCCGCGCCGTCGGTCTGGCGAACCTCGATGACGGTGTCGAACAGACCAACCAGGGCCCGGTGGGTTGCCGTCTCGATACCGTCCGTATCCAGCGTCGCGATGACGACACCGTCGCTGTCGGTCACACGACCAACGAGTGCGTGGACGAACCGGTAGGTCGGTTCGAGGTCCGAGTAAAGCAGCGAGGTGGCGAGGTTGTCGACAAGGACGCGCGCCCCGGCACGACGCTGCGGTGAGATGCCGTCGAACACCTCGGAGACGGCCATCGCGATACCGGTGAAATCGCCGGGCGACCCGACGGTGCGCGTCCAGTCGTCGTCGATTTCGTCGCTGCCGAGCAAACAGTTCACCACGGCGAGATTGTCCGTGGCTTCGCCACCGGCGTCGTGGTACGCGGTTCGGAGCTGGTCGGCGGTGTCCGCCGTCGTCACGGCCAGCGGTTGCCCGCCCGCCTGCCGTGCTGTCGTCAACAGCGTGACGGCGAGTGCCTGTTTGCCGGCCATCGCTGGCCCCTCAACCAGCACGCTCCCCCAGTCCCAGCCAGTCGGGGACAGGACATCCAGCACGGTGGCCTCGTCTCGTGAGTGGGCCTGCCCACCCTCGGAGTTCGTCGACATTAGTTCAGTTGCCCTGTGCGACGGTGGGCATAAAGCGCTTTGGCACTCCTGACAGTCAGGCGTCGCGGTCGACGACAGGGTGCCACTGCGCGAGCGTGCCCTGCACACGGAAATCCCCGACTCGGGGGAGGACAGACCCACACGTCCACCCCGCTCACCCGGGTGCGGTGGCTTTTTAGCTGTCTTGCTCCCACATCCCGGTATGATAGTGGAGGTCGGACGCGTCGGTGTCGCCGGTGACGGGGCTGATGCCGTCGCCAGAACGCTCGCAGATGCCGGGCTGGAGACGGTCGTCGACAGCAGTGTGGGGGTCCTCCAGGCGGATGTCGATGCGGTGGTCGCCGTCGGTGAGCCGACGCTCCTGGCGGTGGCCCGTCGCCACCCAACCGTGCCGATTCTCCCCGTCGATGCCGGGACCGGGGTCCGTTCGGTGCCCCGCGAGCGACTCGGCGACGCCGCGACGCGCCTCCGAGCCGGGAACTGGACCCGCGAATCGCATCCACTCGTCACTGTCGACGACGGAACGAGCGAGCACGTCGTGTTCATGGACGCCATGCTCGCTACGGCCGAGCCCGCCCACATCTCCGAGTTCACGGTCGAAACCGCGACCGAACGCGTGGCACAGTTCCGTGCCGACGGCATCCTCGCCGCGACACCGGCGGGTACCGGTGGGTACGCCCATGCCGCAGGCGCACCGGTGATTCCACCCGGACCGTCCGTGCTCGCACTGGTCCCGATTGCTCCGTTTGCGACGACCCTTGACCACTGGGTTGTCCCCGCGGACACCGTGACAATCACCGTCGAGCGCGAAGAGGCCACCGTTGAGGTGCTGGCCGACGACCGGACAGTCGGACACGCCCCGGTCGGGACGCCCGTGGAACTCTCGGCCGAGGGCAGCGTGGCCCTGCTCCGGGTGGCCGAGGGGCAGTCACCCTTCGACCGTCGGGGCGCGGAATTGGAAAAACTCTAATGTACCAAGAACGCACTCTCAGATATGACCCGAATAAACCTCTTCGGGCCCGTCGACAGCATCCTCGGTGTCGAAATCGGCATCGGCGAGGTGCTGGTCATCGAGGCTCTTCTCTTCGCGCTCGTCGTGGGGAACTTCGTGACGAGAAAACTCGCCCACGACAGGCACGTCAAACAGGCCGAAGACGGCGCCGAGGCAGTCAGCCGCTTCATCCCGCATGAGGTTATGAACGGCATCCTGCTCGTCGGTTCGTACTACTACATGACGGCCTCGTATCACGGCGGGTTCATCCTCTCTACGCTGGTCATCGGGCTCGTCCTGACTGACTTCTTCGAGTTCGAAGCCCGGAAAGCGGAGGCGCGCCGCGGCGTCGCCCTCGAACGCCCGAAAGGCGCACTCGCCGCCGCGTTGCTCGTCCTGGCATACGCCGGCTACCAGACCTTCTTCTTCCTGCTGAAGGGACCGGTTGGCCTCATCGTCTGAGGCTCAGTTCGCGCTGCTGATGATTTTGATGACATCACCCTCGCCCAGCTCCGCGTCCTCACCGATGCGTCGTTGCTCCTTGCCGTCGACCGCGTGCAGGTAGCCGTCGCCGATATCCGAGTGGACGGCGTACGCGAGGTCCAGCGGCGTCGCCCCGACTGGGAGCAGGTGGGCGTCGGGCAGCACCGTTCCCCGGGCGTCGGTCCACTTCGTCTCGTTCTGGACGGGATACACTGTAATCCGGTCCAGCACGTCGTACACGACGGTATCGAGCGCCCGCTGGACGCCGGTCCTGCCCCAGCTGGCCATCACGTCACGGATACGTTCTAACCCGTCTTCCTGGGACCCGCTCAGCTCCCCCGTGATCTCGAACTCGGGGTCCCCGGGGTCGTAGTCGACGGCGCCTGCCTCGACGGCACGCCGGAGCGCGAGTTCGCCGTCGGCCGTCGCCGGGATGACTGTCTCAGCCGCCCCGCGCAAGCGCTTGATGTTCTCGGCCGGCGCGATGTCTGCCTTGTTCGCGACGACGATGATGGGCTTGGTCTCGGCGCGGACTTCGGCGGCGAGTCGCTGGCGGTCCTCGTCGGTCCAGTCCTCGGGATGGCCGGGGTACTCGACGCGGCGCAGGACGCGGGCAATGTCGTGTTCGGTCGCGCCCACGCCCGTCAGCATCCCTGTCAGCGCGTCGTCGATGTCGAAATCCGGCGACCGGGATTGCCGTTCGATGGTCTCCCAGTTGCGTCCGACGATGGAGGCCAGCCAGTGGTCCATCTCTTCCTCGATGAAGTCGATATCCTCGACTGGGTCGTGGCTCCCCACCTCGACTGGCTCACCCTCCGCGTCGGTCCCGCCGGAGGCATCGACGACGTGGATGATCGCGTCAGCGTTCGTGAGTTCGTCCAGAAACTGATTGCCCAGTCCCCTGCCTTCGTGGGCACCAGGAACGAGTCCGGCCACGTCAAGTAGTTCGATGGGAACGTAGCGTTTGCCGTCGTGGCAATTGTCCGTCCCACAGCGGTCCTCGCGGTCGAGACAGGGGCAGTCGGTGCGGACGTGGCTGACGCCGCGGTTGGCGTCAATGGTGGTAAAGGGGTAGTTCCCGACCTCCACGTCGGCCATCGTCGCCGCGGTGTAGAAGGTAGACTTCCCCGCGTTGGGCTTGCCAGCGAGTGCGATAGAGAGCATGCCGTGTCGTACCACGGACGCGTGAAAACACCTTTTGATTGGCGATAGGGGCGGCCACTACGTTCCGGCGTCGTCCGACAGGAAGATGCTCGTCCGGTCGGGGTCGTTGTAGACTTCGAGCGCCCGGAGGGTTCCGGCGTAGGCGGCCATCATGACGAACGCAAACCAGACCAGGGCGGGGAGGAGGTGCTGCACTATCATGGTACGGCCGCGGCCACAGCCTCACAGTATACATATTCTTCACCACCTCGTTGCAGAAACCCGGGTCTCAGTCCGCGTCCTCCGCTGTCACGGTATCGTCCTCAGCCGCTTGCTCGGGGTCTGCGTCTGCTTCGTCGGTCACGTTGGCCGCAGTGTCCTCGCCGCCCGTCGCGGTGTCGTCGGCGGTCTCGACGCTTTCGACCGACTCGACAGCCGAATCATCAAGTACCGTCTCGGAGACGATCGTCATTTCCTCGCGGGCCCGAATCGCGCCTTCGACCTCTGCAGCCTGGTGAATCTCGATGAACTCCCCGGAGATGTCGCCGCGGATATCGGTGTCGGGGCCGATGCGGACGGTCCCGTCCCGGGTGGTGACGTTGCCCGTGACCTGTGTGCCGGCCCCGACGGTGACACCTTCCTTGCCCCGCAGACTGCCGAATATTTCGGTGTCGCGGCCGACGATGAGCGACTGGGCGCGGATGTTGCCGTGGAGGCGGCAGCCGTCGCCGATGCGGGCGGGTGTCGAGATACGCCAGGCGTCGTCGCTGACGCGTGTACTCCTGGGGATGACGGCGGGTTCGTGTTCGCGCTCGTCGTCCATCAGTTCCGAGAGGACCTCCTCGGCCGATTCCTCCTCGCCGATGCGAAGCAGCTGAGAGAGATAGACAAAGAGGAAGACGATGGTCGGCATGGGGTTGCGGATGACGATCCAGCCGTTGGCCTCGAAGCCGTCCTCGATGTCGACATCGTCGCCGATGTCGAGGTCGCCGGCGACTTTGAGTTCGCCGCCGATGTGGACGCGCTCGCCGAGATAGGCGTTCTCGCCCACCAGGACGTTGTCGGCCACGTCACACCACATGTCGAGGCGACAGTCGCCCTCGGCCTCGATGTGGCCGCCGAACTGGACGCGTTCGCCCGCGATGACGTTGTTCCCACGGACGCCGAACCCGACGGTACTCTGCCCGCCGACGATGACATCCCCGTCCGTTACCAGGTCGTGCTCCTCGACGTGTGTCCCGTCCGGGACGACCAGTTCGTCGAGGGGGTCTGAGCGAAGTGACGGCACACAGTACCAAGCGATTTCGAGCGTCTTAAAGCCCGATGGCGTGTCTGACGAGCGTCTGACGGACGCACGACGCTAGCAGGAAAAGAGCGAGACGCGGCGGCGCGAATCCGCATCGGCCGGGTCCGTCGGGGTCGATCCCCCGTGGCTACCCGACTCCGTCCCGACATCTTCGGTTACGACCCTCGCGGGATTGCCGACCACGGTCACACCAGGCGGTACGTCATCGACGACGACGGCACCGGCACCGACCTTTGCCCTGGTGCTGACCGTGATGTCGCCGACGAGGGTGCTGTTCGCGCCGAGCGTCGCGCCGTCCTTGACGGTCGGGTGGCGCTTGACGGGCCGGTCGTCGTCGCCACCCAGCGTCACACCGTGGAACATGTGAACGTCGTCGCCGACTTCGGCGGTCTCCCCAATGACCGTGCCCATCCCGTGGTCGATGAACACGCGCCGCCCGAGTGTAGCACCCGGATGGATTTCGACACCGGTCAGAAAACGGGTGAACTGCGCGAGGAGGCGCGCGACGACCCGAAAGCCACGCCCCCAGAGCGCGTGCTCGATACGGTGCAACCAGACTGCGTGTAGGCCGGGGTACGTCAGTACTGCCAGTATCGACCGTGCTGCGGGGTCGTTCTCCAGTGCCGCACAGACATCTTCCCGGACGTAGGTGAATGGTGATACCATAGCTGTCCTCCGCGGACTCCGTGTCGTCCCTTCCACGCCGGGACGGAAAACACCTCGCTCGACGGCGTAACTGTTGTGATGCTTCCACCCCTGATACCGTTCATGAGCGACGAGCACGCCGAGAGCGACCCCGAACCCCAGCGCAACATCAGCGGCGGGACGAGCGGCGGCGGCACTGCCACGACGTTCGACAGCACCACGGCCGATACCCGCGCCGAAGCGGTCATCGACCGCCTGGGCGAGCAGTACTGGCAGAAGACCTACGGCGGCCGTGTGGCTTTTGAGTGTCTGGTACGCACCATCCTGAGCCAGAACACCTCGGATGCCGCGAGCCAGCCCGCCCACGACTCGCTGATGGACCGCTACGGCGGTGGCGGCAAGGACAGTGACCTCGCCACAGCGCTGGCCGATGCTGACCAGCAGACGCTCGCCGAGACTATCCGGTCGGCAGGCCTCTACAACCAGAAATCCGAGAAAATCATCGGCGCTGCACAGTGGGTCTGTGAGGCCTATGGCGGCGCTTCCGGCTTCGACGAGTTCGTCAAGACCGGCGACCCCGGCCAAGTCCGGGAAACGCTTCTCTCGGTCAACGGTGTCGGGCCAAAGACCGCCGACTGTGTCCTGCTGTTTGCCAGTGGTCGCGGCGGTGTTTTCCCCGTCGATACACACGTCCACCGCATCGCACGGCGGATGGGGGTGGCCCCGGCAGACGCGGACCACGAAGCGGTCCGTACGGCGCTAGAAGATGCGGTCCCCGCCGGGAAGTGCGGGTTTGGCCACACGGCGATGATCCAGTTCGGCCGCGACACCTGCTCGGCGCGCAAGCCAGCGTGTCTGGACGACCCCGACGCCTGTCCGATGGCAGATATCTGTGATCAGGTGGGTGTCGATACGGTGGCGGGTACTGTCGTGGACCCGAGCGAGGCGGCGGACTAGCCGATGTTTCGCGTCTGGTCGATATCCACATCCTGGCCGACCTGAATCCCTAGACACCGGTCTTTCGCGGACAAATCGAGCCCGTTTGTCTTGGGGATCTTCAGGATGTAGTTGATTTCGCCGCGGCTCTCGACGGGAACGAGTCGCCAGACGAAATCGGCCACGTCAAGAGTACTCTGGCGCTGTCGGGTCTGCTCGTCCGAGCGATACGCATGCAGGTAGCCGACGCCGTCGCTATCGGCCAGGCGCTCGGTCGGGTCGTTCATGAAATCGCCGTAGGTCCGCGGGTCGACGGTGTCCTCTATCGGGTTGAGCACGTCCACGATGGAGTCCTGGCCCTTCTTTAGATCCGCCAGCCGGGCCGGAATCGTTCCCGGTGCACTCTCGAAGCGAATCTCCGCGACGGTGTGGAACTCAGCGTCGGTGTGTGCCCGCTCGAACTGTTTGCGGACCGCCTGCTCGTCTTCGGGGTCCGGGTCCCGTATGAGGGCCCACACCGCACACCCGCGGTCAGCAAGGGCCTTGCGCACTACCCCCCCCACCGCCCCCGTCGCACCAGTCACCAGTACCGTCGGTGTCGTCGTCACACCTCCCTACGTCACCGGCTGGCAAATGCGTCACAGTTCATGCGATCGTAGTGGGCGAGCGACTCGAAAGCGGTTAAAAATGCTCTGTTGAATAGCGATTGATTCGGCCGATATCACCGGTTTAGAAGGATGAAGTCGAGGAATTCGACTCTGTCATATGGAAGTCCCATACTGTCGGCTACAGTCCCGTGAAGTGTTCCGACACCCTAGGGTGTCAGAAATCTTCACGTAATTATAGCTAACAGTATCACTCCTCGACTTCGTTCAGGAGTGTCGGCACCCGGCTAAACAAGCGTTGAGGAAGCACGCGGGCGAGCCCGCCAGCGGCGGGTTCGCCCGCTGGAAACACGTCGTCCTCCACTGTATCCGCATCGAGGGCGATCATAGCTACCGCGAACTCATTGATCGGGTCGCCTTGATGGAGGCGGTTTGTGACGAGTTAGAGCTCGATCCCGACGACTTGGCCAAACCATCGACGCTGTGCAAGTCCTTCGACCGCTTCGAGATGTGGGTGTGGCGGCAGTTGCTGCGCGCTTCGGCGCAGCAACTGCCTACCTCTGGCCACGCCTCGATCGACGGGACGTACTTCGAACGAACACAGCCCCCGTTCCACTACCGCCGGCGGCCTGGACGCCAGATACAGATGTTGAAAACGACGGTCCTAGTTGATTCGCATACGAAGACCGTCCTCGACATACAGCCCTCGGCCAAATGGAGGCATGATACCGCGGTTGGCCCGCAGGTCGCCCGCCGGAACGCGGGCGACTTGCGGAGTCTCGCCGCCGACAAGGGTTACGACAAGGACGTGTTTCGTGAACTGCTCCGGGACAACGACGTGCGGCCGCTGGTGCGGCACTGTCTGCACACGTGGTACGATTGCGCCCACGACGCGCGGTTAGACGACTCCCTGCACAACAGACGGTGGATCGCTGAGACGTGCTTCTCCGTGGTCAAGCGCTCGCACGGCGCGGCCGTGCGAGCGCAAGCCCGGTACCGTGAGTTCAGAGAATGCGTCCTCAAATTCGCCGTCTACAACATCGAACGAGCCTCTTCAGCACTATGACCCCGACGCCGTACCCCTATTCAACAAAGCATTTGGCTCTACTAATAGTCAATATAAATCTATATTAAGAACGTGCTGAGATGCATACCATTCGGGAGAACGTCAGCCGGCGGAGGAAATTGTGAACTTCGGAAGCAACGATCCGGCAATGCAGGGGAAGTGCTCAAGAATCACGTCTGATAATTTTGAGGGGGGGATTTATTATTTATCTATTTTGATAATTCACATGGAAATCAACCGATATAACCGCAAGCTGAGTATCCAGGCGAAGATCGGAATCCTTCTCGGGATCATGTTGATAGTCGCTGCAGTCAACGTTGGCGCAGTCTTCTTTTTTATGAACCAGACGGATACCCTGAGCAACTCCGTCAACACGGCGGGCCAACAGCGGATGTTGAGCCAGCAAATGGCTCGCTTTTCGGCTGAAGTTGCGACAGACGGGAGCAACGACGCCAGCCGTGAGGGCCTGCGAAACGCCATGGAGAAGTACCAGTCGAACCTC
>CAZOQK010000069.1:0-10548 GCA_964581735.1 uncultured Halobacteriales archaeon | reverse complement strand
TGCACAGTTCGCCGTCTCCTATTCCTCGGTCTGGAAGGACGGCCGCTTTGCCGGTGACGCCTACATGGTCGACCCCGACCAGGTGTCGAAGACGCCGGAAAGCGGCGAGTACCTCGAAAAAGGTGGCTTTGCCATCCGCGGGGACCGGACCTACTTCCGGGATATGCCCGCGACAGCCGCCGCCGGCATCACCTGCGAGCCGGAGACGCGGGTCATTGGCGGGCCGCCAGCCCCAATCGAGGACCGGGCGGAGACGACCATCACCGTCGAACCGGGGAAGTACGCCCAAAACGACATCGCGAAACGACTCTACCGGGAGTTCCGCGAGCGGTTTACCGACGATACCTTCGTCCGGAAGGTCGCCAGTCCCGACCGGGTACAGGAGTTTCTGCCGCCGGGCGGGAGTCGGATGGTCGAGGAGTAGCCACTATATGCCTCCGTATCCATGCGGGTGTACGACCAATGCTCACACGCCGTCGGCTACTGGTGGCCGGGATACTCGTTCTGGCCGGCACCTACCTGACGGCCGGCGGTCTGGGCGTCCCGACGCTGGATCCGGCCGAGGAGAACACGCCCACAGACGACCAACTGGTCGAGCCAGTGGACAACGGAAGCAAACTCTGGCCGTACACCTCCCGCGGGAAGACGACCAAACAGCGGACACTGGCAACGAACGTCATCATCATCGGTAACGACACCCGCATCAAGCGATTGTTGACCCAGCAGTCGGAACTGGAGTGGGAACTCGCCCCCGCGGAAAACGAGACGACGGCAAACGAGACGACCAACGAGAGCGATGTCGTCGAGGCGCCGACGCCCATCGCGGCCAACGAGACCAATTTCACAGTCGCGAACGACACCGACACCCAGCCGGTGACGCTCAAACGCCGCGGGCTGGGCTGGTCCGACACCCATGGTGCGACCAGATACACCTATATCGACGCCCGGTCGGTCAGCGGGAAAGCCGGCTGGGTCAGGGAGGCCTACCAGATTCACGCCGGGGAGTATTTCGGGAGCCGGTCACACATCCGGGCGTACACTACGCCAGCGACCAACTGGACGGCCATCCAGGTCCATCGGGAGTATTTCGACTGGTTCCGGCTGCGCCACACCGTGACCGGCATCCAGCCGTCGCGCAACGCACTCGAATCGAACTTCCTCGAGAAGCCTTTCGTCGAGGAGGTCCGCCGGGAGTACCACGGCGTCAACCGCGGCTGGAACGACGGCTGGCTCTCTGAAATCCGGCTCGTTCCGGCCGCGGCACTGCTGTTCCTGGGAGGGCTGCTCACCCGTGAGACCCACCGCTCGCTCCAGCAGGAGGGCAAGCGGGTCGTGGGGTGGCTCCGGGACAACATCAGGGGCTTTGTTATGGGCGGCGGTCTCATCGCGCTGGTCCTCGGGGTTCGCAGCGGTGCTATCCTCTTCGAGAACACGCTCCCGACCGTGGACCCGAAGGTGGCTTTTGCCCTACTGTACCCCGTCCTCGCGGTAGGGCTGCCGATACTGGCCTTTGTCTTTGCCCAGCCGTTCGGCGCTACCTCCCGGTTTACCCGGCTCCAGCGCGTCGCCAAGCGCCTCGGGCAGCCCCTGGACCCACTCTACGCCTTCGGCTTTGCCGCTGTCGGCCTGGCGGTGGCGTTCGTCCTTGATTTCGGCGGGATTGGTGTCTCCAAAATCCCGGTCCAGCTGGTCTTACACCGGGTTGGGTTGGCCTGTGGCCTCGGCCTCATCGCCGCCGGGTCGGCACACATCGACGAGCGTGGCGCCGGGTTGCTCGTACTGGGAATCTTAGGCTGGGTAGTCGGGCTATCGATGCCGCTTGCAGGCTACATTTGAAAAGACGGCGCGGACCCGATGTGGCGAACGGGTCCGACGCGTGGTCTGCTGTGAGTCCCCAGCGACCGGGTGAGACACTGGCACTAGAGTGTCCCCGGCATCTGTAGATTAGTGCCGACCACCGGTGTATTCACTCCCGAACAACTGCGGCTCTTGAAATGTGGTCCGGCGACCAGAGTGTTTTTGCGAGCGGCCGGCCGAGAGGGCCACGTGCGAACACAGCTCCGGACCGCTGCCGGCCTCCTGCTTGGCGGGGGCGCGGTGGCCGGCTACCTGTGGTGGGTCGGCCCCGACGGCGTCGCCGCACGCGTTGCCGGCTCCGTTCCGGTGCTGGTGGGAGTCACGGCGGCGCTCGTCGTCCTGGAGGGGTTGACCGACTCGCTGGGCGTGTGGGCCTCCGTCGCGCCGCTTGGCGACGGCCTCACCGCGGGACAGAGCGTCCAGTTCGCCCTCGCGGGTGATTTCTTCGACACGCTCAGTCCTGCCGGTCCCGTGAGTTCCGAACCCATCATGGCACGCTTCATCAGCGTTGCCACCGAGTCGACGTACTCCGACGCGCTCGCGGTCCGGGGCGTCGCGAAGTATGTCAAGGCGGGCACCCAGGCGCTGCTCTCGCTCGTCCTCGCCGCCGGACTCCTGCTCGTCGGTCCCTCGCCGGAATTTCTGGTCTACACGACGGCCGGTGCCGTCGTCGGGCTGGTGGTACTCGCCGGTGTCCTGCTGTGGGCGCGCCGGTACATCTCCCGGCCGCTCGTGGCCGTCATCGCGCCCGTCGTCGCCCGTGTTTCGGCGCTGTACCGGGAGGAGCCACACGACCGGTCGGCGGTCGCGGCGGCCGTCGACCGGTTCTGGGAGCGTATCCTCCGGTTTCGGGACGCACCACACCTGCTCGCGTACATCGCACTCGCTGGTGTCATCGAGCAGTTCGTCGTCGCGGGGGCGCTGTGGGCCGCTGTTGAGGGCGTTGGCGCGACTGTTCCACTCCTGCCGATTGCCGCCATCGTCCCGTTGCCACGGCTAAGCGTCGTGCTGCCCGTTCCGGCGAGTCTCGGTGCCTACGACGTGTTTCTCGGCGGGGCGCTGGTGCTGATGACCGGCGTCCCTGCCGACGCCGGGGCCGCTGCAGTCGTGCTCTTCCGGACGCTGGCCATCGGTTTTGCCCTGACTGGCGGCGGGATTTCCGTGGCCTTTCTGCGTGGGTGGCGCCCCTGACCCCCCGAACCGACCACTCCGGTGGGGAACATAGTCGAATATCGCGCCCTGCATAAACCGGGCAGCGGTTGTCTTTCGTCAAAAGAAACGTTGAAATCCCGCCCGCGCAAGTAGCGGAACGTACAATCATGGAACTCGATGACATCGAGACTATCACGGTGCTTGGCGCAGGCACCATGGGCCACGGTATCGCAGAGGTTGCTGCACTCGCGGGGTACAACGTTCGGCTTCGGGACATCGAAGAGGAGATCGTCCAGGACGGCTACGACCAGATCGAGTGGAGTCTGAACAAACTTGCCGAGAAGGACATCATCAGCGACGAGGACCGCGATGCCGCTATCGACAGCGTCACACCGGTCGTCGACATCGAGGAGGCCGTCGACGATGCTGATGTGGTCATCGAAGCCATCATCGAGGAGATGAGCATCAAGAAGGATGTCTACCAGGAACTCGATGCCGCCGCCCCCGAGCGGGCCATCTTCGCCTCCAATACGTCCAGTCTCTCCATCACTGAGCTCTCGGAGGTCACCGACCGCGCCGAGCAGTTCTGCGGGATGCACTTTTTCAATCCGCCCGTCCAGATGGACCTCGTCGAGGTCATCAACGGCGCTCACACGAGCGAGGCGACGACCGACCTCATCGCCGAGTTGGCCGAAGCGATGAGCAAATCGCCCGTCCACGTCCGCAAGGACGAACCCGGCTTCATCGTCAACCGCATCCTCGTTCCCCTGATGAACGAGGCCTGCTGGATGGTCGATTCGGAGTTTGCGACCATTGCCGAAATCGACTCAACGACGAAGTACGGTATCAACCTCCCGATGGGGGCCTTCGAACTGGGCGATCAGGTGGGCAACGACGTAACGCTGCACGTTCTCGATTACATGCACGAGGTGCTGGGTGACGCCTACGAGCCGGCCCCGCTCCTCCAGGAGAAAGTCGACGCCGAGAAACTCGGCAAGAAGACCGGCAAGGGTTTTTACGACTACGACGACGGTGACGGCGTCGACATCCCGATGGACGCCGGCCGCGAGGACATCGAGGCCCGCCTGACCGCCATCATGGCGAATGAAGTCGGCAAGCTCGTCCAGAAGGACGTTGCACCGGTCGATGACATCGACGAGGCAGTCAAGCTCGGCGGCGGCTACCCCGAAGGTCCCGCCAAGATGGCCGACAAGGCCGGCCTGGACCCGCTGGTCGAGGCACTCGAAACCGCCCACAAGGAGACCGGCGCGGCCCGCTACGAGCCAAGCGAGGGCCTACAGAACGCGACAGAGGAGGGAGGCTTCTACGGCGGCGGCGACGACGGCGAGGTCAGCTACGACGTGCTCAACGTCGAACACCGCGACGGGAACGTCGGCCACATCGAACTCGACCGCCCACAGCAGATGAACACCGTCACGCCGGAACTGCTCGACGAGTTCGCGGCCGCCGTCGACCAGCTCGACGAGGACGACGACGTTCGTGCAATCCTCATCACCGGTGCCGGCGAACGCGCGTTCTGTGCCGGGGCCGACGCCGTTGGCATGGCCAGTGAGGCTAACCCCATCGACGCCATCAAGCTCTCCCGCAAGGGCCAGGACTGCTGGGGCAAGCTCGAAGCGGTTTCGATACCGGTCGTCGCCGGTATCGACGGCTACACACTCGGCGGCGGCATGGAGATGGCCGCTTGCGCCGACATGCGTGTCGCGACCGAGCGCTCGACCTTCGGCCAGCCCGAACACAACCTCGGTATCCTTCCCGGTTGGGGCGGCACCCAGCGCCTGAAACACCTCATCGGCGAGAGCCGCGCCAAGGAGGTCATTCTCACCTGTGACCACTACGACGCCGAGACCATGGCCGACTACGGCTTTATCAACGAGGTCATCGGCAACGACGAACTCGAAGACGAAGCGCTCGGCCTCGCACAGGACCTCGCCGCCGGCCCGCCGCTGGCCCAGGAGTACACCAAGAAGGCGTTCCTCGCCGGCCGCGACGACACCGAGGCCGGCCTGGAAATCGAAGCTCAGGCATTCGGCCACCTCATTGGCTCCGAAGACTTCCTCGAAGGTGTCTCGAAGATGCAGTCCGATGACGACCCCGAGTTCCAGGGCAAGTAACCTGGCCGCTCGCTGAGCTTTATTTTCTATCGCGTGATATTCCGCTCGTGTGAGCCGCCGATATCACGACGAGCAGTGGCTCCGCGAGAAGTACCGGAACGAGGGGTGGACACAGCGGGAGATTGCCGAGGAGTGTGGGGTGTCGCCGCGGACAGTCCGGACGTACATGAACCGGTTCGACATCGAGACGCGAGACATCGAGGGGGAGAACCACCCACAGTACGGCACGGAGCGCAACGAGGAGACGAAACAACGGATTTCAGAGACGCTCTCGGATAGAACGCTCTCCGAGGAGTGGCGCGAACGCATCGCGAGCGCACACGAGGGGACATCACTGTCCGAGGCTGTCAGGGAACGAATCTCCGAGTCACTCACGGGAATTACACGCTCCGAGGAGACGCGCCAGAAGATGAGCGAAGCGACCACAGGTGCTGACAATCCGAACTGGCGCGGTGGCTATAGCGACTCCTACGGTGCTGGCTGGTCGCTTGCCCGTGAGCGGGTTCGAAACCGCGACGGCGTTTGCCAACACTGCGGACACGACGGCTCCGAGAACAGACTGGAAGTCCACCACATCATTCCCGTTCGGATGTTCCGGAACGCCGACGATGCGACTGTTTCGGACGCCCACCACCCGGATAATCTGGTGTTACTCTGTAATCGATGCCACCCGAAAGCCGACCACGGACTGTTGCAATTCGAGCCCGACATTCCGCTTCCCAACGGGGCCGAACCACGTGACAGCGCGTGACAAGTGAGACTCCGAAAGACAGGCTTTATTACTGGGAGGTTCTCATCCCAGAATGCGCTCGGTTGGTGTAGTCCGGCCAATCATCTTGGCCTTTCGGCGAGCAGGTCAACGCGACTGTTCGGAAGACAGCCGAGGACATGGGTTCAAATCCCATACCGAGCATCCTGCGAGGAACAACGTGACGAGCAACAGCGCAGAGGCGACAAACAGCGAGCAACGGCAGTAATGCCACGAACACGTTCGGCACAACCGTTGGCTCCGCTCGGACAGAACACTCAGATATGCCCCCAGCAGGGACAGAGTGACTCGTCCGAGAGGAACTCGGTGTGCCGGACGACGCACCGACGGAACGGCTGGACATCAGAAATCTCGGGCCGCCCAAGCCGCTGAAAAACACGCTGGAGCGACTCGTCGAACTGGACGACGACACCGTGCTGGTACAGTTAAACGACCGCGCACCGCAGCATCTCTATCCGAAATGGGGATACGAGTACGAGACGACGAAAGCCGAGGACGGGGTGGTGACGGCGATATGGACGCCGTGAGTCTTGATGCCGGGACCGACCCCGAAGAGGCGAAAGCCCACATTCGCGAGCGGGGCGCACGAATTCGCGAGGCCGAGCAGTCGCGGGCACTTGACCGACTGCGGGCGCGCGGGGACGTGAGCGAGCGCAAAGCGAGAGTCGTTCGTGAGTTAGCCGAGTGCCTGACCGACGCCTTGCTGACGGTGCTCGAAACACACCTCAATGCGGTCGAATCAGGGGAGGCAGACCCGGAGGCTGCGGCCGTCGCGCTGGAACTGTTCGGGGAGGAGTGGCCCCGAAGTCACTGGTCGGCGAAGACGACCAGCGCGCGGACATCCTCAACGGCTTCGACGGCGATATCGGCGTCTCCGTCGAAGTTGGCCATCTCACCCGCAGCGAGTTCTTCGGCATCCTCGCCGACAGTCAGTTCGAGCCGTCCCTCCTGAACGAGAAACAGAATCGACTGGCCGGGATGGGTGTGTGGCGGGACGCTGTCCCCGGCTTCCAGCCCCAGATGAACGGTGTAGGGGCCTCGAAGACCGGCGTACGGCCGTCGGCGTCGAAGTCCGCCAGCGCTGCGGTGTCGATCACAGTTTGGAGAGGTCCGCGACGAACCCGTCGTCGTCACGCTGTTCGATGTTGTAGCTCTCTGCGTCGAACGATCCGACTTCGGCTTTCATCTCGTAGAACAGGGCCGTGGCTCGTGGTCGTTGACGATGCGGAGGGTCTCGCCGCTGTTCAGATGCTTGAACGCGTTGTGAATCTTCGGGTGGCGCTCGGGCGGCGGAACCCCGCGAAGGTCGAGTGTCGTTTCTGGCATGCAGTCGGTGACTGGACTGGCAACCGGCAGTGGTTTGTCCCGAACCTGTCCGACTCGTCACCCTCGCGGAGGTTTATTGACCGTTCGGCCCGACAGTTCGGCATGACAACACCGGACTTTGACACGTTCGACCACGAGTCGCACATGCGCGAGGCACTCGCGCTCGCACGCGAGGCCGCGGCCCGCGGGGACCGTCCGTTCGGGAGCGTTCTCGTCCGGGACGATGAGGTGGTCATGCGCGAGTCCAACCGCGTCGTGACTGAGGATGACATCCGGCGCCATCCGGAACTTCACCTCGCCCACCGGGCCTGCAGGGAGTTTTCCGCCCCCGAACGCGCCGAGACGGTCATGTACACCAGCACGGCGCCGTGCCCGATGTGCTCAGGTGGGATGCTGTCGGCGGGTTTCGAGCGGGTGGTCTACAGCGTCGGCGCCAACGAGATAGCCGGGTTTACCGGCGGTGACCCCCCGACGCGGGCGGCGACGGTTCTCGGGGATACAACTGATCTCGTCGGTCCCGTCTTGAACGACGAAGGCCGTGCGATTCACGAGGCGTTCGATTGGTAATCAGCCGCTGTCGGAGCCGAACTCGCCGCGTCGCAGTCCGCGGCGAACGGGGTCTTGCTCGTCGTCGGCGTGGACACCACGCTCCGTGCCGGCCGGGATTGCGACCACATTCGACCGTCAGTGCCGAACCCCGAGTCGTTGGTCCTGAACGTCTTCGGGACACCACCGAACGGGCTGGCGACACGACGCACGAGCGATGACCGACTGCGGGCAAGAACTCCGGCGGCTAGCCGAGTAGTGTTGTGGGTACGACCCCGTTGTCGACGCGTGGACGGCAAAAGGCCTCGCCGACCGGCTGTTCGTCGTCGGAGTTGAACCCGGGAGCGGCCTGCCAGCCACCGTGCGTGACCGACTAGACTACCACGGACTTCGGGGGAACAACGAGGTGTACGACGTTCCCGCACTTAGCGGGGCGTTTGCCGACCACCTCGACCGTGGTGACCGGTACCAGTCTGTGGACGTGTACGAACGCGGACAGTTGCGGCTCTCCGTCGTGGAGTGACTATCCCAGTTCAGCAACGCGGAACCGGGCGTAGCCCACGCCGAGCGCGAGCGCGCCCCACACCGTCATCACGAGATAGTTGTACCACGGCTTGGTGTAGAGTTCGTCGCCGCCACCGGGGTAGTTCTGTGCGAGGCGGGGGTACACCTCGGGGTCGATAGCACCGGTGTAGACCGGTTCCAGCCCCGCGAGATACGCCGCCGTCGGGGAGCTAGACTGGATGTATCTGAGCGTGGTATCCGAGACGCTGGTTCCGAGCGTATCGGCCGCGAACTCGATGACGGAAGCGAGATTGACGATTGGGAGGAAGCCAAACCAGAACGGCCCGAGGACGAAGTAGGCCATGATGACGCCGAACATCGCCCGCGAGCGACTCCCCAGCACCGTCGAGCACGCCACGAAAATTGCAGTCAGCGACGTGACGAAGAGGGCGGTGATGAGCGCGAATTTGACGAAGCGAAGCGGGTCGATGGCGTTCTCGTAGAGCGCGAATCCGAGTACGAACGCGACGGCCGAGGAAACAAGCACCGCCGCGATTGCGACGCTCGCGCGGGAGGTGAACTTCCCGGAGATGTACTCAGCGCGGGTGTTGGGCAGCCCCAGCGTGTGTTTGATAGAGCCGCGCTCGCGGTCACCGGCCACCGAAAGGTAGGTCAGCGGAATGAGGATGAGCGGGAAGACGAGGAAGAAGAAAAATGAGACATCGAAAAGCGCACGGAACGCGTCGGCGTGGAAATCCGACACGGAGTAGACGATGAGCGCGACGAAGGCAGTCAGGATGCCGATAACGCCGAGGACAACGTACGAGCGGCGAGTGTTTTTGAAATCGTCGCGAACGACAGTGGCGAAACTCACGCGCTCTCACCTCCGTCGGCGGCAGGTGCTGCCGGCGGTGCCTGTTCGGCAGCATCCGCCGGCGAATCCTCGTCACTGGTGTATCGCTCGAACAGTTTCTCCAGGGACGCCTCTTCGATACCGATATCCTCGACGGTCGCGGCGTCGTCGAGTCGGCGGAGGACTTTCATCTTTGCCGCCCCCTCGATACACTCGGCGTTGACCGTGGTGTCGTCGACGGTGACGTTCCGAACGCCGGCGATGGAGTCGATCTCGAGTGCGTCGGGCACGCGGTCGAGCGTCGCGGAGACGGTGGCACCGGCCTGCATCTGGTCGCGGAGGTTGTCGATGGTGTCGAGCGCGGCCAGTTCGCCGGATTTGAGGATGGCCACGCGGTCACACACTTTTTCCACTTCTTCGAGGATGTGACTGGAGAAGAAGACCGTCGCGCCGCGGTCGGTCTCCTCGCGGATTATCTCCCGGAGGAGCGCAACGCCATCGGGGTCGAGCCCGGAGGACGGCTCGTCGAAAATGAGCAAATCGGGGTTGCCGACGAGCGAGACGGCAAGCGACATTCGCTGTCCCATCCCGGTGGAGTATTGCCCCGCGGGGCGACGGGCGTCGTCGGGGTCGAGTCCCACCCGCTCGAGCAGTTCGTCGGGGTCGTCGTCTGCGTTTTTTGCGTTGATGGCAGACTCGACGTGTTCGCGCCCGGTGAGGTTCTCGTAGGGTTCGTACCCCTCCGGGAGGAGGCCGATGCGCCGCCGGATCGCCAGCGAGTCCGTCGTCACGTCCTTGCCGAGTACCTCCACGGAGCCGGAGGTCGGCTGGAGAAAGCCAAGCAACATGTTGATCGTCGTCGATTTCCCCGCCCCGTTGGGACCGAGGAAACCGAACACCTCGCCGGATTCGACGATGAGGTCTAGGTCACGGACGGCGTGGACATCCTCACCGAAGCGTTTGTTCAGGGCAGTTGTTTCGATAGCCGTCATTGTGTCCCGATATTGACTGCCACCCATATAAATCGGAATCCATCACTTCTCTCGGGGAATGTGGCCGACAGGTTTATATACCACCTCCGACCGCTCCCGGCGAGACGTGCCGCTCGCGACTGCATGGAAAGGGATTTAGCCGGCCTGGGGCAAAAAAAGTCTAATGACTCTGGCCGATTCGGACCGGGAACTAATCGAGACGGAACTCGGCCGCGAGCCCACGCCAGCCGAGGTCGCGCTCTTCGAGAACCTTTGGAGCGAACACTGTGCCTATCGCTCCTCACGACCGCTGCTCTCGGCGTTCGATAGTGAGGGCGACCAGGTCGTTGTCGGACCCGGTGACGACGCCGCCGTCGTCGCGCTCCCGACCGGTGACGATGAGGAGGATGTGTACATCACGATGGGCATCGAGAG
>CAZOQK010000068.1:0-10552 GCA_964581735.1 uncultured Halobacteriales archaeon | reverse complement strand
CTCCCCGCCTGCGTGTGCAACGATGCAGTCGTACGGCGACTGCGTGAACATGGACGACCTCTGTGAGCAGATTTCACACCCGATGGCGTACTACGAGACGAAGTTGGACGACTCCGAGGAGGAGGAGCTGACGGACTGGCGCGAGCGTCAGGAGTCGAAGTCCTGACGTTCCAGCCAGAGGCCGACAACGGCCATCAGAAGGATGAAGCTACCGAGCAGTCCCACGAGTGCAAGCCCACCAGTCGCGGAGATGGCGCTCCCGCCGTTGATGCCGTAGGTCCGGCCGACGAGGATGAGCGCGACGACGAACGCAACGACTGCGAGACCGGCGACGAGAATCTGTCTGACGGTCTCTCCGTCGAGTTCCATGCTCGCCGCTTCCACAGGGATGGTCAAAAGCGTGTCGAACCCTCTCCCGACCGAAATCCCGGCGACAGCAGCCCCGTTCTTCTCGATTTTCCCGTTGAACGGTGGTGTTTACTTTAGCACTAGAACGGTTTCGGACAGCAAGAAAGCCCCGACTGGCTCGACTCGGGAGGCTCGCTTTGCTCGCGTGCTTACCTCGCCTTCCTTCGTCGAGCCAACCGCCCCTTTCAGTCCCACCCTGTAGCTGGATTGTCCAGTCTATGCGGGTGGGACTGAAAGGGGCGAGCGTCTGGACGACGGCGCGGGACGCAAGGACCGCAACGCAGTGAGGACCGCAGCGACCGCACCGAGTCCAGACGGTCGGGGCTTTCTTGCTGGTCACAGTGGTGATTCCGGCCGCTCCATCTTACCTAAACATTACCCGTTGAACTGCCGAATCACTTAGGCCCGTCAAGCACCTACCTTTCGGTCGGACGCAACCGGAAAAACGGCTTCGTTCGAGAGCTACGAGCGATCCTGATACCAGACCAGCGCCCCGGAAGACCCACTCGCACCGGACCTCCGGACGATGCCCGACCGCGCGGCCCGCGCATGGACCGAGCGAATGGCCGTCTCGCGTCTGGGTGGCATCCGCTACACCGTCGATAGCCAGAGCGGCGCGACCTGCAAACACAGGCGCCGCGTCGCAATCGAACTCACCAGCCGCCGGGCCACCGCCGCGTCGACTGCGTGGCCTGTGGGACCGAGACGTTCGTTCCCGAGGCGAGCGACTTGCCCCCGCTCTGTCGGACTTGCCGCGTCGAACCGGGTGACGTGGTCGTCACCCGGGAAACGGGCGACCGACTCGTCGTCGCCGCCGCCGACCGCCGGGCCGACGAGGTGACGATTGCGGCCGCTGACACCACCGTCGCCGATTACCCCACTAACGAGGGGTATCCGCCCGACGATGTCGTGGTCGAAGTGTCGTATCTGGGCGACGCCGTGGGCGAGCGGCCACACAGGACCTATTCGTTCCCGCTCTCACGGCTCCGCCGGACCGACGGCGCCGCGCTGTTCGACGCCTGACCGGCCCCGACTTTGCGCGGACCACCGGTTTGATGCTCCTGCCAGCCGGTGGTTTCGTATGCGCGTCCACTATCTTCAGCACGTCCCCTACGAACCGCCCGCAGCCATCGCCGAGTGGGCCACGGACCGCGGCCACGACGTGACCGGCACACATCTCTTCGACGGCGCGGACCTCCCGGCGCCCGACGACTACGACTTCCTCGTGGTGATGGGCGGGCCGATGAGCGTCCACGACGACGAGAAACACCCGTGGCTGGCACCCGAGCGGGAGCTGATTTCGAGGACGCTCGACGCGGATACCCCGGTGCTCGGCGTCTGTCTCGGCGCACAACAGGTCGCTGCGGCGCTCGGCGCGGACGTGTACGCCCACGATACCCGCGAAGTAGGGTGGTTTCCGGTCGAGACGACAGACTCCGCCAGTCACTCGCCGCTCGCGCCGCTCACCCCCGACTTTCCGGCCTTCCACTGGCACGGCGACACCTATGACATCCCCGACGGCGGGACGCTGCTGGCCCGGACGCCCGCCTGCCGGAATCAGGCGTTTTCGGCGGCGGACGGGCTGGCGCTTGGCTTCCAGTTTCACTTGGAGGCGACCCGCGACAGCGTCGGCGCACTGGTCGACGCCGTCGGCGGCGAGACGGGCAGCGGCGAGTCCGTCCAGGACGCCAAAGCGGTGCTGGCCGAGGACGCCCCCCTCGACGAGGTCCGGGCGGCGCTCGATGCGACACTCGATTCCTTCGCCGCGGGCGCGGCCGCGAACCAGGGCACGTGATTCAGGGCTCCAGCACGAGCGCGCTGACGGCGTCGCTGTCGGCCATCCGCCGGAACGCCGTCGCTGCTTCGTCGAGGTTGTACGTCGCGTCAACGGCGGGTGTCGCCTCTCCGTCGGCCACCAGCGAGAGCACGCGGGCGAGGTCCCCCTGGGTTCCCATCGTCGACCCCACGAGGTGGTACTGGTCCCAATAGAGGTCGTCGACGGCGATGGTAGCCCCGCCTCCGGCGGTCTTCCCGCAGACAGCCATCCGGCCGCCCCGCCGGAACACGTCGAAGCCGAGTTGGACGTACTCGCCGCCAAGATGGTTCAGAACGGCGTCGACGGGGTCGATATCCGTGACCGCATCGCGGAGGGCGTCGGGGTCTCGCCCTTCGATAACGTGGTCGGCGACCTCGCGCAGTCGGTCACACTTGACCGGGTCGCCCGAGGACCCGATAGACTCGGCGCCGACGTTCCCGGTCGCGCCGGGGACGAACACGCGGTCGCCAGCGGTCACGTCCGTGCGGCGTATCATGTGCCAGGCGGTGGCGTAGGCCGTCGGGAGTGCCGCCGTCCGTGCGTGCGTTTACCCCCTCCGGCAGTGCCAGCAGCCGCTCGGCGTCGACACACGCCTGCTCGGCGAACGCGCCGTCAAAGAGTCCGAACTCCACACAGCGGTTCTCGGGCCCCTCCCGGCAGAACCGACAGGTGCCACACGTCCGGTTCGGACACAACAGGACCCGGTCACCGACTGCGACGGCTTCAACCCCGGGACCGACGGCGGCGACAGTGCCAGCGAGGTCAAGCCCCGACACGAACGGGAGGTCGGCCACGTCGGTGGCGGCGGATTCGCCACGAAGCACGAACAGGCCGTGGCGGTTCAGCGACGCGGCCACTACGTTGACGATGGCCTCGTCCGGCCCCGGCTCGGGGTCGGGAACTGTCCGGTAGTTGATGCCGTTCGGGCCGGTCAGTTCGGCGAACGTGACAGCGCACACAGCCGGGCCGAGGGCCGCCGGCGTCAAAGTGGTGGCGTCAGAATTCGCCGAGGTTCGTCCGCTTGGAGTCGCCGGTCAGTTCATTGAAGTCGGTACCGTCTCGGAGTGCGGTTTCTTTCTTGACTCGGTAGTTCCCACCATCTGTCGTGTAGAGGTCATCGGGGTGAAAAAAGTACCAGTCCTCGCGGTCGAAGCGCACGCCGACGCGGCCGCGAGCGCCGAAATTGCGGGAAAAAAAGAGGAGCGACTCGATTTCCTCGGCGTCGAGATAGATGGGGTCCCCCGAGGAGGACTTGGCCTCGATGGCGTAGAACTTCTCGCCGTTGCCCGCGAGCACGTCCGGCAGGTCCCGCTCGGTGGCGCTGCCGCTCGCCGGGGCACGCATCACCGCGAAGCCAGCGTCGTCGAGTTTGTTCACCAACTCCCGCTCCATCCGGTCGCCCTTCGCGTTCGACATTGGCGGTATCTCACCGGCGGAGTGACATAAAACGACGGTCCGCGATGGGGAGCGTCTGTCCTGACAGCGACTGTCGGGGCGAGTGGTGTTCGAAACAGCACGGACGTCCCACCTCCGTAGACTGAGAAATCCAGATACCCAGGGCCTTCTTGCCGTTCTCACTGGTGGGCGCTCCACAGCACCGTTCCAGCAAACGCACCGTATTTGATGATCGAGACCCTAACCCGAGTGTGTCACAGAAGGTGTCGGACGACGCCGTCGCGGATACGGTCGTGTCGCTCTCGCACATCACGAAGACGTACGACCTCGGGGGCACCGTCACCGCCCTTGACGACGTGTCGCTGTCGCTGCCACGTGGCTCCTACACCGCTGTCATGGGGCCAAGCGGGTCGGGTAAGAGCACGCTGTTGAACCTCGTCGGCGGGCTGGATACCCCCACCAGCGGGACCGTCTCCGTCAACGGACAGGACCTCGGGACGCTCTCGGAGCCCGGCCGGGCCAGCGTTCGCGGACGGGACATTGGATTTGTCTTCCAGACGTTTAATCTGATGCCTCGGCTGACCGCCCGCGAGAACGTCGCGCTTCCGCTGGTCTTTCAGGGGGTTGACCGGGCCGGGCGCGATGAGCGCGCCCGTGAACTCCTCGAATCGGTGGGGCTTGGCGACCGACTGGACCACCGCCCGCCGGAACTGTCCGGGGGGCAGCGCCAGCGGGTCGCCATCGCCCGCGCGCTCGCGGCCGAGCCCGCCCTCCTGCTCGCCGATGAACCCACCGGCAACGTCGACACCGAGACAGGGGCGCGGGTGATGGACATCCTCGACGGCCTCAACGAGGAGGGACGGACCATCCTGCTGGTCACGCACGAACGCTACATCGCCGAACACGCGGACCGCATCGTCCACGTCCGCGACGGCATCATCGAGGACATCGAGGAACTCGGCGAGGCCGAGGAGACGGCGACCGAGACACCCGACGACGGGGAGGGTGAGTGATGGACGCACGCGAAACTGTCCGGCTGGCGACACGGTCGCTGCGCGGCCACAAACTTCGGTCGGCGCTCACTGTCCTGGGTATCGTCATCGGCATCGCCGCTGTCGTCACCTTCGTCACCTTCGGGGCGAGCCTGCGGGCGGACGTGGTCGGTCAAATCGACGACTCCTCGGCGAACAACATCTACCTCCTCTCTTCTGCAGAGGACAGTGGCGGCCCGCCCGCCGGATTCCGCCCCGTCTTCACTGAAACTGACATCGAGACCGTCCGGGGTCTCGAGGGGGTTGAGAGCGCCATTCCACAGGGACAGGTAGCGGTGAGCACCGTCGGGTACGGCAATCGGACCATCGCACAGGGGACGGTGACGGCGACGACGCCGGCAGCCTTCGACGGCGGGACGTTCCTGAACGGCACCGGGTTCGCTGCGGGCCAAGACGAAATCGTGCTCAACGAGCAGGCCACCCGGCTGTTCGGCGGGAACCTCACTGTCGGCGACCGGCTCAACGTCTCCTTTCGCTCCGTCGGGACGCGGTCGCTGACTGTCGTCGGCGTCGTCAACCGCACCGGCGCACAGCTCCCCTTCGAGACGTTCTCGAACCAGCCCCGCTTTTATCTTCCGACCGACCCCTACTACGATACGACCGTCGAGACATCGCGGGGGACTGAGGAACGGGCCTACCCGCAGGTGACCGTCGTCGCCAACCCCGCACAGCTCACCTCCACACAGGACCGCATCGAGGCCCACTTCCCCGACTCCGACGCCGCCAAACTCCAGCCGCCGGAGTACGAACTGACCGCCCAGACCGGCGGTGATATCGCGGACAGCCTCGAAGAGCTGGTCAACCGGCTCACCCGATTCGTCACCGGATTGGCGCTTATCTCCCTGCTGGTCGGTGCCATCGGCATCGCCAACATCATGTTGGTCAGCGTCACCGAGCGGACCCGCGAAATCGGCATCATGAAAGCCATCGGCGCGCGCAACCGTGACGTGCTCGTGCTCTTTCTGGCGGAGTCGAGTCTGCTGGGCGTACTCGGCGCGACTATCGCCGTGCCGGTCGGCCTCCTTGGCGGGTGGGCTGCCACGACGTACGCGGAGATTCCGCTGACGCTGGCCCCGCAGTGGTTCGCTGTCGCCATCGCTGTCGGCATCTTGGTGGGCGTCGTCGCCGGCCTCTACCCGGCCTGGCGGGCCGCCAGTGTCGACCCCATCGACGCGCTCCGGCGGGAGTGACCGATTTTATACCGGTCCGTCCCTACAATCCGCCCGATGGAGTACGCCGCGCTGGTGGCCGTCTACGACCGTCTTGGGGCCACCCAGTCGACGCTTGAAAAGACCGATATCGTCGCCGAGACGCTCGCCGAAACGTCCCGTGAGGACCTGCCGATGCTCGTCCGCCTCCTCCGCGGGACCGTCTTCGCGGCGTGGGATTCCGCGGATTTGGGCGTCTCCTCCAGCCTGGCGACCGAGGCCACCGCACGGGCAACCGGCGTCGACACCGATGATATCGAGGCCGACTGGCGCGACACCGGCGACCTCGGGGATGCCGCCGCCCGCGCCGTCGAGGGACAGGTCCAGCAGACCCTGCTCAGCAAACCGCTGACTGTCGAGCGCGTCTACGACACCTTCCAGTCGCTTGCCGACATCGAGGGATCGGGCAGCGAGGGCCGCCGCGTCGGTGAAATCGCCGGCCTACTCTCGGATGCCGACCCCGATGAGGCTCGCTACGTCGTCCGCACCGCGCTCGGTCACCTCCGGCTTGGCATCGGCGAGGGGACGATTCGGGACGCCATCGCGCAGACGTTTCTCGACGAGGCCGGACCAGACACTGTCGAGCGGGCGTTGCAGGTGACCAACGACGCGGGTCTGGTCGCCCAGACCGCCGCTGACGGGGGACGGGATGGACTTGACGCCCTCGAACTCGCCGTCCACCGCCCGGTGCAGGTCATGCTCGCTGAAAAGGCCGAGGACATCGAAACAGCCCTGCGTGAGGCCGGTGCCGAGGATGGCAAGAGCGGCGATAGTGCTGGCCCGGAGGCGGTGACCACTCTGCCGGCGTTCACAGACGACGAGACCGACGCGGCTGAAGATACCCACGAAGGCATCGAGCCGCTCGTGGAGTACAAAATCGATGGTTTCCGGGCGCAGGTCCACGCCACGCCCGAGGAGACCCGTGTGTTCACCAGGCGACTGGAGGACGTGACCCACCAGTTCCCCGACGTGGTCGCGGCAGTCGAGGCGGGTATCGACGCCGACTCCTTCGTCGTCGAGTGTGAGGTACTCGGGTACGACCCCGAGACCGGTGACCCGGTTCCCTTCCAGCAACTCTCCCGGCGCATCAAGCGCAAGTACGATGTCCAGCAGCTAATCGAGGAAGTGCCGATCGTCTGTTACGCGTTCGACCTGCTTGCCGTCGGCGGCGAGACGCTCCTCGAACGGACGCTGGCCGAGCGCGTCGACCGGCTGGAAGCCGTTCTATCGGTGACCGACCGCGAGCTCGAACGGATGCCGAACTGCCGGACCGGCGACCCCGATGTCGCCCGGTCGTTTTACGAGGACGCGCTGGCGGCGGGCCACGAGGGTGTGATGGTGAAGAACCCGACTGCGACGTACCAGCCCGGCAAACGGGTGGGGTACATGCTGAAAATCAAGCCGGTCATGGAGACACTGGACCTGACGATTACGCGGGCGAAATGGAGCGAGGGCCGGCGGTCGAACAACCTCGGACGGCTCTACCTCGCGTGTCGGGACGCAGACGGCCAGTTCCGTGAACTCGGGCGGCTCTCGACGGGTTTTACCGACGAGCAGCTGGCTGAGCTGACCGAGCGACTGGAGGCGACTATCGTCGAGGAGGGCGGCCGTGAAGTTCGTCTCGACCCCTCGGAAGTCGTGGAGGTGGCCTACGAGGAGATACAGGAGTCGACGGAGTATGATTCGGGGTACGCGCTTCGGTTCCCGCGGTTCGAGGGGTTCCGCGACGACGTGGGACTGGCCGAAGTCGACAGCCTGGCGCGCGTCGAGTCGCTGTACGATAGCCAGTAGTGTTTGTCTCCCAATGAGTGATGGAGTTCCCGGGCGGCAACTATTTGCCCTGAACAGCCAACCCTGTAGCTGAATGGCAGACGAGTCCGAGGCCATCGGACAGATTTCGTTTCTCACACGCTCGGAGTCGCGAGTGGGGATACTGACACAGCTGCTCGCCGACGGTCCCACGACACAGCGGGAGTTCCGGGAGGAACTGTCGAGTTCGCGGTCGACGGTGACGCGTGCGCTCTCGGCGCTGGCCAAGCGTGGCTGGGTCGAACGCGAGGGCGACCGGTACCGACTGACGCCACAGGGCCGTATCGTCGCCGACGGCCTCGACACCCTGGTCGACACCGTGCAGGCGACAGACGAACTCGCGACGGTCATCGAGTGGTTCCCCTACGCCGAGTACGATATCGACATCGAGCAGTTCCGCGGGGCCGACATTACGGCATCGACGGACCCTGACCCCTACGCACCCTCGCGGAAACACGCCACCGCCGTGCAGGATACATCCCGGTTCCGAATGCTCCTGCCCTCTATCGACCTCCAGATGGTCAGGACCATCGAGGAACCGGCCGTCGCCGGCGAACTCACCGTCGAACTGCTCGTCTCACCTGGCATGGAAGGGACCATCGAGGGCGACGACTTCGCCGACGCGCTCCGGACACAGATTGCCGCCGACGGCATGACCGTCTTCGTCGCTGACGAGCCGGCACCGTTTTATCTCGGCCTCTCCGGCGACGGGCTCGTCCAGGTCGGCGTCGAGGACGACGAGGGGTTCCCCCGGGCGCTCGTCGAGAGCGAGGACGAGAAGCTCCGTGCGTGGGGTGAGGGCGTTTACGAGGACGTTCGCGAGTCGGCCCGGGAGAAGCCACTCGCGGAGTTTTGAGCCACAGCGTTTTGGATACCCGCCCCCTACTGTGAGTGTGTCCCGCTCGGTCCGACACACCGACGGCATCGAACTCGACCTCGCGACCGGCGAGACGGTCGTCTGTGACGCCAGCGCCCCCGACGGCGACATCACCGTCGTGAGCCACGCCCACGGCGACCACCTCTACGACGACCCTCCCGACGCCGTCGTGTGGTCGGCCCTCACCCGTGACCTCGCTGCCGTCCGGCGCGACACCGTCCCCGAGACGACCGTCGACGACCGCATCACGCTGGTCGACGCCGGCCACGTTCCCGGCTCCCGGGCCGCGCTCGTCGAGGACGCCGACCGGACCTACCTCTACACCGGCGACATCAGCACGCGCACCCGCTGGGCGCTCACCGGCTTCGGCCCGCCCGAGGCGGATGTCCTCGTGATGGAGGCGACCTACGGCGACCCCGACTACGTCTTTCCGCCCCGGCCCGAGGTCGTCACCGAGTTTCAGGCGTGGCTGGCCGACACCGACGCCCCCGTCATCGTCTTCGCGTACTCGCTTGGGCGCGCCCAGGAGGTCCAACTGTTGCTCGGGGACAGCGGCCGCGAGCGCGTGTTTGTCACCGAGGCAATCCGGAACCTGAACAAACCGATTGCGGCGGCGCTTGACCTCGACTTTCCGGCCGACCGCTACACGAGCGCTGTCGGCCTCGGGCCCGACGACGCGCTCGTGTTGCCGGCCCAGACCAACCGCCTCTCCTTCGTTGACAACATCGTCAAGGAAACCGGCGCGAAGAAGGCGGCCCTGTCGGGGTGGGCCCTCGATTCGAGTTACCGGTTCGCGGGCGGATACGACCGCACGTTCCCGCTGTCGGACCACTGTGATTTCGAGGAACTGCTCAGCGTGGTCAAGCGGGTCGACCCCGAGGTCGTCTACACAACACACGGCAACACCGACCGGCTAGCAACGGAAATCCGCTCACGGCTTGGCGTCGAGGCCCACTCGCTGAAGCAAAACCAGACTGCGCTGTCGGACTTCTAAAGTGGGAACGACCGCATCAGGGACGGTAGGACGTTCCCAACGCGGGTCTTCAGCCCGCCGGTCAGGCCGTCGATGTGTGCCATCTCCTCGTCGGTGAGCTCGAAATCGAAAACTGCGAGATTGTCCGCGAGGTGTTCCCTGCTCTTTGAGCGCGGAATCGCGACCACCGCCTCCTGCTGGACAAGCCAGCGCAACGCCACCTGCGGCGCGGTCTTGTCGTAGCGCTCGCCGATAGCCGCGAGTTCAGCGTTGCCCACGACGGCACCCTGTGCCAGCGGGCTGTATGCGGTCAGCGCCACGCCCTCCGTGGCGCAGTACTCGCGGAGGTTCCGCTGGTCCTTGAACGGATGATACAGCACCTGGTCGGTGACAATCGGCGCGTCGGCGACGGCCATCGCGTCTTCCAGCTGCGAGCGCGTGAAGTTGCTGACGCCGATGTGCTCGACCAGTCCGTCCTCCCGGAGGCGTTCCATCGCAGACAGCGTCTCGGCGACGGGGACCCGCGGGTGGGGCCAGTGAACCAACAGCAAATCGACGTGGTCGACGCCGAGACGGTCGAGGCTGGCCTCGACGGCAGGGCGAACGTCACCCGACGAGAGGTTCGACCGCCACACCTTCGTCGTCAAAAACACCTCATCGCGGTCGACCGGACTCCGTTCGATACCCTCGCCGACGCCGCGCTCGTTCTCGTAGTACTCGGCGGTGTCGACGTGACGGTAGCCCACCTCGAGTGCGGTCTCGACTGTTTCGCGTGCCTGGGCCCTGGAGAGCTGGAAGGTACCGACACCGAGGGCGGGTATCCCGGCATCGCCCGCGGGGACACGGTGCATACGCGACAGGGTTGGTCACCGGCCCACTAAACTCTTCAGGTCCCGTGTTGCCATGAGTCCATGTATTCGGCCTGGGTCTCGGTCAGGTCGTCGAAGGCAACGCCTTCCGCCTCGAGTTTGATTTCGGCGACTTCCCTATCGAGCTCGTCGGGCACGTCGTGGA